>DASTCF010000079.1:0-4983 GCA_035711365.1 Gemmatimonadales bacterium
CCATCATCAAGCGGCTGCCGGTTCCCCGCCGCGTCGTTGTCATCCTTGAAGGCGAGAGCCTCGTGAATGACGCCTCCGCCCTGGTCCTGTACCGGACTGCCGTGCTCGCGGCGGTGACCGGCCACTTCAGCCTGGGGGAGACGGTCGTCCGTTTCTTCATCGACGCGACCGTCGGCGTCCTGGTCGGATTGATGATCGCGTGGCTGATCGTCGCCATCGCCCGCCGCGTGAACGACCCGGTCGCCCTGGGGCTGGTGACGTTACTCGCGCCATACTCGGCCTGGATCGCGGCGGAGCTGCTTCACGTTTCGGCGGTACTTGCCTGTGTGGCCGGGGGACTCTACCTGCGGCAGCACTTCTCGACGGTGGTTTCACCGCTGACGCGCATCAACACCGGAGCGGTGTGGGAGGTCCTGATCTTCGTGGTCAACGGGCTCATCTTCGTACTGCTTGGGATTCAATTCGGGGACCTGGTGGAATCCACCGCGCCCGCGACGCTCTTCCGGGCCGGCTGGCTCGCCCTGGCGGTAAGCCTGATTGTCATCCTGCTCCGGCTGATCTGGGTGCCGGTCGCGACCTACCTTCCCCGATGGGCGAGCCCGCGCCTCCGCCAGCGCGACCCCCCACCCAACCCGAAGGGCGTCGGATTGGTCGCCTGGACCAGCATGCGTGGCATCGTCTCGCTCGCGGCCGCGCTCGCCCTCCCGACTGCACTGGCCGATGGCTCGAGGTTCCCGTACCGTGCCGAGATTCTCATTATCACCCTGGGCGTGATACTCGCCACGCTGGTCATCCAGGGGCTGACGCTGGCACCGTTGATCCGGAAGCTGCAGTTTGCCGACGACCCCCTTCCGCTCGTGGAACAGCTTCACGCGCGCCGGGAGGCGCTGCGCAACGGACTCGAACGGCTCGAAGACCTGGCGGATGAGGCGTGGGTACCGGCCGACGAGGTGGTGCAACTGCGGGAGGAATACCGCCGGCGGAACCAGGCGGAGCGGCTCGCGACACCCGGTCAGGCACGATCGGATACGTCCATCCGCCTGCGGGCGGAGTTGCTGCGCGCGGAGCGGCGGGCAGTGGTCCGGCTCCGCGATGAGGGCGCCATCAGTGACGAGGTTCTGTTCCAGCTCGAGCGCGAGCTCGACGTCGAAGCGATCCGGCTGGGCGCCGGTGAGGAGCGCTAACCGCGCTGCACGGTCGCCGCTGTGGAGCCGTTCTCCGAGGTTGCCGGGGTCCGGGTCGTCCCCTCAGGAAGCCGATCCAGTCGATCCAGTCGCTCGACATCGATGGTGATCACCCCGTCGGGCGAATCCACGAACACGTCTGCGAACCTGGCATCCCACCGAACTTCTTCCCAAATGTAGGACGTCCGCGAAACCACCCGGGTCGAGAAGGTCGACTCCAGCGATGTGATCAGGACGAGGAATTCGGCCTCGGCATCCCGCAGCCGTTCGGGGGTGACTCCCGCCAGCGGGCTGTCCGAGGTGATCGGGTGCACGACCGTCCAGTGCAGCGTGAAGAACTCGACCGATGGCCGCTCCAGGCTGAGCGGATGGAACCGGCGCTCGCGCCGGCCATCCACCTCCTCAAACCACGCGAGCGTCACCTGCGCCGATACCTCGAACAGCTCGGCGGGACTCTGATTGACCAGCCGGAACATGAACCCCCTGCCGCCATCGTAGGGAGCGACCGCGGCGGAATGGGTGAACCTGATGCTGGCCCTCGGCCGGGTCATCCTCGCCAACATCACTCCGATGAGACAGATCACTACCAGGAGGCCTGCGAGCGTCTCGAGAATCGATAACCAGATCGCGGTTTCGCCCACAGGATACACGGGACCGGTGCCGAGCGAGGTGAAGACTCCGATACTGTAGTACAGGGCCCCAAGAAAAGGATCCCCGACCCGGAGTGCGTCGGTGCCGGCCAGCGCAGGGCCCAGGGCGAGATAGCCCAGCGCGAAGACCCCGTTGACCAGCAGGAGCAGGCCCGCGGTCCAGGTCAGGAAGGTGGGCCAGGGCGCGGCCAGCGCGCGCAGGTACCCCCTGGAGAGGGCCTGCCGTCCCAGCCCGTATTTCCGCGCACTCGGCGTCCCGTCGCGGTGAAGGAAACGCCCCCGCGACCGCTGGATCACCACGCCGCCGAATCCCAGGTCTTCCTGGGGCCGGGTCGGTCCCGTGCCTTGTCCACCCATACGATCGCCGGCCTCCTCCGGGAAGGGTCCACCCACCCCCGGTGCATGATGGCTTGGCCCCCGGTGACGGTCAATCGGGGGTATGCGGTGACCTCCCACCCGGTCCCGGGGGTCGGAATCCCGATCTCCCGGGCGGGATAGCCCCTTGCCCTTGCGCGTGTTACTTTCTCGCCTAATCTCTAGCGTGATCGCCAAGCCGCGGCGGTCCCCGGAGTCCTTGGCCTGCTCAGCGCTCTGATCAACTCTTCCAGGAGCCTTTCATGAACCGTAAGCTCTCCGTTCTTTACGCGGCCGGCGCGCTGCTCTTGGCTGTGCCCGCGTCGGCGCAGCGTGCCGGCCACCTTGAGTTGGGCTTGGGTGGCGGCACCATCTGGTACGACAAAGAGCACGAGGTACACGATCCGGGCGTCGGGCCGGGCGCCCGGCTCGGCATTTTCTTCGCGAAGGGGTTCTCCCTTGAAGGTGACGCCTTCTGGTTCCAGACCGAGCCCGAGGGTGACACGCTCCCCGGTGTTGATATTGATCACATTCCCCTCCGCGCCCGCCTGACGTGGAATCCGCAGCTGTCGGACGCCTTCGGCCTGGTGCTTGGCGGCGGCTACACGTACAACATGTGGAATGGTGACGCCAAGGACCTGTTCGGCGAAGACACCGACGGCGGCCCGCATGGGTTGCTCGGCCTCCGGTTCGGGACGGGCGGTCACGTGCACATCCGGTTCGACGCCATCGCCGACTTCATTTCCAACTCCGTGGCCGAGGGCTACAAGGGCGCCTCCGGCGATCGCATGGATATCAGCGCGGACGCCATGTTGACCTTCATAATCGGCAAGTTCCCGCCGAAGGATGCGGATGGCGACGGCGTCGTGAACAAGGCCGACCTCTGCCCGAACACCCCCGTGGGTGATGCGGTTGATGCCAACGGTTGCTCGCTGCCCAAGGACGCGGACGGCGATGGCGTGACCGATGATCGCGACCAGTGCGCGAACACTCCGGCCGGCGCCAAGGTGGACGCCAACGGCTGCTCGGACCAGGACAACGATACCGTCATGGATCCGTCCGACCGCTGCCCGAACACCCCGGCCGGTGTCAAGGTCGATGCCAACGGCTGCCCGACCGACCAGGACAAGGACGGCGTCTTCGACGGCGTCGATCAGTGCCCCGACACGCCGGCCGGCACCCCGGTTGACGCGAAGGGCTGCCCGACGGACAGCGACGGCGACGGCGTGATGGACAACGCTGACCGTTGCCCGAACACCCCCGCAGGCACGACCGTTGATGCGTCCGGCTGCCCGGCGCTCTTCCAGCCCGGTCAGACGACGCTGGTCCTGCAAGGGGTGACCTTCGCCACCAACAAGGCGGATCTCACGCCTGAGTCGAAGGAGATTCTGGACCGGATGGCGGAGCGGTTCCATGGCCTGATGGTGCCAGGTGCCGTCGTCAAGGTTGAAGTTGCCGGTCACACCGACAACGTCGGCTCCCGCGCGTACAACGCTCGCCTCTCCCAGGCCCGCGCGGAATCCGTCAAGGCGTATCTCGTGAGCAAGGGGGTCCCGGCGGACATGCTTACCGCGAAGGGCTATGGCGAGGACCGCCCGGTCGATACCAATGCGACCGCGGAGGGCCGTGCCAACAACCGTCGGGTTGAACTCCGGCGGACGCAGTAATCACCTGAAGTGAGATGCGCGCCGGGTCCTCACGGGCTCGGCGCGCATCGCATTCTCCCCCCCTGAGGAGGCTGGCATGCTGAAGGACTTCAAGGCATTCATCATGCGGGGCAATGTCGTGGACCTGGCAGTCGGCGTCATCATCGGCGCTGCGTTCGGCAAGATTGTGGATTCCCTGGTCAACGACGTCATCATGCCCGTCGTGGGCCTGGCGATAGGCCGGGTCGACTTTTCCAATCTCTTTCTCGTTCTCAAGGACGGCGCGAAGGCAGCCGGGCCGTACGCGTCCCTCGCGGAGGCGAAGGCCGCCGGCGCGGCCACACTGAACTACGGCCCGTTTATCAACACAATCGTCGTGTTTCTGATCGTCGCGGCGGCGATCTTCATGATGGTCCGGGCGCTCAATCGCCTGCACAAGAAGGAAGCGCCGGCCGCCGCTCCCGCCACACGCGAGTGTCCCTATTGTCTGATGGCCGTACCGGTCGCCGCCCGCAAATGCGCGCACTGTACGTCCGCCCTCTGAGCCTGGGATCACGCGCCTGAGCGCCGGCCGCCGCCCGTGGTGATCGGGCGCATCCGCGCGCTGGACGCGTTCCGCGGCCTCACCGTCGCGGCGATGATCCTGGTGAACAACCCCGGGAGCTGGTCGCATGTCTACCCGCCGCTCGCCCACGCGGAATGGAATGGCTGGACGCCGACGGATCTCATCTTTCCGTTCTTCCTCTTCATCGTCGGCGTATCGATCATTGTGGCGTTCGCGCGGCGCGAACGGGAGGGCGCCAGCGGCCCGCAACTTCTCCGGAAGGCGCTGCTCCGTGGCGTAATCATCATCGCGCTCGGCTTGCTGTTGAGCGGATTTCCGAAATACGACTTGGCCACCATCCGCATTCCCGGCGTCCTCCAGCGGATTGGCGCCGTGTACCTGCTCACGGCGTGGATCTACGTCGGCTTCGGGCCCGGGGCGCGCCGGATGCTCGCGGCAGCGTCCCTGCTTGGATACTGGGCGTTGCTGGAGCTGGTGCCCGTGCCGGGGTTCGGGCCCGGGGTGCTCACACCCGAAGGGAATCTCGCCGCCTATCTCGATCGGCTTCTGCTCGCGGGCCACCTGTGGCAGGGCGCGTGGGATCC
>DASTCF010000080.1:0-21127 GCA_035711365.1 Gemmatimonadales bacterium
GTCGCCGAGCCGTGCCTCGCCATCCAGGAGCGGCCCGAAGATGCCTACCGCTATACAGCGCGGGGAAACCTGGTCGCCGTGGTGTCGAATGGCACCGCGGTCCTCGGCCTCGGTGACATCGGCCCCCTCGCGGGCAAGCCGGTCATGGAGGGCAAGGGAGTCCTCTTCAAGACCTTTGCCGACATCGACGTTTTCGACCTCGAGATCAACGCCGCGACCGTGGACGAGGTCGTCCGCTTCTGCCAGGCGCTCGAGCCGTCCGTCGGTGGGATCAATCTCGAGGACATCAAGTCACCCGACTGTTTCGCGATCGAGGAACGGCTCCGCGAGACGCTGTCGATTCCCGTGTTCCACGACGACCAGCACGGAACCGCGATCATCTCGGGCGCGGCGCTGCTGAACGGGCTCGAAGTGGTCCAGAAGGACATCGGCGAGGTGCGCTGTGTCTTCCTCGGTGCCGGCGCGGCCGCGATCGCCACGGCAGAGCACTATGTGCGTCTCGGTGTCCAGCGCCGGAACATCACCCTGGTGGACAAGGGCGGCGTTGTGCATGACGGGCGGACGGACCTCGACCCCTACAAGCGCCGCTTCGCGCACGTCAGCGGACTCCGGTCCAGAGCCGACGCACTGATCGGCGCGGATGTGTTCGTCGGACTCTCCACGGCGAAGGCGGTTGCCGCGGAGGAGATCGCCCGGATGGCTCGCGATCCCCTGGTCTTCGCGCTGGCGAATCCGGACCCGGAGATCATGCCGGAGGAGGTTCGCGCAGTCCGGCCGGATGCCGTGATCGCAACCGGCCGCACGGATTACCCCAACCAGGTCAACAACGTCCTGGGATTCCCGTTCATCTTCCGGGGCGCGCTCGACGTCCGCGCGCGCGCGATCAATGAGGAGATGAAGATGGCGGCGACACGAGCGCTCGCCTCGCTGGCGCGCGAGGACGTGCCCGAGGTGGTGCTGCGCGCCTATGGGCTGGAGCAGCTCCGGTTCGGCCGGGAGTACCTGATCCCGAAACCGTTCGATCCGCGGGTGCTCCTGTGGGTGGCACCGGCCGTCGCGTGGGCGGCCATCGCGAGCGGCGCCGCGACCGAGATGCTCGACCTCGACGAATACCGCGCGACCCTCGAGTCCCGCCAGAGCCGCGGACGCGCGGTGATGCGCGTCCTGAGCGACCGTGCGGCGGCGGACCGCAAGCGGCTCGCAATGACCGACGGGGAGGACGTCCGCGTGCTCCGCGCGGCGCGCATCCTCCGGGATGAGGGAACGGCACTCCCCATCCTGATCGGGCCCAAACGGGAGATCGAGGCGGGCGCGGCCGAGCTCGGGATGACGCTCGACGGAATGGAAATCGTGGACCCGGCCACCTCGCCGAACCTGCCGAAGTATGAGGAATACCTCTGGCAGCGCCGGAAGCGGCGCGGGATCGCCCTCGGCGAGGCCAAGCGCCGGATGCAGCAGCCGGCCTACTTCGGCGCGGCGATGGTGGCGTTGGGAGACGCCGACGCGCTGGTCGGTGGCGAGAACCAGCACTACTCTGACGCGATCAAGCCCGCGCTCAGGGTCGTCGGCGCGGAGCCCGGCAAGGCCGTCGCCGGCATCTACATGATGGTCTTCCAGACAGAGGTCCTGTTCTTCGCCGACTGCACGGTCAATATCGAGCCCGACAGCACCCGGCTGGCGGAGATCGCCCTGGCGACGGCCGCTTTCGTCCAGCATCTCGGGATCGAGCCCCGGGTGGCAATGCTATCGTTCTCCAACTTTGGCTCGGCCAAGCACGCGGCGTCGCAGAAGGTGTGGGAGGCTGTACACCTCCTCCACGAGCGCCATCCTGAGCTTGCGCTGGACGGCGAGATGCAGGCGGACACCGCCATCGTCGAAAGTGTGCTGAAACGCTACTATCCGTTCAGTCGGTTGCCGGGGAAGGCCAATGTGTTGATCTTTCCTGACTTGGGCGCGGGCAACATCTGTTACAAACTGCTCAGCCGGTTGGGCGGCGCCCAGGCGATCGGCCCCATTCTGGTCGGGATGGGGGCGCCGATCCATGTATTGCAGCGCGGATCCACCGTCGACGAGATCGTGAACCTGGCGATCATCGCCGTGGTAGACGCGCAGGAGCGGGCACGGGCGGCCGCCAGAACGGGAGGCCCCGCCTAGCCCAGAGACGATTCCCCGAATGGTGGGCGCCACGGCGCCTTCGGAGCCAATGAGCACGACGATCATGACGCGGATCCACGCGAACCTGAGTCCCGCAAACCTGGTGGAACACGCCGTCCGGCGGCAGGAAGGCGAGCTGACCGACCGCGGAGCCTTCACGGCGATCACGACGCCACACACCGGCCGCTCGCCCAAGGACAAGTTCGTCGTCGAAGAGGCGGAATGCGCTTCCCACATCTGGTGGGAGAAGAACGCCCGGCTCTCGTCCGCCCATTTCGACCTGCTGCACAAAGACGTGCAGGCCCACCTCGAGGACCAGGAGCTCTTCCAGCAGGACCTGTTCGGCGGCGCGGACCCGGCCTACCGCCTCCCGGTCCGGTTCGTGAGCCCGAACGCATGGCACATGCTCTTCGTCCGGAACATGTTCATCCGTCCGGCGCCCGAGGAGCTGGCGACATTCCAGCCCGGCTTCACCGTCCTCCACGCCCCGGAATTCCAGGCCGACCCCGCCCGCCACGGCACGCTCTCCGGCACGTTCATCGTGCTGAGCTTCGCGAGGCGGATGATTCTGATCGGCGGTACCCGCTATGCGGGCGAGCTGAAGAAGTCCATCTTCACCGTGCTGAATTACTTGCTCCCCGCCCAGGGCGTCTTCCCCATGCACTGCTCCGCCAACATCGGTCCCGACGGCGATACGGCGATCTTCTTCGGCCTCTCCGGCACCGGCAAGACGACCCTCTCGGCCGATCCGACCCGACAGCTCATCGGCGATGACGAGCACGGATGGAGTGATCGCGGGGTGTTCAATTTCGAGGGAGGCTGCTACGCGAAGGTGATCCGGCTCAGCGCGAGCGGCGAGCCGGAGATTTACGCCGCCACGCAGATGTTCGGCACGGTGCTCGAGAATGTGGTGCTCGATCCAGTGCTCCGGTCGCCGGACTTCGACTCCGACAAGCTCACCGAGAACACCCGCGCCAGCTATCCGATCGAGTACATCCCGAACTACCAGCCGGGCGGCCAGGGCGGTCATCCCGAGCACATCGTCTTCCTGACGGCCGACGCCTTCGGCGTGATGCCACCCATTGCGCGGCTCACCGCCGAGCAGGCGATGTACCACTTCCTGTCCGGCTACACCGCGAAGGTCGCGGGTACCGAGCGGGGGGTCACCGAGCCCTCGGCCACCTTCTCGGCCTGCTTCGGGGCGCCATTCCTGCCCCGGCATCCTGGCGTCTATGCGAAGCTGCTCGGCGAGAAGATCTCCCGGCATGGCGCGCGGGTCTGGCTGGTCAATACCGGATGGACCGGCGGCGCCTACGGCTCCGGCTCGCGGATGAAGCTCGGCTACACGAGGGCGATGGTCCGCGCCGCACTCTCTGGCGCGCTCGACAAGGTGGCCACCCGGAAGGACCCGGTGTTCGGTTTCGAGGTGCCCGTCGCGGTGCCCGACGTCCCCGCGGACGTGCTCGATCCGCGCGGCACGTGGAAGGATGCGGCGGCCTATGACGCGCAGGCGAAGAAGCTCGCCAAGATGTTCCGCGACAACTTCACGCAGTATGCCGCCCAGGTGGACAAGGCGGTGGCGGCGGCGGGACCCTGACTGCCCGGTTCGAGGTCGTCCGCGACCCGCTGTGGGACAACATCCGGCTGGACGGGGCGGCGCTGCAGGTGCTCGATACGCCGGCCGTTCAGCGGCTCCGCTACGTTCGCCAGCTCGGCCATGCATTCCTCGTCTATCCCGGCGCCACCCACTCCCGGTTCGAGCACGCGCTCGGCGCCTATCATCTCACCAAGTCCGCGCTGACAGCCCTCGCCGAGCGCGAGGAGCTGTCGCCCGTTTCCGAGGACGAACGCCTCGCGGCCCGGCTCGCAGCGCTGCTCCACGACATCGGCCATTACCCCTTCTCCCACGCACTGGAAGAAGCCGGGTTCCTCCACCACGAGCGGCTCGGCGTCGCCAAGCTCGACCGGGACGAGCTGGGCGAGGTCCTCCGCCGGCTCGGAGGGCCCGACCTGGCTGAGCGGATCGGAGCCCTGATCCGCGGCCGGAGCACCAGCCCATTGCAGGGACTCATCAGCGGCTCGCTGGATCTCGATAAGATCGAGTACCTGAGCCGTGACGCACGGATGTGCGGGGTGCCGTATGGATCGGTGGACGTCGAGCGGCTGGTGGCCTCGCTCACGCTCGTCGAAGCCGGAGGCAGGTGGGAGATCGGCGTGCACGAGAAGGGGATCAGCGCGCTCGAGTCGCTTCTCTTCGCCAAGTACCAGATGTACCGCAATGTGTACTGGCACCACGCGGTGCGGAGCGCCACCTGCATGTTCAAGCGCGCGGTGCGGAAGACCGTGGCAGCCGGGGCGCTCGAGCCGGCGCGCATCGCCGAGACGACCGATGGCGGCCTGATGGCGCTGCTGCTGGAACGTGACCCGACGGGTCTCGCCGGCCGGGTGCACGGCCGCCGGCTCTACAAGCGAGCGCTCGACCTGCCGGCCAGCGACGTTCCCGCGGACGTGCAGCCGTGGGTGTGGGAGGACCCGGACCTCGTGGAGCGGGTGGAGGACGCGCTGGCGGCCGCCTCTGGGCTCAAGGCAGGGCAGCTGCTGCTCGACTTCCCCGAGCGATCCTCGATGCTCGGCGTGGACCTGCCGCTCCGGACCCGTTCTGGCGCCATCGAGCGGCTCACCGACGAGGGGCGCGCGGGACAGCTTGGCCTCCCACGGGTCGCGGCCGAGCTCTACCAGAGCGCGCGGCGGCTCCGGGTATTCACGGACGGGCGCGCGTCGGAACGGCTGGAGGGTGTGATGCAGGTGATCGTGCTGCCCCGGGGGGAGGTCGAGGCGAGGTTCAGCTGACTTCCTCGATCTTGACGATGATCGCGGTGATGTTGTCCAGGCCGCCGCGCCGGTTGGCCTCCGCGATCATGCGGTCCACCCAGCTCTGGGGCCCCTCGCCGGCCTCCAGGATGCGCACCAGCTGCTCGTCTTCGAGCATCCCGGTGAGTCCGTCCGATGCGAGCAGGAGCACATCACCGGCATTGAGGGTGCCGAAGTAGAGATCGGGAACGACCTCGCTCCCAGCACCCACGCACCGGGTGATCACATTGCTGTACGGGTGCACCCGGGCCTGCTCCGGCGTCAGGAGCCCTGCGTCCACCTGTTCCTGGACGTACGAGTGATCCTTGGTGAGCTGGAGGAAGGTGCCATTGCGGAGCAGGTAGGCCCGGCTGTCGCCGACCTGGCCCACCAGGTAGCGGCCCGGAAGCAGCGCCAGCACAGTCGTCGTGGTGCCCATGCCGCGCTTGTCGTGCTCCGACAGCGTGCGTTCGAATATGGCCTCATTGGCGGAGACGATGGCGCGCTGGATCCGTTCGCCCGCCTGCTCGTCCGTGACGCCACGCAATGAGCCGATTTCCCGGGAAATGATCCGCACCGCCATCTCGCTCGCCACCTCGCCCGCGGCGTGGCCGCCCATTCCGTCCGCGACAATGAACACCCCGCGGTCGGACAGCATGAGGTAGTTGTCCTCATTGCCGGATCGGACCACGCCGACATCAGTGCGGGCAGCGCAGGAGAAGTGCACGGGGCCTCGTCAGCGGCGAATCAGGAAGAGAACGACCGCGACGACCGCGGCCACCAGGAGCAGGAGCACCCAACCCGGCATTCCCTCGCGGGGCGGCGGAGCCGGTGGCCGGGCGGGCGGGCGACGTGGCCGCGGCGCGGGCGCCTCCTCGCGACGCGTCACCGGCGTCTTGGGGATTTGCACCGCGCCGACGACCTTGGTGCCCCCGGCAAACGGGGCCTCCGGGGCCCCTTCCGACGGATCGAACAGCACCGTGACATCGCCGAACCGGATGGTGGAACCGGGCACCAGGGGCACCTCGCCCCGGATGCGATCGCCGTCCACGAACGTGCCGTTCGTGGAATCGAGGTCGGTGAGGGTCCAGACTTCCTCCTTGCGGAGGAGCTTCGCGTGTGCCGCGCTGACGCTTTCCTCGGCCAGCACGAGGTCGTTGTACTCCGCGCGCCCGACGTTCACCACCGGAGCGCGGATCGGCAGCCGCTGCCCGCGCAGCCCGCCGGTCCGCACCAGGATGGTGGCCAGCGGCGGCGGCGAGGTCGGGGGCGATGCGAGGGCCGGCACCATCGCCGGCATCCCGTGCACCGTGTCGTAGAGCCGGTGCGCCGCGCCCGGCGGAGGTGTGGGCGGCATCGGCGCCGCCTCGGCGTAGAACCGGAACTCGGCCGGTCCCATTCGAATCACGTCCGCACGCTTCAGGACCCGCCGGCCCTCGATGCGCACTCCGTTCACCAGCACACCGTTGGAGCTGGTGTCCTCGAGCAGGTATCCCTCGCTGCTGTTCTTGATGAAGGCGTGGCGGCGGGAGACATCGGTGGACTCGATGACCACGTCGCAGGCGGCATCGCGCCCGAAGACGAGCGGCCCTTCACCCACCCGATACTCGCGACCGTCCGTCAGACTCACCAGCCGGCCGCCCTGCATCGGTCCGGTGACGCCACCTCCTGCGAGCGGAGCGCTCCCCGCGGTGGCGGCCGCCAGGGCGCCGGCGTCCGCCACCTGGGTTCGGCCGGCGATTCGCTCCTCCACCGCAACGAGCTCCTGGCTGCCCACCTGGATCTTGTCGCCGTGCAGCAGCGGCACCGGGTCGGCACCCAGCCGAACGCCGTTCACCAGGACCAGGGCTTCCGGTGTCGCGAGGCGGATGGCCGCATGGCCGTCGGGCAGCACGCGGAGCACCGCGTGGCTCGGCAGGACCCCCGGTGCCTCCAGGCACACGGCGGCCGCCGGGGCCGACCCGATGATGGTCTCACCCGCGGCAAGGGGCCAGCGTTGGCCGCCCAATTCCAGCTGTATCATCCGCCTCGGTGCATGAATAGGTACGGGGACCGAAAAGCTATCCCGTCAAAGCGGGCGGGCGCAAGCAAGAAGGGCGTCCGCCCTCCTACGCCACCTGCCCCTTCAACTGCAGCTGGTAGAGGGTTTCATACAGCCCCCGCGCGGCGAGCAGCTTCCGGTGAGTGCCGCGCTCCCGGATGACCCCGTGGTGGAGCACCAGGATCTCGTCGGCATTCAGGATCGTGCTCAGCCGGTGCGCCACGACGATGCTCGTGCGCCCCTCCATGAGTTCGGCGATCGCCCGCTGGATCTGGGCCTCGGCCTCCGCATCGACGGAGCTGGTGGCCTCGTCCAGCAGCAGGATCCGGGGATCGAGCGCCAGGGCCCGCGCGAAGCTGAGGAGCTGCCGCTCCCCCACGCTGAGTGACTTGCCCCGCTCTCCGAGCACGTGGCCATAGCCGTCCGGAAGCCGGCCGATGAAGCGATCCGCTCCGACGCGGCGGGCGGCTTCCTCGGCCCGCGCGGGCGGAATCGGCGCATCGAGCCGGAGGTTGCGAAGGATGTCGCCGGTGAACAGGAAGAGATCCTGCTGCACGTACCCGATCCACCGCCGCGCCTCGGCGGCCGCGAGCTGCCGCAAATCGACGCCGTCGAGCGTAATCCGGCCGCGTTCCGGGTCGTAGAACCGGAGCAGCAGGCTGATGATGGTGGTCTTCCCTGCCCCGGTGTGCCCTACCAACGCGATGGTCTTGCCCGGAGCCGCAGTGAAAGACACATCCTCGAGCACCCACGGCCCCGCAGGATCGTACCGGAACCACACTCCCTCGAAGCGGACCTCGCCCCTCACCGGATGCGGGAGCCCGGCTGGGCGGGCCGGATCTGCCACCGTGACCGGCTCGTCGAGCAGGCGGAAGATCCGCTCCGACGAGGCCATCGCGCTCTGCATGATGTTGAACTTTTCCGACAGGTCCTGCAGCGGCTGGAAGAAGCGGCGCGTGAGCTGGATGAAGGCGGCGAGCGTGCCGACAGTCAGGGTGCCCGAGAGGCTGCGGAGCCCGCCATACCAGAGCAGCAGCGCCACCGCGATCGCGCCCAGGATTTCGATGACAGGAAAGAAGATGGCGTACACGGTGATCGAGCGAAGCTGGGCGTCCAGGTGCCCGCGATTGGCCCGGTCGAAACCCTGCGCCGATGCCGGCTCCCGGCCGAACAATTGCACGACGCGCATCCCCGACAGCTGCTCCTGCAGGTAACTGTTCAGCCGCGCCACCCGCACGCGGATGTCGCGGAACGCCTCACGCACGCTCCGGCGGAAGAGCGTTGCCACCAGCCATACCAGCGGAATGACCGAGAAGGCAACCAGTGCAAGCCGCCAATCGGCGACCAGCATCAGGATCATGATCGCGACCAGGGTGAACAGGTCGCCGAAGATCGCGACCACGCCGGACGAGAAGAGGTCGTTCAGCGTCTCGACATCCGAGGTCACGCGGGTCATCAGGCGCCCGACCGGGTGTCGGTCGAAGTACGGAATCGAGAGCCGTTGCAGGCGGCCGAAAATCTCGAGGCGGAGATCCCGCATGACCTGCTGGCCGATGAACGTCGTGAGGATGCCCTGGGCGTATTCGGTGCCGAATTCCAGCAGCAGCGCGGCAAGGTAGAGGCCGGCGAGCGTGCCGAGGAGGGCGACATCCCGCTGGGGGACGGCGACGTCGAGCACCTGACGCGTAAGCACGGGCCCGACCAGAGCGAGGAGCGCGTTGACGATCAGGAGCGCGACCGCCACGGCAACCAGCCCGCGATAGGGCCGCAGGTAAACCAGCATCCGGCGCATCAGCGCCGGATCGTATCCTCGCCCGAGGGCGTCCTCCTGGCTCTCGATCGACACTGCGAGCTCCTAGGGGACGGCCGCCGCCGCGGCTCCCGGGTCATCGAGACCCTTGATGCCCTGGCGCACCCAGTGCGAAAAGACGAAGAATCCGAACCCGATGGTGAAGTAACTGAGGATCATACGCCAGATGAGCGTGTAGAGGGGCGTGACTTCGGGCCGCACGTACACCGACATCACCAGGGCGGACAGCAGCTCGGCGATGCCGCTCGCCCCCGGGGTGGGCGCGAAATAGAGCAGAAACGTGATGAGGGTCTGAAGCAGCAGCACATCGACGAAATGCGCCTGAACGCCGACGGCGCGGAGCGCCACATAGCCCGCCAGGAGCTTGTTGGCATGGGATGGACCGGAGAGAAGCGTGGCCCAGAACAGGGCGAGCCAGCCGCGGGGCGTGTTGAACGCCACCACGCTTCCGTGCGCCTCGTCGATGCCGTCCTGGAGCTTTTCGAGGCGCGCCGCGACCCGGCGGCTCCGGCGGCCGACCCATTCCGCGACCCGGTGGATGAAGTCGCGCGCCACTTTCGGGAAGACAATCACAATCACCATCAGCACGCCGAGGCCGGCGAAGATGCCGAGGCTGCCGAGGAAGAGATCGTAGAGGGACAAGCCGAGGACGTCCCCTTTTTCGCCGAGGGAGCGACCGGCGCCGAGGAGAATGGCCAGCGGGCCGGCGATGGCGAAGAAGGCCACGGTCGCGATGAACGTCATCAGCGTGGACGTCATCGCGACCGGGACGCTCACCCCGTGGCGCCGCATAGTATAGATCATCATCGGGGCGGCGCCCGACTGGAGTGGCGTCAGGTAGGCGGCCCAGGCGCTCATGCCGCCGGCCAGAATCATTCCCTTGAGCGGAGGGTTCGGGTGGATTTCCCGCGCCACGACCCAGAGCCGGAGCCCCCCGCCAAACCAGTCCATGGCCGCGAGGGCGAGGCCGACCAGCAGCCACCCCCAATGCACCCGGGTCAGGGCGTCGAGGAAGGCGGGGAGGTTATTCCCGTAGAGCAGAACCGCCCCATATCCCAGCAGGGAGATGGCGACGAAGAGCTCGAAACCACGCAGGAGGAGCTTGGGGGAGAGCGGACTGGCCATGGAGGCGGAAACGTAGGGCGAAGCGGGAGGAGCGTCAATAAAGGATGGGCCGATGGGCCGATGGGCAGATGGGCAGTGCGATCCGGTGAACCGGTAAGCCGCAACCTGCATGGCAGTGACCGCCCCTCCGCCCATCTGCCCATCTGCCCATCTATGTTTCCCGCATGCCGCCGCCCGTCATCCGCATCGTCAACGCCCGTCAGAACAATCTGAAGGGGATCACGGTCGATCTCCCGAGGCGCGCGGTGGTGGTGATCACCGGCCCATCGGGATCGGGCAAGAGCTCGCTTGCCTTCGAGACGCTGTATGCCGAGGGGCAGCGCCGCTATATCGAATCGCTCTCCACGTACGCCAAGCAGTTCCTGGACCGGATGCCGAAGCCGCTCGTGGACCGGCTGGACGGCATTCCACCCGCCGTGGCGATCCAGCAGCACAATCCGATCGTCTCGAGCCGGTCCACCGTCGGCACGGCCACGGAGGTCCACGATTACCTTCGCCTCCTGTGGGCGCGGGTCGGTACGACGTACTGCCGGGCCTGCGGTGCCCTCGTCCGCCGCGACACGACCGATTCGGCGGCCGGGGCGACGCTGGCCCTCGGCGACGGCCGGCTGCAGGTCACCTTCCCGCTCCCGGCTTCCGCGCGATACAGCCACGCCGCGATCGTGGAGAACCTGCGCGCGCTGGGCTTCGTCCGGCTGCTCGCCGACGGCGTGGCATTGCACTTGGAAGAATTGCCAGCCCACACGGACCTGACTCGCGCCGACGACCTGCTGGTTGTGGTCGATCGCCTGCGGTCCGAGTCGTCCGCCCGCGGCCGCCTGGTGGACGCGCTCGCAACCGCGTTCCAGGAAGGGGAAGGCGTCGCGATCACGGTGCACGACGCCGGCCGGCTTCGCTTTACGGTGTTTCCGAGCTGCAGCCGCTGCGACACCCAGGCACGGGCGCCGACACCAGCGCTGTTCTCCTTCAATAATCCGCGCGGTGCGTGCGCGGCGTGCAACGGGTTCGGCGCGGTGCTCGAGTACGACGAATCACTGGTTGTCCCGGATCCGTCCCGGAGCCTGGCCGAGGGCGCCATCGACCCGTGGACCAAGCCGCGCTACGAAGCGCGACGCCGCCTCCTGCTGGAAACGGCGCGGAAACTGGGGGTCGATCCCAACCGCGCGTGGTCCCGCCTCAAGGCCGCCGACCGCCACACGCTGCTCCACGGCAAGTCGGGCCGGTACCTCGGCATCTTCCCCTTCCTCAAGGGTCTCGAGGAGAAGCGGTACAAGCAGTACATCCGCGTCTTTCTGCGGCAATATCAGCTTGCGCTCACCTGTCCTACCTGCCTGGGCACCCGGCTCAATGAACACGCCCTCGCCGTGCGGATCGGCGGCGAGACAATCGCCGCGGTCAGCGCCCGATCGGTGGACGCGGTGCACGAATGGCTCGACGGCCTGGCACTCAGCGACACCGAGCGCGCCGTCGCCCAGTCCATTCTCGACCAGCTCGCAGCCCGGCTCGAGTACCTCCGCGACGTCGGCCTCGGCTACCTGACCCTGAACCGCCAGGCGCGCACCCTCTCCGGCGGCGAGGCCCAGCGCATCGCCCTCGCCAACGCCCTCGGTTCCCGTCTGGTGGACTCGTTGTACGTGCTCGACGAGCCCTCGATCGGCCTCCACCCGAGAGATACCGACCGCCTGCTCGCGCTGCTCCGGCGGCTTCGGGACCTCGGCAACACGGTGGTCGTCGTGGAGCACGATCTCGCCGCGGTCCAGCAGGCCGATTTCATGCTCGAGCTGGGGCCAGGTTCCGGCGAGCACGGCGGGCAGATCGTTCACGCCGGGCCGCTGGAGACGGCCGGTGACTCGCTCACCGGGCAGTACCTGAGCGGACGCAAGCGGATCGCCGTTCCGAGCGTCCGTCGGCGGGCGGGGCCGCACTGGCTCCGCGTCCGTGGCGCCACCCTTCACAATCTGCGGGGCGTGGATGCGGATATTCCTCTCGGCACGCTGACGGCGGTCACAGGGGTCTCGGGCTCGGGGAAGAGCTCGCTGGTGCACGACGTGCTCTACCGCAGCCTGGAGGCGAAGCTCCACGGCGCCCATTCCGCCAAGTCGCACCTCGGCGAGGCGGTGGGCGACGTGACCTCCCTGACAGGCGCCGAGCTGCTCGACGATGTGCTGCTGGTCGACCAGTCCCCCATCGGCAGAACGCCGCGCTCGAATCCGGTCACCTACGTGAAGGCGTTCGACGAGATCCGCGAGCTGTTCGCGGCCCAGCCGCTGAGCCTGGCACGCGGCTACACCGCCTCCACATTTTCGTTCAACCTGCCCGGCGGCCGGTGCGAGGAATGTGAGGGGGCGGGCCACGTCAAGGTGGAGATGGTGTTCCTGGCGGATGTGTACGTGCCGTGCGAGACCTGCGGCGGCACCCGCTTCCGGCGCGAGGTGCTCGATGTCCGGATCAATGGCATCTCGATCCATGATGTCCTGCAATGGACGGTCGAGGAGGCGATTACCCGGTTCCGGCACCAGCCGCGTCTCGGCGCAGCGCTCTGGCAGCTGCAGCAGGTCGGCCTCGGCTATCTGCGGCTGGGCCAGCCTGCCACGACGCTGTCGGGCGGCGAAGCCCAACGTTTGAAGATCGCGCGGGAGCTGGCCAGTGCAGGCCGACGCGGCGGACGCAAGCTCTACATCCTCGATGAACCGACGACCGGGCTTCACCTGGACGACGTACGGGTGCTGCTCCAGGTGCTTGACCGCCTCGTGGACGCCGGCCATACCGTGCTCGTCATCGAGCATCACCCCGACGTCATCAAACGCGCGGACTGGGTGATCGACCTGGGGCCCGAGGCAGGGGACGGGGGAGGGAGGGTCGTTGCGCAAGGCACCCCGGAGCATGTCGCAGGCGTCGCGGAGTCCCACACCGGGCGCTACCTCGCGCCCCTGCTGAGTGAACTGGATGCCATGGTGACCGCATGAGCCTGTCTTTCGATCCGCGCGATGCGATCCGCCACTTGCGGCGCGCCGATCCTGCCCTGGCGCAAGTCATCCGCCAGGCGGGCCCCTTCCCGTTGGAGCCTGCCCGCCGGATGTCGATCTTCGAGGCTCTGCTCGTGTCGATCGTCCACCAGCAGCTGAGCGGCAAGGCGGCGACAACCATCCACGGCCGCGTGATCGCGCTCTATGCGCCGCGACGCGCGCCGCGCCCGGAGGAGCTGCTCGCCACCGCGGACGAGGAGCTGCGCCGCGCCGGCCTCTCGCGGAACAAGACGCTCGCGGTGAAGGATCTCGCGGCCAAGTGCGCCTCGGGCGTCGTGCCGAGCATGGCCCAGCTCCGACGGATGCCCGATGAGATGGTCATCGAGCGGCTGACCGCGGTGCGTGGAGTGGGCCGCTGGACGGCGGAGATGGTGCTGATGTTCCGGCTGGTGCGGCCCGACGTCCTGCCGATCGATGATCTGGGCATCCGGAAGGGATTCCAGCGGGTGTACGGCCGGCGGCGACTGCCAACACCGCTCGCGGTGGCGCGCCACGGGGAGCGGTGGCGCCCTTATCGGACCGTGGCGTCCTGGTACTTGTGGCGCTCGCTCGAATCCCCGCCCTGAAGCAGATCGGTCGCCGCCGCGATCGCCTCGTGGGTTCCCGTGAGCGCCAGCACATCGCCGTCGCGCAGGTGCTCCCGCGCGGACGGAAAGACCATCCTCTCGTCACCCCGCCTGAGGCCGACCACGGACGCCCCGGTCAGGCCGCGCAGGTTGAGCTCCGCGAGGCTCTGCCCTGATCCGGGGCTCCCCGCCCCGATCGTGACCTGAGTGAGATCACCGATGCCCGGCAGGATCTTCCGCACTTCTTCCAGCATGCCGTCGTCACCCGTCGTCCGGCGATTCTGCCGCGCCAGCGCCTCGACGATCATCGTCGCGCCGGCCCGCACGTGGCCCTGCAGGTCGCGCGCCGAACGCCAGAAGGCGAGCCCGAGCAGGAGCAGCAGGACGCCGAGGAACGCGGGCCCGCCGTAAGCCGGCAGGAACGGGAGCGTCACCGCGACGAGGGGAGCGCCGACGATCAGCACGATGCCGATCTGAATGCTGAGCCGGAGCGCGCGGCGAGGGGCGAGCCCCAGGTCGGCCTTGCCGGGATTCGGCAGGGGCACGGCCATCGTGGAGAGCAGGGTTCCCAGGGCGCGAGCCGCGCGGGCAACGCCATACAGGAGCGGAAACAGCACGGCGAGGGCCAGGGCCACCGCGCCGAGGCGGATCGCGGGCGGATCGAATCCGGTCAGCACCGCAAGGCGTGCGGTGCCGCGGGTCACCGCCAGAGCCGAGCCCGCCACGATGGTCGCGAGCAGGACCGCGTCGAGGACGATGAACCGGGTGAGGCGGCGGATCCGGGCCGCCGGCGTGTCGGCGCGCGCGGCAAGCCGCGCCGACTCCACCCAGGAGCCGTATAGCGTGGCATAGGTCTGCAACGCCCGGGGCAACCGCCGGTCCGCGTAGTTCGCGGCCGCGCTCGACCACCCCACCAGCCAGTGCGTCGAGAGGGCCGTGATGGCCGCGACGGCGACCGCCACGGGCGGAATGAAGTCGCGCACCGCTCCGCTGGCGACACCGATCCCCGCGATAATGAAGGAGAACTCGCCGATCTGCGCGAGGGAGAGCCCCGCGCGTACGGCCGTGCGTGTTCCGAGGCCGGCGAGGAAGGTCCCGGCGGCGACGCCGGTGAATTTGCCGATCAGGACTACAAGCGTGAGGGCCACGATCGCACCCCAGTGAGCGGGAATCGCCCCGGGTTCGATGGACATGCCTACCGCGACGAAGAAGATCGCGGCGAACATGTCGCGCAGCGGCCGCACCAGCGGTTCCACCTGACGGCCGGCCCCGCCCTCCGCCACGAGCGCGCCGGCGAGGAATGCCCCGAGGGCGACCGAGTAGCCGGCAGCATGAGCCAGGAGGGCCAGGCCGAAGCAGAGCCCGACGCTCGCCACCAGGGTCGTCTCGTCCCGTCGGAGGCGCACCACCCACCGAATCCAGCGGGGCACGATGAAGAGCCCCACGACCATGACCCCGGCCAGGAAGGCAATCAGCCGAGTCAGGGTGCCGGCCACGACATCAGTGGAGGGTCCCACGCCGGTCGCGACGGCGGTGAGCACCGCGATGAAGAGGATTGCGACCAGGTCTTCCACCACCAGCACGCCGTACACCACCTCGGCCAGCTTTCCCGCGATGTGCCGCTCGTGAAAGACCTTGGCAATGATCATCGTGCTCGATATCGAGACGATTGCGCCGGCGAAGAGACTCTCCAGCGGGGTCCAGCCCATGAGCTGCCCGGCGATGTAGCCGAGTCCGAGGCACAGTCCCACCTCGATGGCCACGACGAGGCCGGCCGTGGAGGCGAGCCGCCCGAGCTTCCGCACCGTGAAGCCGAGCCCGAGGGAGAACATCAGCAGGATGACGCCGAGCTCGGAGAGCGTACGCACGGTTTCGACATCGGCCTGGACTGGTGGAAAGTCGTGCGGACCGAGGGCGATCCCCGCCACCAGGTAGCCCAGGACCGGGGGCAGCCGCAGGCGCTGGAAGAGGACGCTCGTGACGGCCGCGATGCCGAGGACGAGGGCCAGAGTGGTCAGGAAGCCGGCGGCGGAGTCCATGGACGGAAGATATGGACAGATGGGCAGATGGGCAGATAGGCAAGTGGGCGGGAGCACGTTGGCGCCGGGCCCAGGCACCACTATGATGCGAGGAGGTGGCGCACCCGCACTCGGGAGCTCGGCATGGAACGGCTTCGCGTGGCGTCGATGCAGTACTACATCCGGCCGGTCCAGACATTCGAGCAATTCCGGGACCAGGTTGAAGCGCTGGTCCTGACCGCGGCCGATTACGATTGCCGCCTGGTCGTGTTCCCGGAGTACTTCACCGTCCAGCTCCTCACCCTGGGCGATATCAAGCGCCCAATCCGCGATCAGATCCGCGACCTCGCCCGCCAGCAACCCCGTTACCTGGAGCTCTTCACGGACCTGGCGACACGCGCCGGCGTGTACATCGTCGGCGGCACCATTCCCGTGGTCGACGAGGCCGATGACATGGTGTACAACCAGTGTTACGTCTTCGGGCCGTCCGGCAGGCACGACACGCAGGGGAAGCTGCACACGACCCGTTTCGAATCGGAGGAGTGGGACATCCGGCCGCGCTCGACGGTCAAGGTGTTCCAGACCGAATTGGGTCCGATTGCCGTGGCGATCTGCTACGACGTCGAGTTTCCGGAAATCGCGCGGGTGGCCGCGCGGGAGGGCGCGAATATACTCGTGGTTCCCAGTTGCACGGATGACCGCCAGGGGTTTCTTCGAGTCAGGTATTGTGCGCACGCCCGCGCCATCGAGAATCAGATGTATGTGATCCAATCGGCCACGGTCGGGTCGTTGCCACAGGTTCCTGCGGTGCACCTCAACTACGGGCAGGCCGCGATTCTCACGCCGAGTGATTTCCTGTTCTCGCGGGATGGGATCCTGGCGGAAGGAAACCCGAACCAGGAGATGATGGTCATCGGAGACCTGAACATGGTGACGATCAACAACACCCGGACGTCCGGCACCGTGCTGCCCCTGCTCGATAGCCGGCGTACGGCTGAGATCACGGCGAAGGTCGAGGTGAGCCGCATATGAACGCGGTCGACGCGCTGCCCGCCGTGGATGTCAGGGTCACGATGGCTTCGGACATCCCGGGCGTCATCGAACTCAGTCGCGACGTATACCCCAGCTCCCCGCCCTGGACGGAGAAGCAACTGGCCTCCCACCTCGCCGTGTTCCCGGAGGGGCAGTTTGTCGCCATCGAGCGATCATCCGGTCGGGTGGTCGGCATGGCGGCCAGTCTCATCGTGCTCTGGGATGATTACGATACGGTAGGGACCTGGCGCGACTTCACCGATGGCGGGTACTTCCGGAACCATGACCCGATGCGGGGGCGGACCCTCTATGGCGCGGAGGTGATGGTCGCACCGGACATGCAGGGCAAGGGGGTCGGCTCCGCGCTCTACGCAGCCCGTGAGGCGCTCGTCCGCTGGCGGAAACTGCTCCGGATTCGGGCCGGGGCGCGACTGCGCGGCTATCACCGCGTGGCGGCGAGAATGAGTCCGGCAGAGTATGTGACGCGAGTTTTACGGAACGACCTGACGGACCCAACGCTCTCGTTCCAGCTGGCCCACGGATTTCGGGTACTGGCGGTCGTGGCCGGTTACCTGCACCACGATCCGCAGAGCCTGGGATTTGCGGCGGTGATCGAGTGGGTCAACAAGGAAGTGGCGACGCCCTCGGACTACCAGGCGTGCTCGGTGTGGCACAAGACAGCTCCCGAGGAGGGACTCGAACCCCCGACCCGCTGATTAACAGTCAGCTGCTCTAACCAACTGAGCTACTCGGGAAGGCGCTGGTGCGCGGTGCAATCTTAATCGGGCGGCAGAAGGCGGGGAAGCGGGGAGGTGGAGACGCAAGTAACTGATCGGGAGCCTCGCGAGGAAGCTCCCCTTGCCTGCGATGCACCTCCACCTCGCGCGTCAGCTACTTCCTCGCGTTCCCGCCTCCCCGCTTCCCCGCCCCTTTTCCACCCGCTCCACGCTCATATCCACCCGCTTTCCGCGGTTTCCACATCCGGGTGCCCGAGAACCGGACCTCACGGTCGATGTGACAGGTCACTCGATTGATGTCCCAGTCCCACAACATGTGTGACCAGTAACACAAAGCTATCCCACTCACAATAAATAAGTTACCTCACTGATGAGCACCTGCTCACATGAATTTCGTTGCGAGTAAGCACTTACAGCTGTTTCGGGACGGATCCAGGTGCCAAAATGGCGCAATTCCGGACCTCTAGAACGCATCTAAGTCGTTGTTGAAAAAGATGTTACACTATCGACGCTTCCCATCTGCCGCCCGCGTTTTACCTTCAGACCATGATACTGAAGCCCCTGGTGGGCCACGCCGATTCCCGGTCCCGTGTGTCACGGGCCATCCGAGAAGGCCGGCTGCCCCAGGTGCTTCTCCTGACCGGTCCCGCGGGCGTCGGCAAGCAACGGCTGGCACTCTGGACTGCGCAATTGCTGTACTGCGAGCGGCCCGGCCTAGAGCCGTGCGGGGACTGTCGAGGCTGTCGGTTGGTACTGGGGCTCGGGCATCCCGACCTCCATTGGATCGTCCCGATTCCCCGCCCCAAGGCGGCGGAGCCGGACAAGCAGGTCGAGGAGGCGGCCGAGGCTATTGCCGAGGTCCTGGCGGAGCGGCGGGCATCGCCGCTCTACTTGCCTCCGGATGGGCTCTCGGCGCACGGGATGGCCACGGCGCGGCTGATTGCGCGACGGGCTGCCCTGACCCCGGCCGAAGGCAAGCGGAAAGTGTTCGTCATCGGCGAGGCCGAACGGCTCGTTCCGCAGGAGGCGAATCCAGAGGCGGCGAACGCCCTCCTCAAGCTACTCGAGGAGCCGCCCGGTGATACGACGTTCGTCCTGACGACTGCGGAGCCGTCGCGCGTGCTGCCGACCATCCGGTCTCGCGCGGTGCCACTCAGGCTCGGACGATTGACCGACGCTGAGGTGTCGGGTTTCCTGGCGGCGCACTTGGAGCCGCAACCGCCGCCCGCCGAGTTGGGACGCATGGTAACCCGGGCGGCCGGCTCGATCGGCGCGGCGCTGGCACAGGGGGACGAGGCCCAGGCTGCGCAGGTGGCCGCAAACGCCTATCTGGAGTCGGTGTTGAGCGGACCCGCCGCGCGATTCGAACGGGCGCTGGCCCAGGGACCGTGGCAGGCGCGGGGTGATTTCACGGGGATGCTCGATGCGCTGGCCGAAACGCTGGACGACGCGGCGCGAGGCGCAGTGGGAGTTGCCGGGCGGCGCGCGGTTCTTCCGGCGCTTCGTGAGCGGACTTCTCCGGAACGGCTCTTGACCGCGCTCGGCCTGGTCGCCGAGGCCCGGGAGGCGGCGCAGGGGAACGTGAACCCGCAGCTGCTGCTGGCGAGCCTGGGCGAGGATCTGGCGGAGGCCCTGTGAAGCTGTCGCATCTCGACGCCGAAGGCCGGGCCCGAATGGTAGATGTAGGCGACAAGCCGGTTTCCGTGCGGAGGGCCGTCGCGGAAGGCAAGGTGCGGATGTCCGCCGGGGCGTATGAGCTCGTGGCCCGGCATGAAGTGGCCAAGGGCGATGTCCTGGCAGTAAGCGAAGTGGCCGGCACGATGGCGGCCAAGCGCACGGGGGAGCTGATCCCCCTGTGTCACCCGCTCATGCTCGACCTGGTTCAGGTCGAGGCGCGGCTCGAACCTGAGTTGCCAGGGGTAAGGGTGACGGCGACGGTGCGGTCGGAAGGACGCACCGGCGTCGAGATGGAGGCCCTGACCGCGGTGGCGGTGGCCTGCCTGACCGTGTACGACATGGTCAAGGCGGTCGACCGTGAGATGACCGTCGAAGGGGTGCGGTTGCTGGAGAAGACCGGCGGGACGCATGTGTAACGGCGCCTCACCGGCCACTCGAGACAGGAGGAATGATATGACGACCCGAACCGACTCCCAGACCGACGGCATGCGTCCGCCGGCCCGGCTGTTCATGCGGGGAGGCTTGCTCCTCGGTGCGGCCGTGCTGATGAGCGCACTCGCGGGCTGGCCGCGGCGGGCCGGCGCAGACGACTCGGCGCCTTCCCCATCGGCTGAGTTCGTTTCGCGCGAGATTCAGGACCTGACCGGCCGCCTTCAGGCGGCGCAGGGCGAAGCTGCGCTGCTCAGAATCCAGCTGGAGCGCGCGGAGGCGGTGCATGGCTACTCCGCGCAGTACCAGGTTCCGGCCGACCTGGCCGCCTCGATCTACGATATCGCGCTGAGCGAGGGCATCGAGCCTGCGCTGGCGTTCCGGCTGGTGAAGGTGGAGAGCAACTTCAAGCAGACCGCGCGCAGCAACAAGGCGGCCATCGGCTACACGCAGCTCCGGCTGGCCACCGCGCGCTATTACCAGCCCGGCATCACCGAGGTGGAACTGGCCAACCGTGACGTGAACCTGCGGATTGGCTTCAGGTTCCTGAAGGACCTGCTCGAGCGGTTTGACAACAACCTGAACCATGCCCTCCTGGCCTACAACCGAGGGCCCACCATCGTGGCCGGCATTCTGGCCCAGGGTGGCGATCCGGCGAACGGCTATACGACCAAGGTACTCCGTGGAGACCCGCGCGCCGGGAAGCTCCCGACGACGCTGAACTAACGACGGGGAAGCGGGAACACAGGTCAGACGACGGCTGGCGCCCTGCGCCGGCCGTTCGTCGTTTGGAGCCCGTGGAGCGCCAGGACGGCGGCCGTGAGCACCAGGACCGCGCCCGCCTGGTGGAGCGCCGCGATGGCGATGGGCACGGCGAGCAGAAGGGTCGTCACGCCCAGTCCCGCCTGAGCCGCGGCGATTAGCGCCAGCGCTCCCAGTGCCCTTCGCGCCGACGGGGGGGCGCTCCGCCGTCCAACCGTCCACAGCACGAGGGCTCCCAGCAGCACGCCAAGCCCCAACAGGCGGTGATGGAATTGCACCGCCGCCGGATTCTCGAACAGGTTGAGGTACCATGGCGTGAGCGCTGTGTACCCCGGTGGGATCACGCGGCCGCCCATTAACGGAAACGTGTTCCACGCCTTCCCGGCATCCAGGCCAGCCACGAAGGCACCGGAAAGGATCGTCAGGAACACGTAGAGAGCGAACCCTGCTGCGACTCGGCGCAGCGCAGATTCCGCCTGTCCGATTGTCCGTCCGTCCGCCTGCCCTTCTCCAAGCAGATCCGCCGCGGTCCAGACCGTGATGACATAGATGACCAGCGCCAGGGCCAGGTGGGCGGCGAGGCGGTACTGGCTCACGTCGGTCCGCACGGTGAGGCCGCTCTTCACCATGTACCACCCCATCGCACCCTGCAGGGCAAGCAGGACGAGGAGTAGCACCAGGCGGCGCGCCAGGGGGCGGTTCACCATCCGCCTTCCGAGGAACACGAGGAACGGCACCGCGAAGGCGAGCCCGACCAGCCGCGCCCAGAGTCGATGCACATACTCGACGAGGTAGATGCGCTTGAATCCGGCCAGCGTCATGCCGGCATTGTGGAGCTGGTACTCCGGGATCTGGCGGTACCGGGAGAACTCCGCCTCCCAATCAGCGGCGGAGAGGGGA
>DASTCF010000081.1:0-20602 GCA_035711365.1 Gemmatimonadales bacterium
ACGTTCGCCATGTCCTGGTCGGTTCCCACTTCGAAATTCACGTCGAGCTGCATGCGGCCGTCGCTGGTGTTCGACGACTTCATGTAGATCATGCCCTCGACGCCGTTCACCTCCTGCTCGATCGGGGTGGCCACGGACTGCTCCACCGCCACCGCGGAGGCGCCGGGGTAGGTGGCGGTGACCCGAATGGTCGGCGGGGCGAGGAAGGGGTACTGCTCAAAGGACAGCCCGCGCAGGCTGTTGAGCCCGAGGAGCACGATCATGATCGAGATGACGATGGCGACGATCGGCCGCCGAATGAAAAACTCGGCCATGATTCAGCGGGCTCCCGCCGCGCTGTCGGGGCTGGCGCCGGCGGCGGTTGGAACGACTTTCACCCCCGGCCGGACCTTCTGCAGGCCATCCACGATCACCCGCTCCCCCGCGCGAAGCCCCTCCCCGATGACCCAGTCCGAGCCGACCCGGTTGGCAGGCTTGACCGGTCGGATCTCCGCAGTGCTGTCGGCGCCGACCACGTACACGTTGTAGGTGCCCTGGAGCTCCTGGACCGCGCGCTGCGGGATGATGATTGCGTCCTTGGCGACCGTGACCGGGATGCGCACCCGGGCGAACTGGCCCGGCCGGACGATGCCCTGCGGATTGGGGAACTCGGCCTCGAGCAGCATCGTCCCGGTGCCCGGGTCCACCCCGCGGCCGACGATGGTGACACGCCCCTTCTCGGGATGTACCGATCCGTCGGCCAGCTGGAGCTCGACGATCGCCTCCGGGTTCCGGCGCGCCCGGCCCCCGGCGCTGGTGGCGCGCGCGAGCTCGAGATACTCCGACTCGGAGATGTTGAAGGCGACCTTGATGGGATCGAGGGCGGAGACCACGGTGAGCACGGTGGGCTCGGGACTGCCGACATACTGGCCGACGTCGACGTTCGCAATCCCGGCCATCCCGTCGATCGGGCTCGTGACACGAGTATAGGAGAGATCCAGCTCGGCCGAGGTCTCCGCGGCCCGGGCCGCGTCCACCGCGGCCCGGGACGCCTGCTCGGACGCGAGCGCGTTATCCAGATCCTGCTGGCTCACCGCATTCTGGGCTGCCAGCGGGCGGAGCCGGTTGGCCTGGACCGTCGCGCGCTCGAATCGCGCCACCGCTTCGGCCCGGTCGGCGCGCGCGCGACGCAGCGCCGCCTCGAGCGGCTTGGGGTCGATCACGAAGAGCAACGCCCCGCGCCGCACTGGTGTGCCCTCGGTGTAGGCCTGGCGCTCGAGGAAGCCGGCCACCCGGGCCCGGATTTCGACGTCCTCCGCGCCCTTGGTCTCGCCGGTGAACTCGCGGTACACCGGCACGTCACGCACCTGGACCGGCATCACCGTGACCGACGGGGGTGGGGGCGGGGGAGGGGACTTGTCTCCGCATCCCGCCAGGGAAGCCGCCAGCGCGAGCGCAGTCAGGGATGCACCCCGCGAGACCGTCGTGTCCATCGATTGCTCTCCTTGGAGACTCCCGAAGCGAGGCGGGTGCGCCAAGCACAGAAGGCAGAGTGGTCAATCTACCGGTGACCAAGGGCGGCGCCAGTCCGGCCGCGGGACCACCTCGATCGGGGGCCTCGGCCGCGGCCGCACCCCGCGCCGAAGTCCGCGAGGAGTGCAGCCGGCAGGACCGGGGTCGTTACGGCGCCGGGACCAGCGGAATATTGGCCGCCAGCTGATAGTCGATCAGAACCTGGAGCTTGTTCTCGATCTGCATGAACCGGGCGGCCTTCGCGGCGGGCAACACCTTGCGGAACTTGGGATACCATTCGCCGGCAAGTTCGGCCCGGTCTTTCTCGATCGCGATCCAATCCTTGGCCAGCGAATCGGCGGCCGCGTCGGTCATCGCAGTGTAGCTGGCTGCATAACGCTCGATCAGGGCCACGCGACGATCGGTGTTGGCACGCCGAGCCGTCTGATACTGGTCGAACAGCGGCCAGAAGGCCTGGCTCTCCTGCTCGGTCAAGTTCATGTTGGCCGCCACGATCTCCTTCTTGGCGGTTTCGATCTCGGCGCGCGTGAGCTCACGCAAGTCGCGCTCGTTGGCCTGGGCGGCCAGCGGGCCGGCGACAAGAGCGGCAACACCAGCGGCGAGGAATAAACGTCGGATCATAAGCACTCCGGTGAGGGGGTTAGAATCCTGAATTCAAGCCGCACCACGCCGTGGCCGCAACCGGAATCCCCTTCGGCCCGATCGGGTTGCCATTCGGCTCGCCAGCCCGCCGTTCCAGTGGCCGGTCTTCCTGCTTGACGTGCCTCCAGACAACCCCTATATAGGCCGGGACCGGCCGGGCATCCGTCTCCCCCCTTACCGACCGTGCCTCAATGCGTGCGCGTAGAACGAGTTACCCCGGTTCTCACCTTCCTCTATTGGAGGCGTGATGTCCCGTCCCTCTCGTCCGCTCGCCCTGTTGCTCCCTTTGCTCACTACGCTCCTTCTCCCGAGCATTCTTCAGGCTCAACGCGGCGTGGTCCACGGCACGGTCACCGACACCTCGGGTGCCCCGGTGTCGGGAGTTTCCATCGTCCTCGAGGGCACCGGGCTCGCAACCACGACCCAAGTGGCAGGTACCTACGAATTCCGCAACGTCGCCGACGGGATTTACACGTTGCGTACCCGGCGGGTCGGATACAACCCGATGTCGGCCAGGGTCACGGTGTCCGGCGGCGCGACGGTCGAACGGAATTTCCAGGTGACGCCCCGTCCCATTCAGCTCGCGCCGATCGACGTCGTGGTGGGCTCCCGGGCCCAGCACACGGCCGCCGAGGAGCTGGCGGTGCCGGTGGACGTCTATACCGCCGAAGTCATCGCGCGCCAGGGCACCACCGAGACCAGCCAGATTCTTCAGGCGCTTTCCCCGTCGGTGAACTTCCCGCGGCAGACCGTCACCGACGCGACCGATATCGTACGCCCGTTCACGCTCCGCGGCCTGAGCCCGGATCACAGCCTCGTGCTGGTGAATGGCTGGCGCCGCCATCAGACGGCCCTGGTGAACACCTACGCCTACGGCATGGCGGCGGGCTCGAGCGGCGTGGACCTGAACGCCCTGCCCGCGAGCGCGATCGATCGGATCGAAGTCCTGCGCGACGGCGCCTCGGCGCAATACGGCTCCGACGCCATCGCCGGGGTCATCAACGTGGTGACGAAGGAGGGGCAGTTCGCCCCGTTCGTGAATGCCGACTTCGGTCGCTTCACGACCAATGACTATCCGGACGACGGCTCCGCCGTGAATCTCAACGGGGGCCTCGGCCTCGGACTGGGACGCGGGTCGCTCGGACTCTTCGCCGAGTTCCGGCATCGCGACCCGACCAACCGGGCATGGCCGGACCCAAGCGACCAGATCGTGTCCGGCGACGGCGACCTGGTGGACGGCGAGGGGAACGTGATCCAGAAGAACAACCCGGTCGACCAGCCCAACTATCACTGGGGCGACGGGCTCGCGAAGGACATCATGACGTTCGCGAACTTCCGGATGCCGCTCAATGACGCGGGAACGTTCGAGGTGTACTCGTTCGGCGGATACAGCTTCCGCGAGGGCACCGGCAACGGCTACCGGCGGCTCGGGAACGACAGCCGCAACTGGCCGGAGATCTATCCCCTCGGCTTCCTGCCGACCTTCGACCCCGATGTCGTCGACTATTCCGCGGCCGCCGGCTTCCGCGGTCTCGCGGGAGCGTGGGCATACGACTTCGGGCTCGAGTTCGGTCACAACGACTTCGAATACAACCTGACCAACACCCTCAATGTGTCGCTCGGGCCCTGCCTGGGGACGCCCTGCGCGCCGGGCCTCGACGGCATCCTCGGCAACTCCGACGATCCGGGCATCCCGAACCAGACCTCGTTCTTCGCGGGCCAGCTCGATCGCGAGGAGCTGGTAACGGGCGTGAATTTTTCGCGGCCGATGAATGTGGGGCTGGCCGGGCCGCTCAATCTGGCGCTGGGAGCGACCTTCCGTCGGGAGCGCTACGAGATCACGGCGGGCGAGCCCGCATCGTACATTCAGGGCTATCACCTCGACCGGAACGGAGACATCGCACCGGCGGGGTCACAGGTCTTCGCGGGGTTCCAGCCCGCGGCCGCGACGGATGATTCGCGCACCAATTTCGGCGTGTACGCCGACGCCGAGGCGAACCTCAGCACCAAGCTGCTCGCTAACGTGGCCGGGCGCTTCGAGACCTATAGCGATTTCGGGGAGCGCGTTACCGGTAAGCTGGCCCTTCGCTACCAGGTCTCGCCCCGGTTCACCCTTCGCGGCGCGGCGAGCACCGGCTTCCGGGCCCCCGGGCTCAGCCAGACGCATTACACCAGCATCGCCACGAATTTCATTTTCGATCCCGGCACCGGCCAGCCCGAGCCGGTGGATTTCGGTGTCTTCCCCGCCGATCATCCGGCTGCCATCGCGCTGGGCGCCAAGCCGCTCGAGGAGGAGACCTCCGTCAACTTCAGCGCGGGCTTCGCCGTGAGCCCGGCCAACAACGTCACGCTCACGGCCGACTACTTCCACATTGACATCGATAACCGGATCATCCTCTCCGGGTTCCTCGGCACCGACAGCGTGATCGCGATTCTCGACAATGCGGGTCTGAACATCGACGGCGCGCAATACTTCACCAATGGCATCAACAGCCGCACCCAGGGCGTGGATGTCACCGGCAACTTCCAGTGGCCGGCCTGGGGCAGCGGCGTCTTCGGGCTCACACTCGGGGTCAACTACACCCAGAACAAGATCCTGGAAGAGGCGCCGCTCCCGCCCGAACTGGACGGCACCGGCGTCGAGACCCTGCTGGATGTCGTGACACGGGTCGCCATCGAGAAGGAACGACCCGAATGGCGGGGTACGGTGGCGGGCAACTATACCAACGGCCGCCTGCACTCGCTCGCGCGGGTTTCCTATTTCGGCGGGTTCTCCTCCGCGCAGCCGGGGTATTGCGACACCTGCGAGGAGTCGTACGGCGGGAAGACGCTGGTGGACGCCGAGGTCGGGTACCAGTTCAACCAGGTCAACCTGTCGTTCGGCGTGCGGAACCTGTTCGACGTTTACCCCGACCAGGCGGGCGTGAACAACAACAACGGCGGAACGTTCCCCTGGGCCGCGGCGTCGCCATTCGGCTACAACGGACGGTATCTGTATACGAGGGCGGAGATGGTGCTGGGGCTCTAGGGAGGACGCTCGCTGATCCGGTACCTGCGATCGCACTTTCCCCGGCATCTCGCCGGGATGTACCTGGTTTTCGTACCCTCGCTCGCGGGCGCCCAATCGCTCGAGCCGCGGCTGTACCTGCCGCTGCCGACCGGTTGGAACGCGATCGTTGCCTCATATTCCTACTCATACGGCGGTGTGGTCCTGGATGGGACGCTCCCCATCGAGGATGTCAACGTCTCCACGAACACCGGCACCGTGGCCTTCGCGCGGGCGTTCGGGCTCTTCGGGCGGTCGGCGCAGGTCCAGGCAGTCGTGCCATACGTCAAGGGGACGGTCGATGGCACGGTGGCCGGCCAGGATACGGCCCGGCATCTGAATGGGCTCGCCGATCCGCAGCTCAGGCTCGCGTTGAACCTTGCCGGCGGCCCCGCCCGCCGGCGGGAGGAGCTCGCCGGTGTGCGCTTCGGCACCATCGTGGGCGGCTCCCTCGTCGTCACCACGCCGCTCGGCGAGTACGATCCCGACCGGCTGGTCAACATCAGCGCCCATCGCTTTGCCGTGAAACCCGAGGTCGGGGTGATCCAGCCCATGGGCCGCGGGTGGGCCCTGGAGGGGTACGCCGGCGTCTGGCTCTTCGGCGACAACACGGAATATCACCGGACGTCCACCCTCTCGCAGGACCCGCTCTGGACCTTCCAGGCCCACGTCGTGCACCTGTTCGGTCGCCGCGCCTGGCTGGCCCTCGACGGCACGTTCGTGTCGGGGGGCACCACCTCGGTGGACGGCGTCACGCAGAACACCTTCCAGCGCAATTCGCGATTCGGTGCGACGGGCAGCTGGTTCCTGGGCGGCGGCCACGCTGTGAAGGGGAGCTTCAGCTCGGGTGTCTTCACCCGGGTCGGCGGCGAGTTCGATGTGTTCGCGGTGAGTTATCAGTATGGCTGGGCTGACTGAAGCTCGGCGTCGCGGCGCCCTGGTGCGCTAGGGGCGCCCCACGACGACATGCAGCGGCCACCGCACCAGGTGGCGCTGCTCCGCAACGCGCCAGTGCGGCTCGAGGTCGCGTGTGAACTCGTCGAGCGGGTTCACCCCCTCGGCCTCCCGACAGCGCACGACCGCGGACCATGTGCCTACGTAGCCGAGGAACTCGGTCCGATCGAGGCTGGCCGCGTAGGCGAGCGGGGGCACCGGCAACCGGTGGTAGGGAAACGGAAGATTCGCGTACTCGGCATCGACGTACTCCCGTCCGGCGGGCCAGTGCGCGCCGACGCGCTGGCGAGCGAAGCGCTCGACCACCCGGTCGATGTCCAGCGAGACTTGCGGCAGCGCATAGCACCAGACCGCGATCACGCCGCCAGGCCGCAGCACCCGCTCGGCCTCCCGGTAGAACGCGGGCAGGTCGAACCAGTGGGCCGCCTGAGCGGCGGTCACCAGATCCACCGAGTCATCCGGAAGTCCGGAATCGCCCTCCCGTCCACGCCGGTAGGTGATGCGAGGGTGCGGTCGCGCCTGCGCCAGCTGCGCCGCGCTCGGGTCGGTCGCGTACACGTGGGTGAACGCCTCGGCGAGCAGTTCCGCCGCCTGGCCCGATCCGGTGCCGCAGTCCCACGCCGCGCGGTGCTCCTCCGTCAGCGAAGCGAGAAACTCCACGAGCGACGCCGGGTACACCGGGCGATACCTGGCGTACTCCGGCGCCTGTTGGGAGAAGTGATCGCTGAGCGGACTTGTCATGTTCTCGTGATTCGTGCCTTCCCTCAAATAACTGTCAGTCCTTCGCAGGGGTCGCGTGCCACTGGGAACGGGGGACGAGCACCCGGCCCTCGGGCTGTCCCTCGAAGTGCGGGGACATGATCTGGACGCCGAACTCATTGAAGGCGTCCTGAATGTGCCCGTGGAGTTCCGACAGCGCGAAAATCCGATCCTCCGGCCGTTGGAGGTGGAAGCGGAGCTCGTACTCCACGTAGAAATCCGAGAGCGAGCGCTGGAGGACGAATGGCTTCGGGTCCTTGCGGATGCCAGTGGTCTGTTCCGCGGCCAGCAGCAGCATCGCGTGTACCTGCCGCCACGGTGCGTCGTAGCCGATGGTCACCGTTGTGGCGCCGATTGCTCCCTGTTCTCCGGCCAGGCGTGAGAAGTTCGTCATCGACGAGCCGGTCAACACCGCATTCGGCACGGTGATCTCTTCCTTCTTTCTCGTGATGAGCTTCGTCGACAGTACGCCGACCTGGCTCACCACCCCCTCGATGTCGCCGACCCGTACGAACTCCCCCGGCTTGCAGGCGCGGGAGTAGACCACCACCAGCCCGCTCATCAGCTGGTTGATCAGGCCGGCGGAACCGAGACTGATCATGAGGCCCACGAAGACACTGACGCCCTTGAACGCATCCGTGCCCGATCCGGGTATGTAGGGGTAGGCCACGGTGATAGCGAAGATCCAGATCATCGCCGCGACGAGTCGTTTGGTGGCTTTCGCGGTTTCCGGGTCGAGCCAGGAGACCTCGATCTCGCCGGTCTCGACGCGGCTGAAGAATGCGCCCACGGCGCGCGACACTACGCGCGTGAGCAGGAAGATCACGATCACCGCGAACAGCCCCGGCACCGCGCCGAGGGCTCCCCGGCCGAACCCTGCCATGAGCTGGACGAGGTAGTTGCCGAGCCGGGCACCCCACGGCTGGGAGTATGGGAACTGGGCGAAGACGAACGTGAGCCACAGATACAACACGACCACCACGATGCTGATCCACGTCAACCGGATCAGGCCGCGCTCGAGCGCGGTCAGGAGCGGTCCCGGATCGATGCCGAAGAGCTTGACTCGGCGTGCGATCGTGTCGCTGAAATGGGAGTCGAGCGCCCTCCGCCGCAGCCGCGCGACGCCCTTCAGAACGAGCAGGAGGAGCAGGGTGGCACCGACGGACAGTCCGATGCCGCGAAGCAGGACAGGGGTCCGTCGCTGGTCGGCGCGTGCCTTCAGCACCTCGCGCAGGTTCGCGACGGTCCGGGCGCCGGCTTCGTCGACCGTCTCTCCCGCTTCGGGGTCCAGGTCCTCCGGCAGGATCATGACAATGGGCTGGTTGCCGACCATCACCATGACCCCGCTGGCTCCCGCGATAATGGTGGGGCTGGCCCGTACTTCCGAGGTCAGGGCCGAGAAGGGAAGTTGCTCGATCCGGAGCCGGACGCGCTCGGCTCGCTCTCGTGGAGAGACCTTGTCGATCTCCGCGCGGAGCTCGAGGATCGGGCGATTCCATACCGTCACGGTGGTGGGGGCGCCGGTGCGTACCTCATGCACCGGCACCGTGACTTGCGCAATCGCGGGCGAGGCGATGAGGAGTAGTGCCGCGATCGCATTCAACGGGCGCGAGACCAACCCGCGCGGATTCACCATGAGCGCGCTTCTCGCCATCGCCCACTCCTTCCGTTCTATGAAAGAATCCACACTCGGCGCTGGAATCGTGAACCTGCGCATCCGCCGGGATAAGAGCAAGTGGATTGCGGGCCTGAGCGCGGCAACTTGACAAGCCGATAATGTGTAACTACGTTAGTTACACTAGCCACCCCGGAAAGCCGGACGCCTGTGACGACAAGCAGCCGCTTCGCGGTCTCACTCCACATCCTGACCCTCCTTGTGTCTCAGGACGGCCAGCCGGTCACGTCGGAGTTTATCGCGGCGAGTGCCAACACCAATCCGGGTGTCGTTCGCCGACTGCTGTCGATGCTCCATCGATCCGGCCTGGTGATGTCCCAGCTCGGGGCGGGGGGCGGTGCGCTGCTTGCGAAGCCCGCCGCGCAGATCCGACTGATCGATGTCTACCGCGCGGTGGAGCCGGGCTGCCTCTTCGCGATGCACCGCTCGCCGCCGAACCCCAACTGCCCCGTAGGCGCCCACATCCAGGCGGCCCTCAAGCCGGCCATGGGGCGGGCCGAGGCGGCGTTCGAGGCGAAACTCGCGGAGACCAGGCTGTCGGAAATCGCGCGGTCGGTCGCAGCCCGCGGAAGGCCGCGGGCCCGGGCGGGGTGAAGGGATAAGGGCTGTTCGGGTTCTTTTTTTGAGCACTAATGTAACTGTGTCGGTAACATAATAACAGAATCACGGTTTTCCGGAGGCAATATCATGACCTGGTCCATCGATCCCACCCACAGCAGCATCGAATTCAGCGTCCGGCACCTCGGCATTTCGACGGTGCGTGGCCGGTTCCGGAGCTTCTCCGGCACCGTTGAAGTCGCTCCCGACGGTCGCCCGACCGCCCTCGAGGCGCGCATCGACGCCACGAGCATCGACACCGGCGTGGAGCAGCGCGATGCCCACCTCCGCTCGCCCGACTTCTTCGACACCGAGCAGCACCCCGAGATCCTTTTCCGTTCCACCGCGGTGACCGCCGCGCGCGACGGGAAGCTGCGCGTCACCGGCGACCTGAGTATCAAAGGCCAGGCCCGGCCGGTGAGCTTCGAGGTGGAGCTCACGGCGGCGATGAGGGATCCGTGGGGGAACATCCGCACGGCCGCCTCGGCGACCGGCCTGCTCGACCGGCGGGACTGGGGCCTCACCTGGAACCAGGCGCTTGAATTCGGCGGCTGGGTGGTCGGCGACACGATCCGTTTCGCCATCGAGGTGGAGGCCGTGGCGCCGCAGGCGGTGGCGGCCTAGGCGGCCATCACCCGGTGGATTCCCGGTAGACCCACCCGCCGGCGAGCGCACCGAGCGTCAACTCAACCAAACCGATCACGCTCCAGAGGGCGATCATGCGGGAGGGGAAAAGCTCGATGAGCTCGTAACCGCTGAGCATCGGGAGGACGCCGCCGAGCCAGAAGATCAGGGCGACAATCATCGCGGTCTTGGGGCCGGGCCCCAGGCGCGGTCGAGCGGCGGCGTAGAAGAATGCGAGCGCGAGGCCGGTGAGGAGACAGCCGATGGCCTGGGCCGCATACGCCCTGGCACCGGTCGGCAGCGTGAGATTGTGCCCCGCGAGCGCGGTGAGCATGCCCTCTTCGTAGAGTGTGCCGGCCACGCCCTCGACGACCAGGATGACCGCGCCGGCAGCCAGCCCGGCGCTGAAGCAGCGCGGCCAGTTGATGCTTCCCATGGCACCTCCTCGAATGGGGATATGGCATGCCGCTCGATCAGGCCATCGGCGGCTGTCGGCGCAAAGGGTAGGACCTGACTCGGCAATACGCCAGCAAGCCGCTCGCGTGTTGGCGACCAGGTTCCTGACCCGCCTGCCGCCTTAACGATTCCTTCATTTTCTCCTCGCCAACGGTTCACCCCCTCGCGGGCAGGTTGATATCCAGCGGTCCGGCATCTCCGGGCTGCAGGAGTGCCAATGCACACGAGAGCTCCACGCGCGGAACCGGCGCCGGACAGCGCCTTGGCGCGACTGCTGACCACCGAAGCCCGCCTCGAGGCCATGCTGGCGGAGTGCCGGGCGGCAGCGGAAGGACGGGTGCGCGACGCCGAGGCCGGTGCGGCCAGGCGCCTCGACGACGTCGAAACCGAACTCGCGGCCGCAGCGCGCGAGATGGAGGACCGGCTCGCCCGCGAACGAGTGGACCGGCTCGCCTCGGTGACGGCGCGCGCGACGGCAGACCTGGCGGCGTTCGAGCAGCTGGACGACACGGCGGTCGGCGTGCTCGCGGACTGGGTGGTGGAGCAAGTCATCGGCTCGGCCGGGGGCGAGGGATGATCATCCCGATGACGCGGGCCCGGTTGCTCGGTCCCCGTGAACGACTGGATGAGGTGCTGGACGCCGTCCAGGATTCAGGATTGGTGCACCTGGCCGAGCCGGTACCCGTCGGCGGCCTCCGACCCCTCGAGATGAGTCCGCAGGAGGAACGCGAGTCGCGGCACCTGCAGGATCTGGTGCGCGACCTGGAGTCGGTCACCAACCTGCTCCCGTCAACCCGGACGGGCGCCGCGGGATCGCCAGCGTTTGCCGCATGGGCCCGGCAGGCCCGGCGGCTGCGCCGGGACGTGGACCGCCTCGATGCGCGTTCGCGTGAGATCGAGGAGGAGCGGTCCCAGCTCGCGCGTTTCGAGCAGTTCATCCAGGCCTTCCGAGGGCTGCTCCCCGCCGGAAATGGAGCCCGGACGCACAGCTATCATCTCGTCTTGCGCGGGGAGGACGAGGAGGCGGTTTCGCGCCTTCGTGACGGTCTGGCGAAGGTCATCGGCGATCAGTTCATGCTCGAGACCGCATCGCTCCCGACGGGGGAGCGCGCGGCCGCCCTGGTGGTTCATACGCCGGACGCGCCCCGGGTGGAACGCCTGCTGGCGCAGGCGGGGATTCATGAGCTGCCGATGCCGGCGCGCTACGCGGGCCAGACTCTCGGCCAGGTGGCCCCCGAGCTAGCGGAGCGGCGGAAGGGTCTCGATCGGGAGCTGGAGGACCTGGCCGTTCGCCGGCGGGAGCTCGTGAGCGCCGCGGCACCCGAACTCGCGCGCGCGCGACCGGCCGTGGAGGACCGCCTGCTCGCGCTGGCTGCCAGGGAACGGGCCGCCACGACGGCGCGCAGCTTCGTCCTCGAAGGCTGGGTGCCCACGGCCGGATTCGGGCGCCTCGGCCGGCAGCTGCGGGATCGGTTTGGCGAGAGCCTGGTGATCGAAGCCGTGGCCCAGGAGGAGTGGCAGGGCGCCAATGCCCCGGTGGTCCTGACCAATCCGCGCCTCTTCAGGCCATTCGAGGCCGTGACGCGCATGATGCCGCTGCCGGCCTACGGCTCGATCGACCCGACGCCGTTCGTGGCGGTGTTCTTTCCGATGTTCTTCGGCCTCATCCTCGGCGACTTCGGCTATGGAGCCGTGCTCGCCGTGCTCGCGCTCTGGCTCCGCCGGCGCGGCGCGCCCGGCTCCACCCTCCGCGCCGTCGCCGAGATCCTCGGCGCCTGCGCCGCGTTCACGGTCGCGTTCGGCCTCGCCTTCGGGGAGTGCTTCGGCGACCTCGGGCGGCGCGCCCTCGGCATCCGCCCGCTGCTGCTCGACCGCGAGGAATCCCTGATGCCGTTCCTCGGCCTCGCGGTCGCCATCGGGGTCGTGCACATCAGCCTGGGACTCGTGCTCGGCATCGTGAATACGGCGCGGGGCCATCCCCGGCAGGCCGTCGGACGGGGCGCCGCGCTGGCGATGCTCGCATTCATTGTCGTGGCGCTGCTCGCGGCCTTCGACGTCCTGCCGCGCGGCTTCTTCACCCCGGCCGTGGTCGCGCTGCTGCTTGCGTTTCCCGTGCTGGTCATCGCCGAGGGGATCATCGCGCCGATCGAGTTTCTCTCGACGCTCAGCAACGTCCTCTCCTACGCCCGTATCATGGCGCTCGGCACGGCGTCGGTGATGATGGCGATGGTGGCCAACCGGCTGGCGGGCAGCGTCGGCAGCGTCATCGTCGGCGTGCTGTTCGGATTGCTGTTCCATCTCGTGAATTTCGCGCTCGGCATCTTCGCGCCGACGATTCACGGGCTGCGCCTGCACTACGTCGAGTTCTTCGGGAAATTCTACAGCCCGGGCGGCCAGGAATACCGCCCGTTCTCTCACTGGCGGCACACTGGAATCAAGGCCGCCTGACCGCGAGGAGGATCGATGGAAGTCGTCTTCATCACCCTGAGCGCTGCGCTGGCGATCGGCGTTCCTGCGCTCGCCACAAGCTGGGCGCAGTCGCGCATCGGGCCGGCGATCTCTGCCAGTCTCGCCGAAAAACCCGAACTCAGCACGACCGCAATCCTGCTGGTGGCCATCCCCGAGACGATGGTGATCCTCGGATTCGTGGTGGCGGTGCTGATCATGCTCCGGGCCGGCGGCTGAGCCGATGGCACTCGACGTCCTGCTCGCGCGACTCGAAGCGGAGGCGCGGGAGGAGGCGGAAGCCATCGCGACTCGTGCGGAGGCGGAAGCCACCCGCGTCCTCGGGCGCGCCGAGGCCGACGTCAATCGGCGCCGACTCCTCCACGTGGAACGGCTGGAGGCGGAAAGCCGGGCCGCGCTGGGCCGTGAGCTCGCGGCTGCGGTGCACGCGCATCGCACACGCTTCCTCACCACGCGGGCAGACGCACTCGAGCGCGTGTTCACTCGCGCGGCGGAGGTGCTCCGCACTCTGCCCGTCGAGCGCTATCGCGATCGACTCCCCCCGCTTGCGGCGGCGACGCTTCAGTATCTCGACGAAGCCGGCGCGGTCGTAACCTGCCGGCCGGAGCTGGTCGACCTCGTGCGGGGTGCTGTGTCCGCGTGGCCGGGGGTGTCCATTGCGGCCGACCCCGTCGCGTTGCCGGGCCTGCTCGGCCGCGCCGCGGATGGTGGTGTAGTGGTGGACAACACCCTGCCGGCGCTGCTCGCGCGGCAGCGGGACGACCTGGCCATCGCGGTGGCCGGGCGGATTGCGGCGGGCTAGCGATGCTCTGGGACGACGTCAACGCCCGCGCCCGCGGACTCGCGACCCACCTTCTCGGAAGGGGTGACCTTCTGCACCTCGCGGAATCGAGAAGCTGGGATGCGTTCGTGCGCGAGGTGCTGGAGCTGGGCGTGCCGCTGATGCCGGGAGACGGGGGCACGACCTCGCCGCCCGATTTCGACCGTGCCGTTGGACGCATCGTGACCCAGCGCCTCGCGCTGCTGGCGCGCTGGCTCGGCCCCAGGCGCGCCGTGCTCAACGTGATCTACGAGGACGAGGAGCGCCGGACGCTGCGCGCGCTCCTGCGCGGTGCGGCCCAGGGTGGATCGCCAGGCGCCCGCCTGCGAGCCACGACTCCGACTCCCGGCCTCCCCAGTCGCGTGCTGGAACGGCTGGCGCGCGCCGAATCGCCCGCCGCGCTGGCGGATGAGCTCGTGCGCGTGGGCCACCCCGCCGGCCGGGCCCTCCGTGAGGCGAGTCTGAGTGAGCCGGCCCTCGGCCTGCTCGGGCTCGAGACCGCCCTGACGCGAGTCTTCGCCACCCGCGCCACCCGGTCGGCACGCCGGGGCGGTCCGGTGATCCGCCAGTTCGTTGCGGAGCTGATCGATCTGGAGAACGCGTGGACGCTGATCCTGGGCGGCGGGCGGCATCACAGCGTCACGGGGGACTCGCTCTTCGTCGAGGGCGGGGCGGTGCTGAATCGGAAGACCTTTCTCCGCCTGCAGGCATCGGCGGAACTTGGTGAGCTCTTTACCCAGCTCCGCGCCGTCTTCGCGAGGCGCGGACTCGACCGCGTGTTTGCCGGTGACGTGCCCGACCCTGCCCGGATCGAGGCCCGCGCGTTCGCCGCGCGCATGGCACATCAGCGTTCCCTGGCCCGCCGGAATCCGCTCAGCCCGTCGGTCGTCCTGTCGGTCCTGGAGCGCATCCGCGGCGAAGGTCGCGATCTCCGCGCCGTCGCATGGGGCCTCGCCCTCGGTGCGCCGGGGCCGGCGATCGAAACCCAGCTGGTGACGGCGGCATGACCCATACCGTCCGCATCCTGTGCCGACCCGCGACCGCTACAGGCTTCACGCTGGCCGGCCTTGTCGCCGACACCGTCGGCGACGGCGAGGATTCCATGCCGGCCCTTCAGCGGCTGACGACAAGGCCGGAGGTGGGCGTCGTGCTCGTGGAGGAATCCCTGCGGGACCACTTCCCGCCGGAAGTGCAGGCCCGCCTGGATCGTGTGGCCCGCCCGGTCGTGGTGCCGTTTCCGGGACCGACCTGGCGCGCGGTGCGGCCCGCCGAGGAATGGGTCGTTGAATTGCTGCGCCGGGCAATCGGCTATCGCGTGAGGCTCAGGTGAGCGCCGCACGGGTGATCCGGGCTGCCGGCGCGCTGGTGGAGGCGGCTCCGCTTCGGGAGGCGTCGCTCTACGAAATCGTGCGCGTCGGCCCACGCCACCTCCTTGGAGAGGTCATCAGAGTTCAGGGCGACACCGCGACCGTGCAGGTGTTCGAGGAAACAGGTGGGCTCGCACTCGATGCGTCGGTCGAGCCCACCGGGGCGCCGCTGCTGGCGGAGCTCGGGCCCGGCCTGCTCGGCCTGGTCCTCGACGGAACCGGCCGGCCGCTCGAGCGGCTGGCGGAGCGGGAAGGAAACTTCATTGGCGCAGGCACCGTGGTCGCGACACTCGACCACGCGCGCAGCTGGGCGTTCACCCCGGTTGCGAAGGCCGGCGCGGCGGTGGGTCCCGGCGACGTGCTGGGCACGGTCGAGGAGCGGGAGGGGATCCTGCACCGGATCATGGTGCCCGCGGGTGTGCGCGGAACGATCGCCACGATCACCGCGGGCGAGTTCACCGTAGACGACCCGGTCGCCCTGCTCGAAGACGGCACCGCGCTCACCATGCTGCAGCGCTGGCCCGTGCGGCTGCCCCGGCCGATCGCCAGCTGGCTCCCTCCCGACCGGCCCTTCGTCACCGGCCAGCGCGTGTTCGACTTCCTCTTCCCGGTGGCCGAGGGCGGGTCGGTGGCCGTGCCAGGCGGTTTCGGCACCGGGAAGACCGTGATCGAGCAATCGTTGGCCAAGTTCGCCGAGGCCGATATCGTCGTCTATGTCGGCTGCGGCGAACGCGGCAACGAAATGGCGGACGTGCTGGAGGAATTCCCGTCGCTCGAGGATCCGCGGACCGGAAAATCCTTGATGGACCGCACGATCCTGGTGGTGAACACATCGAACATGCCGGTCGCAGCCCGCGAAGCCTCTGTCTACCTCGGGCTCACGCTCGCCGAGTACTACCGCGACATGGGATATCGCGTTGCGTTGATGGCCGATTCGCTGTCGCGGTGGGCGGAGGCGCTGCGGGAAATCGGCTCGCTGCTCCGCGAAATGCCCGGGGAGGAAGGTTATCCCACGTCACTCGGCAACCGGTTGGGCAAGCTCTTCGAACGGGCCGGGCGTGTCCGGGCGCTCGGTGCACCGGATCGGATCGGTGCGGTCACCTTCATCGCCGCGCTCTCCCCGCCTGGCGGGGACTTCTCCGAGCCCGTTACGCAGGCCGCGCTTCGGGTCGTCGGCGGACTCTGGGCGCTGGACCCCGCGCTCGCGCACCAGCGTCAGTTCCCAGCCGTGGACTGGGAAACCAGCTACAGCCTGCAGGCCGCGGATGTGCTCCCGTGGTTCGAGGCTCAGGGCGGCTCCGGCTGGGGCGCGCTTCGCCGCGAGGCGCTCGAGCTGCTGCAGCGGGACCGTGAACTCCGGGAGGTGGCAGGACTGGTCGGGCCGGACGCTCTGGAGGATCCCGACCGGCTGATCCTCGAGACGGCCCGCCTCACCCGCGAGTTCCTGATCGGGCAGAGCGCCTACGACCCCGCCGACGCGAATTCACCGATCACGAAGACCTGGGCACTGGCGGAGCGGATCCTGCGCTTCCACCGCGAGGGCCGCGATCAGCTGCTGGGCGGGGTGGCACTCGGCAGTCTCGACCTGAGCTCCGTCCGGCGTGAGCTCACCGCACTCAGGGCCGTGCCTGGGAGGGCCACATGAGCGGCACGGCCAGGACATACCGTGGGGCCAGAGCGGCCGCGGGCCCGCTGCTCACTTTGACCGGCACGCGCCGGGCCGCGCTGGACGAGTGGGTGCGCATCGAATCCGAGGGATCGGCCCCGCGGCGCGGGCAGGTGATCGAGATCGCCGGGGCGGCGACCGTGATTCAGGTCTTTGAGGACACCGTGGGACTGGGTCCGGCGGCCGCGCAAATCACGCTCACCGGGCACCAGGCCCGGGCGACGGTCGGCGACGAGCTGCTCGGCCGCGTGTTTTCGGGGTCGGGTCGTCCGCTGGATGAGCTGCCTCCGCCGATAGGAAGTGCGCGACGCCCGGTGTGGGCCTCCCCGATGAATCCGGTGCGCCGGAAGAAGCCCACCGATTTCATCGAGACCGGGATCTCCGCTATCGATGGGATGAACACGCTGGTGCGCGGACAGAAGCTTCCGATCTTCTCGGGTGCCGGGCTTCCCGGGCTCGAGCTGGCCGCCCAGGTGGTCGCCGGTGCACGGACCCGGCAGGAGGAGCCGTTCGCTGTGATCTTCGTCGCGGTGGGGATCACCCAGCGGGAGGCGCAGCACTTCATGCAGCGCTTCGAAGGCAGCGAGGCGATGGCGCGGAGCGTCTTTTATCTCAACCGCACGGGCGATCCGACGATCGAGCGGCTGCTGGCGCCCCGCCTCGCGCTCTCCGAGGCCGAGGAGCTGGCCTTCGGGCACGGCATGCACGTGCTCGTGGTGCTCGCTGACTGCACCAATTACTGCGAGGCGCTGCGCGAGCTCGGCGCCGCGCGCGAGGAAATTCCCGGCCGTCGGGGATATCCGGGCTACATGTACACGGACCTCGCTTCGCTGTTCGAGCGCGCGGGAGTGCTTCGCGGGAGCCCGGGATCCATCACGCAGCTGCCGATCCTCACCATGCCGGACGACGACATCACGCACCCCATCCCCGATCTCACCGGATACATCACCGAGGGGCAGATCGTCCTGAGCCGCGAGCTCGACCGGAAGGGCGTCTTTCCTCCGATCGACGTGCTGCCCTCGCTATCCCGCTTGATGAACGCCGGCATCGGTGCCCAGACCGGGCCGGACCATCGACGGTGGTCCGATCAGCTCTACGCGGTGTATGCCCAGGGCCGGGAGGCGCGTCTCACCGCAGCGATCGTCGGCGAGTCCGGGTTGCCGCCCGCCGAACGGCGGGCGCTGGCCTTCGCCGACCGCTTCGAGCGGGAGTTCGTCCACCAGGGAACCGCACGGCGGAGCATCGCCGAAACGCTCGAGGCGGGCTGGGAGTTGCTCGAGACGCTACCGCGCGAGGACCTGATGAGAATCCCCGATGAGGTCTGGGCGCGACGGCAGGGAAGCCGCCCCGTGGAGACGGCACCATGAGCGTGACAGGAGGTGCGCCGACCCGCTCCAACCTGCTCCGCCACCGGCGCCGGCTGGAGCGCGTGCGGAAGGGAATCGATCTCCTGACTCGGAAACGCCGGGCCCTGGTGGCGGACCTGTTCCGCGTCGCGACGCCTGCGATCGAGGCGCGGAGCCGCGTGCAGGAGCGCGCGGCCCAGGCCTATCCCGCCCTCCTCGGTGCGGCTGCCGTCCAGGGTGCCGCGGGCATCGACGCCCTGGGATGGCCCGCGCGGCAGATCGAAGTGGAGCTCACGCTGACGGAATCGTGGGGAGTGGTGAGCGGCGTCGTGCAGCGACTGACGCCGGTGCGGCGGTCGCTCGAGGGGCGGGGGCAGTCCCCGGCGCTGACCGGTCCGGCTGCCGCAGCCGCGGCGGAGGAATTCGAGCGGCTGGTGGAACTGCTGCTCGACGCGGCCTCCACGGAGCTGCTGCTCCGGCGGCTCGCCGAGGCGCTGGCACGCACATCACGCCAGGTGAATACCCTGGAGCGCCGGGTGGCGCCCCGCCTCGCCGGGGAGATTCATCGTGTGCGGGAACTGCTCGAGGAGCGGGAGCGGGAGGATCACGCGCGGCTGAAACGATTCCTGAAGGTGAGAAGCAACGGGTGAATCCTAGGCGCGCGGCCCGGAGTCAGCCCCTCCCGTCGGACGCCCAGACCGCCTCCCAACCACCCCCCGTCGGACGCCGACGTCCGGGGCCGACTCCGTTCCGCTTGCCTGTCGACCCGCTGCCCTGCTGACTACGCAGCCGCAGCGATGGGCGTGACGCCGGCCGGTGCCTGCCCCAGGCGCTTGAGCGCTTGATAGTGGCAGCGGATGGCGTCCATGAGCGTCGGGTGCTGGTTGTACGGGAGGTGGTACGCCAGTGTGACCTCCCGGACGATCTCGCTGATGGCCGGGTAGTGGACGCTGCAGATCTTCGGGAACAGGTGATGCTCCACCTGGAAATTCAGGCCGCCGACATACCAGCAGAGCACCTGATTCCGCCGGCCGAAGTTCGACGTCGTGGCCAGCTCGTGCACCACCCACGCCTCGGACATCTCACCGTTCGCGTCCGGCACCGGGTACTCCGTCTCCCCCACGACGTGCGCCAGCTGGAACACGACGCCCAGGATCGTTCCCGCCGTCAGGTGCAGCACGAGGAAGCCGATCGCGAACTGCCACCAGGTCACATTAAGGACCAGGAGCGGCACGATGATGGCCCAGGTGTAGTACGCCGCTTTCCCCACAAAGAGGCCCACCACTTCCTTCTTCGGGTGGTGCTTGTCCAGATAGGGACCGATGTCCTTCTGCAGGAAGTATTTGTAGTCCTTGACGAACACCCAGAAGAGCGTCGAGAAGCTGTACGCCAGGAATCCGTACACGTGCTGGAACCGGTGGAACGGCTTCCAGTTTGAATGCGGTGAAAGCCGGAGCAGCGGCGAGACGGTCAGGTCTTCGTCGAGGCCCTGAATGTTGGTGTACGTGTGGTGGATCACGTTGTGCGTGATCTTCCACATGTAGCCGTTCGCGCCGCAGAGATCGAAGGACCAGCCGATGATCCGGTTGACCCGCGGGTTCGCGGAATACGCCCCGTGCAGCGCGTCGTGCGAGACGCTGAACCCGATCCCCGCCACCCCGATGCCCATCAGCACCGCCATGCCGAGCATCTCCCACGGCGTGTAGCGGTTGGTGAGCATCAGCCCGTAGGGCACGAACGTGAGGGCGAGCAGGGCCACGGACTTCACGACCATGGCCACGTTCGCCTTGTCTGACAGTCCACGCTCCGCGAAGTACCTGGCGACCCGGCGATTTACTTCCTCCGTGAAGTCGGCACCGCTGCGGTTGCCAAAGGTTACGCGAGGACTCGTCATCCGTCTCCGATTATTTCGGGAATTGTCTGGATTTCGGGGGGCCGCTCACGGGCGAGCTCACTGGAAAGCCTGTGGGATGCTACTCAAAAAGCACTCCGTTCGCCAGTCGCCGGATGGGTTAATCCCGGGAATTCGTGAGCGAATCGTTTTCAGTCACCTGTCATTTCTCGGGCCAGAGGAGGAATCCCACGGGGACGGAAGGGCCCGCGTCCGGAAGCACCGCGACCGGCGCGCGGGGATCCGTCACGATCGATCCCCGTACACGCAGAGTCCGATGCCGCCGAGGATTGCCACCGCGGAGACAACCAGCCGCAGAGTGACGTGCTCGCCCAGCAGGGCGACTCCCGCCGCTGCGGTGAGGGCGGGCGTCGCCAGCTGGATGGTGGCCGCCCGCACGGCGGTGAGCCGCGGCAGAACCGCGTACCACGCCGCGTAACCCACACCCGAAGCGAGTGCTCCGGAGGCGATCGCAAGGACGAGGCCGGGGGCGGACACTCGGAAGGGCGGCGCGCCCGAGAGGCGCAGGGATGGCAGGAGTGCGATGACCAGGATCGGAACGAATGCGAGCGAGCGAAGGAAGTTCCCGGCGGTGTCCCGGAGCGGCGCGCTGCTCCGGCGTCCCCGGAGCGAGTAGATGCCCCAGGCCACGCCGGCCACGGCCATCAGGGCGCTGGCCCCGATCGGGGAGGCCCCGATGCCCGGCGCGATGAGGTACACGAGGCCTGCCACTGCGAGCAGGAGGCCGGCCCACTCGCGACGGCCCGGCCGTTCTCCGGAG
>DASTCF010000082.1:0-3294 GCA_035711365.1 Gemmatimonadales bacterium
CACGACGTGCGGCGCTACGTGGACTTTCTGGAGCGGCTGGCCCGCGACCGGGGCATCGGCAAGCGCGACGCGCCGGCGTTCATCAGGACGATCCGCGAGTTCCTCGCGGCCAAGCAGCCGGGTGACGTGGACAGCGCGGAAATCCAGGACGTGAAGCGGATCATCCGCGAGAGCGAGGCCGTGAGCGGCCTCGAGACGCTCGGACTCGGCGCGACCCACGCCCGCTTCCTCAACCTGCCGTTCTACCAGACGGGGAAGGTCCACAAGGAGGAGATCGGCCCGGCGGACATCGCGATCGTGCGGGGATTCCTCGAGGAGATCGGCCCGCAGCTCATCTTCGTCGCGGGTGACCTCAGCGATCCACACGGCACCCACCGGATGTGCAAGGAGGCGATCGATCGCGCGCTGGCGGAGTTACCGGGCACCCGGCCCGAGATGTGGCTCTACCGCGGCGCGTGGCAGGAGTGGCCGGTCACCGAGGCCACGTGGCTGGTGCCCCTCGCCCAGGAGGAGCTGCGCCTCAAGATCCAGGCGATCTTCAAGCACCAGTCCCAGAAGGACTCGGCGCCGTTCCCGGGCGCGCACGATGAACGCGAGTTCTGGCAGCGGGTGGAGGCGCGGAACAAGGAAACCGCGGGGATGCTGAATCGGCTGGGACTCGCGGAGTACTACGCGATGGAGGCGTACGTGGTGGCCTGACGGCAGATGGGCAGATGGGCAGATGGGCAGATGGGCAGATGGGCAGGCCGAATCTGCCCAATCCGTCATCCCGAGAGAGCGAAGCGATCGAGAGATGTCGGTCCGCCGGTCCGCCGGTTCGTCGTAACTAGCGTTCTACCGGTAACCCCGCCTTCTCCCACGCGCCGAAACCGCCAGTCAGGTTGATGGCGCCGCGAATACCACTGGCCTCGAGCAGGCTCGCCGCGATGACTGACCGGCCGCCGCCCTGGCAGTGCATGACGAGGGGCCGGTCGCGGGGCAGGTCCGCGAGGTGGTCGGCCAGGTAGCCGAGCGGGATGTTCGGCACCCCCGGCATATGGCCCGCCTTCCATTCCGCGGCACCCCGCACATCGATGATCATCGGGTCGCCGTTCCGCCGCCCGGCCGCCAGCGCCTCCGGGGTCACCGTCGGCGTCACGGACAGCGGGTGTCCCGCAGCGGCCCAGGCGGCGATCGCATCCTCGCCGAACCAGCCCGTCATTCCATCCAGCCCGATCATCGCCAGGTCGCGAACCACCTCGTCGAGACGATCGGGCGCGTCTTCGGGCACGATCACATAGAACGGCCGGTCATAGGACAGCAGCCATCCGGCCCAGGTGGTGAAGGAGCGGCCGAGCGGGATGTGAATCGTCCCGGGGATGTGCCCCTCGATGAACGCCAGCGAGGCGCGCGCATCCACCACGGTCGCCCCCCCGGCGAGCAGCGGCGCGAGCTTCCTGGCCTCGAGCCGCGGCGGCTGCCGGAAGCCGCCGAGGATCGGCGGGCCGTCGCGGTTCAACCGCTTCATCTCGGCGAAGTATCGCGGCGGCTCGGGCTGGTCGGCCAGCACCTGCGCGACGAACTCCTCCTCATTCGCCGAGCCGAACGCCCAGTTGAACAGCTTCTCGTAACCCACGGTGCTCTGCGGGACGGCGCTCAACCCCTTGCCGCAGGCGGACCCGGCGCCGTGCCCGGGCCAGACCTGCAGGTGGTCGGGGAGCGCGCGGAACTTCGCGAGGCTCTTCCACAGCGTCCGCGCGGCGGTCTCCGCCGACCCCGCGACCTTCGCCGCCTTCTCGAGCAGGTCGGGCCGCCCGACATCGCCGACGAACACGAAGTCTCCCGTCACGATCCCCATCGGACCGGTCGCCCCGGCCGTGTCCGTCACGACGAAGGCGAGGTGCTCCGGCGTGTGGCCCGGCGTGTGGAGCACCTCGATCAGGATGTTCCCCACCTTGAACCGGTCGCCGTCCTTGAGCAGGACCGCGCCGTCCTCTTTCGCGAAACCGTAGCGCCAGCCTGTCCCGCCCTCGTCAGAGAGCAGCAGCGTGGCGCCGGTGCGGCGCGCCAGCTCGCGCGAGCCGGAGAGGTAATCCGCGTGGATATGGGTCTCCGTCACCATCGTGATCCGAAGTTCCTCGGCCTCGGCGGCGGCCACGTACTGCTCCGCCTCGCGAGTGGGATCGATCACGAGGGCCTCGCCGGTCTGGCCGCAGCCGATGAGGTAGCTGGCCTGCGCGAGGGCGTCGTCGTAGAAGCGTTGGAAGATCATGGAGTGCTCAGGCTCTGATACAGGATGAGGCCGGCGACCGCGACGAGCAAGCCTGCGAAGCCCTGCCGGAGGTGTCCGGGGCTGAACCGCCGGCCGAGACGGGTGCCGGCGACGACGCCCACGATGGCGAGTAGCGAGAAGCCCGCCATCAGCGTGAGATCGAGCGGCACCTTGCCCCAGTAGCCCGCGAAACCGGACGCCGAATTGAACGCGATCACGGCGAGCGAGGTCCCGACCGCCTGCTTCATCGGGACGCCAAGCAGGAGGACGAGCGCCGGCACAATGAGGAATCCGCCACCCACGCCCACCAGTCCGGTGAGCAGTCCGACGCCCGCGGCGATGAGCCCCACGAGGACCGGATGCGGCGCCGGTGCCGCCTCGTGCGGCTTCCGTCCCCGCCACATGAAGACCGCGGCGGCGAGCATCGTGAGGGCGAAGAGCACGAGCTGCGCGGTCTCGGGAACGCTGAGCGCCAGGCGCGCCCCGAGGAAGGTGCCGATCATCGCCACCGGGGCGAACGTGAGCGCCGCGCGCAGGTCGAGCTGGGCGTGCCGGAAGTGGCCGATGGCCCCAATCGCGCTCGTGGCGCCGACGACTCCGAGGCTCATCGCGATCGCCGGTTTCACGTCAAGGCCCAGGATGTAATGGAAGATGGGGACGGTGAGGACCGACCCGCCGCCGCCGAGGAGGCCGAGGGACAGTCCGATGACGAAGCCCAGGGCGAGGCCGAGGAAAGACATAGGCGGGAATCTATCATGGCGACAGGAGGACAGAGGACTGAGGACTGAGGACTGAGGACTGAGGCTATTGAATCGACCTGGGAACGATGTTATATTCCTTGTTGGTTGAAGAGTAACAAATGAGGAGGTTCGATGATTCAGTTGACCGATGGCACGGCCGCGACGATCGCCGAGCGCTTCCGGGCGCTGGGGGAGCCGATGCGGCTCCGCCTGCTCAACGCCCTGCGCGACGGGGAATGCACCGTCGGCGAGCTGGCCGAGCGCACGGAATCCGGGCAGGCGAACGTCTCCAAGCACCTGCAG
>DASTCF010000083.1:0-12975 GCA_035711365.1 Gemmatimonadales bacterium
CTCGCCGGGAAGCAGCGAAATATTGGGCATCCGCTGGAATTGCACCTCGGACCAGGATGCGCCATACGAGCATCCGTGCGAGCGGGTTCGCCCGGTAATGGGGCGGATCCACTCGACCTGGTCGCGGGTGGTCTGGTAATCCACCAGGATGCCATTCTCGATGATGCGGTAGGTCTCGGGCTCGACTCCGTCGTCGTCCCAGCCGCAGGCAGAGAGGGAACCGGGCTGCGACCGGTCCCCCTGGATCTGCATGAAGTCCGGACCGTACCGAAGCTGCTTCAGCATCTTCTCGGGCGGGGCGCAGAAGCTGGTCCCCGCGTAGTTCGCCTCGTAGCCGAGCGCACGGTCCAGCTCGGTCGGATGGGCGATCGACTCGTGAATGGTGAGGAAGAGGTGGTGCGGCTCCAGCACGAGATCGTAACGCCCCGGCTCCACCGGCTTCGCCGTGAGCTTCCTTACGGCCTCTTCGGCCCAGAGGGGAGCCCGCCCTGGGAAGTCGGCCTTCCGGACCCACTCGTATCCCAATCCCATCGGCGCGACTTCGGCGGAATAGCGGGTCTGGAAGTCACCGGATGTGGGGTCGACGGCGGTGACGGTGAGCTCCGGGAGGCAGCGGTAGACTTGCTGCACCGTGAAGATGTCGTCAGTCGAGGCGAAGGTCTTGTCCTCGAGCACAAAGACCATGGACGATGAGACATAGCGGGCCCCGGCCACCTTGAGCGCCTCGCCGTTGGCCTCGAGCAACAGGGCCACCTTGTCATCGATGGGAACGGTGAATGGGTCGATCTCGATCGGGCTCCGCCAGCGCCCGTCCTTGACCGGCGGCGTCGGCGCGAGCACGATGGGCCGCGTCATGGCGCGCCGGTTCGACCGAGCCTGTGCGACCGCAGCCTGCGCAACCCGGGTGACCTCGTCGCGGGTGAGCTCGCGGCTGGCGGCAAATCCCCAGGCCCCCTGGGCCAGCACCCGGACCCCGAATCCGAACGACTCGCTGTCGGTAGCGTTCACAAACTGGTGTTCCCGCGTCTGGACCGACTGGCCGCGCCGGCGGATCACCCGGATGTCGGCGTACTGCGCCCCTGCCGACCGTGCCGCGTCGAGCGCGCGCTGGCAGAGCTCGCGCACCGTGGGATCGAGGTCCGGCGGAGGGCGAACGCCGGGACGCGACAGACCCACGGCCGCGAGCACGGCCGCGCCGGTCTTGATGAACTCCCGACGGTCAGCGCCCACAGCCCGTCCTCCGCGTCAGTTGATCCCGACCCGTCCGCGCACGGCGGCGATAAGCTTCCCGGAGTCGTAGCCGATACCATCCTTGAAGACGGTGACCGGATTACGGATCACCGTGGTCTCGGCGGTGAGGTCGCCCTTGAGGAGCACGAGGTCGGCCTTCTTGCCCTTCTCGATCGAACCCCATTGGTCGGCGACCCCAAGCACCCGGGCGCCGTTGAGCGTCAGGACCTGTACCGCCTGCTCGGTGCCGAAGCCGCCCTCACGGAGCAGCTCGTACCCCCGCTGATCGCCGAAGCCGGGAAGCGCGCCGCCATTGCCTGTCGGATCCACACCGCTGGCCAGCACGCCACCCGCGTCGTAGAAAGCCTTGTCGAACGCAAGCGCCCGCTTGAACCCGGCTTCCTGCAGGGGGGAGTTCTTCATGGTGTCGATATAGGCCCGTTCCGCCACATAGGCCGTGCGCACTTCTGGCGCCATGAGATCCAGCACGCGCTCGTCAGTGACCGGCCGGCCGGGATAGAACAGCTCGAACACGGCCATGGTGGTCGTCATCGACACCTTGTGCTTGACCATGTGCTCGATCAGCGAGGTGGCAATCGGTCCCTGCGCCGAAACCGCCGTGTCCACGGCCGCGTAGGCGTCCTGCGGGCACTTGTCAGGCTCCTTCCGCGGATGGAAATCGGTCGCCGTCAGCGCCCCATGGGCCAGGTCGTCAATGCCGAGGTCCACCGCCTCGCGGAACGTGACCGAACAGAGATGCCCCGTCGCCCGCATGCCGCGCTTGTGACCCTCATCGATCGCCGCCTTCATCGCTTCACGGGAAATACTCGCGTAGAACTTGATCCACGCCGCCCCCTCCTCCGCCCAGTACGCCACGAACCGGCGGGCCTCCTCGGGCGTGGTGGCCACGGACATCGCGCCGCCGCCGCCCGGTCCGGTGAGATACGGCGTCGTCACGAAGATGCGGGGCCCGGGAACGTTTCCTGCGTCGATATTGCGCTTGAGATTGATGTCCGCATAGGGCGACTGGCTCCCGGTTGTGCGGACGGTCGTGACGCCGCCGGCCAGGTAGAGCCGCGGCCCGGTGAAGCTCATCTGCAGCGAGCGCCCGCCCGACGCGGAGTAGTACAGGTGATCGTGCAGCCCGATGATCCCGGGAATCAGCGTATGACCGGCCCCGTCGATAATCGTCGCGCCCGCCGGAGGCGTGACCTTGGTCGTCGGTCCGACGGTCTCGATGCGGCCGTCGCGGATGATCACCGTATGTGCCGGCTTCGCCGCCCCGCCCGTGCCGTCGATGACCAGAACGTTCGTAATCGCGACGACCGGCGCGTTGACACTGACGTAGCGGGTCACCGTCGGCGCCAGCGTGGCCGGAGCAGGGGCCTGCGCCGGGGCAGTCCCGGTTGCCAGGAGCGTGAGAAGGGTCGCGCTCGTGCCGACTCGGAGAATGTGTGACATGCAGGACATCAGGACTCCTCCACGTTGATCACCGTCATCATGCCGGCCTGTAGATGCTCTGCGATGTGGCAGTGGAGCATCCAGCGGCCGGGGTTGGACAGGTCCACCAGAAGATCCACCGCGCCGCCTGCGGGCACCAGTACCGTGTCTTTCCAGACCGGATTGGGGTTCGGGGTGCCGTTGACCGCGAGAATCAGGAACCGCTGCCCGTGCAGGTGTATCGGATGCTGCATCCCGTGCAGGACTTCCCGTGAGTTGACCAGGCGGATCCGGACCTTCTCTCCCCGTTTGAACCGCCACTCGAGGGCCATGTTCTCGGCACCGGAGGTCGGGTCGCGGAGCATCCAATGGGCCTGGGTTCCGGTCGTCGCCCAGTTCATCCCTGGCATCGTGCCGGCCCACTCGACCGGGTTGAAGAAGGCAGAGTCGATCCGCATCAGTCGCTCGCTGACGAACGGCAGCCCCGCGAAGGCGACCCTGAGCTCGAGCGTCCGGTCGGGCGGGCGACCCTGATGCGCTCGGACGAGGGCGAGCATCTCGGCCCGTGCCGGCCCCGCCTCCCGGAGGGTCGCGAAATCGGCCGCCAGGTCGGGGGAGGCGTCCGCCCCCTCCACGGTGATCAGGCCGAGGGTATCGACCTCGGACAGGAAACGCGCATAGAGATGGTCGATCGCCCGCACGCGGTTAACCAGCGCCGTGCTCTCCTTCGCCCCGAAGCGCGCCTCGACAACGTACCGCTCGGCGGGCGCGATGACCACGCTCTCGACCCACGTCTCACGCGAGTAGGTGCCCAGGTCAGAGCCGACGACCTTCATCCGCACACCGGGGCCGAAACCGAGGTTAAACGTCCGCGTGCCGGAGGCGTTGGTCAGGAAAAAGCGAACGACCTCGCCGGGGCGGACGCGGAGCCGCCAATCCGGCTCGCCGTTCACCAGCATCACGTTGCCGAACCGCCCCATCGCCGCATGCGTCGGCGCCTCGAGCCCCCACGGCACCAATCCGTCGGTCCCCACCAGCAGGTCGTCGAGGATCAGGAACTCCTCGCGATGCGCCCGTCCATAGGCGTCCGGAGCGCTCGGCCGCACGAAGATGTTGCCGTAGAGCCCCAGGTCCTGCTGCACGTCGTCCCGCACGTGCGGGTGATACCAGAACATGCCGCCGTCCGGGAAGCGCAGGCGGTAGGTGAACGTCCCGCCCGGCTCAACGGGCGCCTGGCTCACCTCGGGTACCCCATCGAACCGCGCGTCGAGCCGGAGGCCGTGCCAGTGGACGGTAGAAGGGAGGGGGAGGCGGTTCGTGAACCGGACCGTGATCTCGGCGCCCTCGGGAACCATCAGCAGCGGACCGGGATACTGTCCATTGAAGCCGAACATCGTGTAGCGGCGCCCCGCGATCGTGCGATTCACGACACCCGCGGTGAGCTCGAGCGAATCCCCGTCCGCCACCCGCACCACCTCGCGCGTGCGCGCGCCAGGCGCGGCTGGGTCATCCTCCGGCTGCCAGGGCCGGACCGGCGGCCGGAGCGCCATCTCCGACGGGAGCATGTCCAGGCCGGGATACATCGGGACATCGGTCCAGCCGGCCGAGTCACGTCCCGCGGCGCGATGCCCGGCGTGTCCACTCGAGTCGGATCGAGTGGGAGGTGCTCCCAGGGCGCCGAGGAAGAACTGGTAGGTGTCGGCGGGCCGCATCCGGAGGCCTGCGGACTCGCCTCGCAGCACCAGCGGCCCGCGGCGTTCGGTGGTGGTGGTATCGGACTCGGCCGAGATCAGGATCAGGAAGCGATCGAATGCGACGGGCCCAACCCGGGTCGTGCCGGGGCGGACGGTTCCGAGCCGGACCATCGGCGTCATCGATGGCGATGTGGCCCAGGCCACGAATCCCGTCCGCCGCCCGCGTGGTAGCGGCGGCAGGCCCTCCAGCGAGAACGTAAGGTCCCACCGGTGGGTGCCATCCGGAGCGACGCCGACCGTGAATGGCGATGGAATCCAGTCGAGCTGGGCGGTGCCCCGGGCCGCACCCGCGCCGCTGGCGGTCACGAGCTCGATACAATAGAGGTCGCGGCTCACACCCGGAACGCCGGCTGGCGTTTCGCAGGCGCCCTGGGCCCGCGCCGCCGCGACCGGCGAGGCGAACGCGAAGAGCAGCACCACGACGGACTGACGGAAGGCGATCAAGGAGTGAACAGGATTCGTCAACTCGAGGTCAAGGCTGGGCCCTGCCTGTCAGTGGAGCGGCCGACGCCGCCTCCGGCGCGGTCGCTGACGCGACGTGAACGTGAGACGTCACCGGAACATCAACCGCTGAGTGAAGGCGACCGCACCGCCAGGCACGCTGGCTGTCAGAGTGTAGTCCCCTGCGGAAGGGGGCGTGTACTCGGCGTCGAACGTCTGGCCGATCTGCACGAACCGGCGGGCCGGGCGCTCACCCGTCTGTGAGGCTGGGAGATCCGCGCCGTCCACCGCGACCGGATGCCAGTTCACGAGGGTGGAATCCCGAAGGAGCCGGTACGTCACTCCCCCCGCCGGCCCGATGTTCACAAAGCGGAAGCGGTGCGGCCGCCCGGCCTCGAGCACTTGAGCCGGCGCGGTGGTGTCGCCGTTGACGACGAAACGCGGCGGTTCCGCCGACCCGTCCCACCCGGCCACAAACACGTGATCCTTCGCGGGGTCGAACCGCTGCCCCGGCTCGAGGACGACGATCGCCCCGTAGAGGCCCGCCGTCAGCTGCTCGAGATCGTTGAGATGGGTGTGGTAGATGAACGTTCCCGCCCGCCGGGTGATGAGGTGGGCCGTAAACGAATCCTGACTGGCGATCGCCGGCGCGACCTTGTTGCCGATGCCGCTCCAGCCGGCGACACCGTCCGACCAGCTCTCGAGCTCGATGCCGTGCCAGTGAACGGAGGTCGGCTCGGGGAGCCGGTTGACGACCGTGATGTCGGTCGGTTGGCCGCGAGTGAGCACGATGACGGTGCCCGGGGTCCGGACCGAGTCCGGTGCCGGGGGCGTGGCCCCGTCCTGCAGAATGAAGCTCAGGCCTCGCGCCGCGTGTCCGTGCGGCCGCCCCTCCTGAACCAGGAGGCGCAGCACGCGCCGGTCCGGCGGGGCCTCATCCCGCCATCCGGCACCCGGCTGCACCGTCACGCCGAGCACCAGTCCGCCCATGTGCCGCCGCGGATCAGTGGCCATGTTATCGGCGTGATGATCCATCGGCTCGAGCCGGGTCTCCGGGACCGCATGGAAGGCCAGGTGACAGTGGAAGAGCCAGTTGCCCTCCCGCATCGGTTGCCACACGAGCGACATCGTCTGATACGGCCGGAGGTCCTCCGTGACGACGAGTCTCCGGTCCGCCAGCGCATACGCGGTATCGCGCAAAACCGTACCCTTGCTCTGGATCTGATAGTAGAAGCCGTGCAGGTGCATCGGGTGGACTCGGTCACTCGCATTGATGACGCGCCAGCGGACACTGTCTCCCTCGGTCGCCGTAAGCCGCTCGGTGTAGGGCCAGGAACGCCCGTTGATCGCGAGGGCGTTGCGGTAGTGCGTGGAATCCACCTGGTCGCCCCAGATGTTGATCACGAAGATCCGATCGTCCTGCCGCGCCCCCGGCGGATCGACGATGAAGGCGCCCGCCAGCTGCTCCTGCTCGTCCTTGTCGTGGTCGATCGTGCCCACCACCGCCCGGTAGAAATAGGTGCCGGCCGCGCCGACTGCGAAGCGGACCACGCGGGACTCGCCGGGTTGGAGCACGATGCTGTCGGACGGGGAGCTCGGCCGCGTCGCCAACCCGTGGAGGGTGACCGTGGAGTCGGCGAGAGCGTTCCGGACGGTTGCGACGATCGTCGTGCCGGTCCGCACCCGGATGAGCGGGCCGGGGACCTCAGGCGCCTTCCCTTCCTCCGCCAGGACCGGGGCAATCACAAATGGCCCGTTCTCCCGCTCGGGACACCAGCGCCCCATCCGGACCTCGAGACGAAGCATGAGTACGTTGCCGATCAGCTCGCCGGCCGGTTCCCGGTTGTCGTTGGGACGGACCTCCGGAAGGCCGTCGCGCGGCGGCGCATTCCTCGGCGCCGATGCCGCCAAGGCCGCGAGAGCGGTGGCCAGAACGACGGCGATCGAGAGGCGAAGTCCCAAACCGGTCATTGTCCGCGCCCGCGTTGGAGGTCGGCCAACGCCGCCGTCAGGCGGCTCGTCTGGTCGGTCATCGCTTCCCGATCCGTTTGAGTTCCTCACGCCAGTTCTGCACCAGCACGACCTCGCTGCCTTCCTCGCTTCGCTCCAGCCGGGCCATCAGGAATCGCCGGTCGTCCGGTCCGACCTCGTAGCCGAAGTGGGCGGCAAGCGAGAAATACGACGAGGCGGCAAAGAGCCGCTGTTGCTGCACGACGGCGAACGCGGGAACGCCGCGCACCTCCGCCGCGATCAGGTCCCCGGCGCCGTTCCGGTAGAAGAGCTCGCGCCCGCTGTGCGCCCAGCGCGGCTCCGTCCCTCCCGCGACCGAGACCTGCCACCGGGCGGTGGCGGCGTCCGGAAACGGCCGGACGTAAACCTCGAGCCGTCCCGATTCGTTGGAGCTGTATGCAAGCCATCGCCCGTCGGGCGACAGTGCTGGACTGGTCTCACGAAATTTCGTGGCGACCAGGAGAGTCGCTGCGGTGTCCAGCCCGGGCCGGAAGCCGTAGATGTCGCCCTCGCCGGCGATGCCCGTGATGCTTCGGGTCACGATCCAGCGGCCGTCGCGCGACATGAGGTTCTCCGCCATCTGCGTCGGGAAGTGGACCAGCGGTTCCGCCGCGCCACTGCCGTCCGCACGCTTCCTGAGAAGCCCTAAAGTGGAGTCCGCGCCGGTGTAGAGCACGAAGCGTCCGTCCGGGCTCCACGACGGCCTGAGGTTTGTGCCGCCGTCGAACGTGAGCCGCGAGAGCGGGCCCGCGTCGAGCTGCTTCACCCAGAGGTCCTCCCCGCCGACCCCGCCGATGACCCCGATAGCCAGTTGGCGTCCGTCGGGCGAGAGCGCCAGTGAGGCGAGCACGCCGGTGGCGTTCCACCCAGGGTCGACCGGGCGGGCCACACCATCCCGCCCCACCCAGACCATCTCGGCGATGCCCCCGGAGGCGCCGGTGATGTACATCAGGTCCCCCGACCGGGAGATCACGACGTCGGTCCCGCCCAGCCCGCGGACCCCAATGCCCTCGAGGAGGGGTGTCGGCGGTCCCGTCATCTCGAGCCGGTCCTCATCGAAGGGCGCCGCGAGCAGGTCACCCTCCGCTGTGACATAAACGAGATAGCCCGGTTCGACGTAGCGCCCAAGCACGCCACGGACCAGCACCTTCGATTTCCCGGTACGGAGGTCCGTTGCCTTGATGTCGTACTCACGCGGATCCTGGCCCACGTGCCGCAGGCGATAGATCAGGCCGCGGCTCTTCGGCAGGACGTCGGGCCAGGCATGTCCGAGTTCTGCCTGACTCGAATCCAACGCGACTGCTGGCTCGATCGCGCCGCCGGTAGCCTTGATCCGCCTCAGCCCGTCGTTGGTGTCGAAGTAGATGTAGCCATCCAGGGACCACGCCCCTCCTCCACCGGAATTCCCCCGCTCGACCAGCGTGACCGGCGGGCCGCCGGCCAGCGAGGCGATCCGGAGGGCGAAGGTGTTGGCGTCGAAGTAGCCGATCTGGCGGCCATCGGGCGAGAAGAAGGGGTTGACCCCGCCTTCGGTGCCGACGATCGGTGTCGCGCGAAGCTTGTCCAGCTCGCGCAGCCAGAGTTGCGATCCGCCTTCACCCGGCCCGGCGTACACGAATCGCCGTCCGTCCGGCGCAATCGCGAGGCGCAGGAATCCAATCTGAGAAGGTCGCTCGCCCGCGGCGAACGCCAGGCTCATCCGCGTCACCGGCCGCGGCGTGGGACGGAGCGCCAGCCAGAGGGCGGCCGCTCCCGCTACGACGGCAACGGCCGTCGCTGCGATGGCGAGGGGATTCCACAACCCACGTCCCCGAAACGCGGTGCGCAGAACGGTCGTCCCGCGTTGCGATGCGGCCATTGCTGCGGTCGGGCTGGTGAGCGCCTCGGCGAACTCCGCCGCACTGCCGAACCGGTCGGCGGGCAGCTTTTCGAGGGCCGTCATCACCGCCGCCTCGACCTGCGGCGGAATCGTGTGACGCTGGGGAAGGAGCGGGCGCGGCGACTCGGTGACCACCCGCGCCACGATGGCCTGGGCCGTGGGGCCGGTGAACGGCGGCTCGCCGACCAGCATCTCGTAGAGCATCGCGCCGAGCGCGTAGACATCGCTCCGTGCCGTGAGCTCGCGTTCGCCCATCGCCTGTTCGGGGCTCATGTAGTGCGGCGTGCCGAGGCTCATCCCGGTTTCGGTCATCCGGGTGCCGGCGCTGCTCAGGGCGAGCGCGATGCCGAAATCGGCCACCAGTGCCTGCCCCTCGTGGAGCAGGACGTTTTCCGGCTTGATATCGCGGTGGATGACGCCGTGGCGGTGGGCGTAGTCGAGGGCGCTCGCGACCTCGGTCGCGAGCCGTACCGCCTCGTCGACAGGCAGCTGCTTCTCACGTGAAATCCGTGCACGGAGGGATTCTCCCTCCACATACGGCATGGTGTACCAGAGGAAGATCCCGGAGCCGTCTTCCCGCTGGCCCGCCTCCCCGCTGTCGAGCAGCGGAAGGATGTGCGGATGCTGGAGATTCGCGGTGAGCTTGATCTCGGCGAGGAACCGCTCCGCGCCGATGACCGCCGCCAGCTCCGCGCGGAGGACCTTCAGCGCGACCCTGCGATCGTGGCGGAGGTCCTGTGCAAGGTAGACGGTGGCCATTCCACCGGCGCCGATTTCGCGCTCGATGCGATAGCGGTCCGCCAGGGCGGACCGGAGACGTTCCTCGGTGCCGATCGTCACGTCGGTGGGGCCGTGCCTCGCGACTGGAAGGGGGATAACCAACGTAAGATGCCGTCCCCGACACGGTTACGCTAGTCGGTCCCCTCAGTCGTATATTCCGGTGAATGTTCCCGTACCGCGACGACAACCCGACCCTCCGCACCCCGGTCGTGACCTGGCTGCTGATCGCGGCCAACGTCGCGGTCTGGGTCCTGGTGGAGGGCATGGGCAGCGATCCGGCGCTGGCAAAGTCGGTCTGCGAGCTCGCGCTCATTCCCGCTGAACTCCTCGGTCGGGTCGGGCCGGGCACCGTCGTCCGCATCGGGCCGGACGCCTCCTGCGCGCTGGGCGAGGCGGTGACGTGGTATACGCCCCTGACATCAATGTTTCTTCACGGGGGCTGGCTCCACCTCATCGGGAACATGTGGTTTCTCCACGTCTTCGGGAACAACGTGGAGGACTCGATGGGCCACGGCCGCTACCTCGCCTTCTATATTCTTTGTGGGCTCGTCGCGGCGGCAACCCAGACGCTGGTGCACCCGGGGAGCACCATCCCGATGCTCGGCGCATCCGGCGCCATCGGCGGCGTGATGGGCGCCTACGTCATCCTGTACCCGCTCGTCCGGGTGCACATGTTCATCTTCCTGGGTCTGTTCTTCTTCCGGTATGCGGTGCCGGCGTACTTCATGCTCGGGTACTGGTTCCTCCTGCAGGTGCTGAGCGGCCTGCCGGCATTGAGTCAGCGCGGCGACATGGGGGGGACCGCGTTCTGGGCCCACATCGGCGGCTTCGCCGCTGGCATGCTGCTCGTGTTCTTCTTCCAGAACCCGACGCTGGTGGCGCAGCACCGTGCGGTGCTGGCCGCCCACCCGCATTACGGTCGCATCAGCTGACGTACCGGAGCATCATCATGGCCCCCACTCCCTCCCAACCGGGCACCCCGCCCACCGAGCTGCCGATCCCGGTGCAGCCCCGGAATGCCGGGATGCCGCTGGACCTGGGCTGGGTTCGCGCGGCGCGCGCCAACCGGAGCGCACTCGAACGCCGGGCGACTACGCTCGGGAAGCGTCGGACCGTCAAGAGGGAATGGCAGGCCGCCTGGCTGCTCCGGGCCGTGACCCTCATCGACCTGACGACGCTTCAGGGCGACGACACGCCCGGCCGCGTCCGCCGCCTCTGCGCCAAGGCGCGGCAGCCGGTGCGGGCGGACCTGCTGCAGGCGCTCGGCGCGGAACACCTCGGAATCCGCGTTGCCGCCGTCTGCGTCTACCACGCCATGGTCCCCACGGCGGTGGAGGCGCTCAAGGGAACCGGGATCCCGGTCGCGGCCGTGTCCGCCGGCTTCCCCGCGGGGCTCTCACCCTTTCCGCAACGCCTGGCGGAGATCCGCGCCTCGCTCGAGGCCGGCGCGGATGAAATCGACGTCGTGGTAACCCGGGCGCACGTGCTGGGCGAGAACTGGCCGGCGCTGTATGACGAGGTGAAGGCGTTCCGCGAGGCGTGCGGCGATGCTCACATCAAGGTGATCCTCGGCACCGGCGAGCTCGGCATGCTCCGGAACGTGGCCCGCGCGAGCCTCGTGGCGATGATGGCGGGCGCCGATTTCATCAAGACGTCCACCGGAAAGGAAAGCGTGAATGCGACGCTGCCGGTGGGCTTCGTGATGGTTCGCGCCATCCGCGAATACATGGAACGGACCGGCACCCGGGTCGGCTTCAAGCCGGCGGGCGGCATCCGCAGCGCGAAGGATTCGCTCGAATGGCTTGCCCTGATCAAGGAGGAGCTGGGGGATGCCTGGCTCCGGCCCGAGCGCTTCCGGTTCGGGGCCAGCAGCCTGCTCACGGACATCGAACGCCAGCTCGAGCACTTCGTGACCGGGCGGTACTCGGCAGCGCACCGGCATCCGATGGCCTAGCGGTCAGGACTGAGAACCGAGGACTGAGGACTGAGGGCCGACATGGCATCCATACCCGAAATATTCGCCTCGATGTCCTACGGGCCCGCGCCGGAATCGGCGAAGCCGGCGGAGGAATGGCTCGATCGGCACCGCCGTACATTCGGCGTCTACATCGGCGGGCGGTGGAGTGCGCCGGGCGAGCTCTTCGACACCGTCAATCCCGGGACAGGGCGCGTCCTCGCACAGGTAACGCAGGCGTCGGCGGCGGATGTGGACCGTGCGGTGGCGGCAGCCAGAGCAGCGCAGCCAGGCTGGGCCGCCCTCGGTGGACACGGCCGCGCGCGCTATCTCTACGCCCTCGCGCGCGCCGTGCAGCGGCACACGCGGCTCCTCGCGGTGCTGGAATCGCTGGATAACGGGAAGCCGATCCGCGAGTCGCGCGACATCGACGTGCCGCTGGTGGCGCGGCATTTCTACCATCACGCGGGTTGGGCCCAGTTGATGGAGCGAGAGATGCCCGGAATGGGACCGGTCGGCGTGGCCGGGCAGATCATTCCGTGGAACTTCCCGCTCCTGATGCTGTCCTGGAAGATCGCCCCGGCCATCGCGATGGGGAACACGGTCGTGCTGAAGCCGGCCGAGTTCACGCCCCTGACGGCGCTGCTCTTCGCCGAGCTGTGCGACGAGGTCGGCCTCCCGCCCGGCGTCGTGAACATCCTCACCGGCGACGGGCGCACCGGCGAGGCGATCGTCAAGCACCCTGACGTGGACAAGATCGCCTTCACCGGATCCACCGACGTCGGCCGCATCATCCGCGTGACGACGGCCGGCACCGGCAAGAAGCTGTCACTCGAGCTGGGCGGGAAGTCGCCCTTCGTCGTCTTCTCGGATGCCGACCTCGACAGCGTGGTCGAGGGTGTCGTGGACGCGATCTGGTTCAACCAGGGGCAGGTCTGCTGCGCCGGCTCCCGGATCCTGGCGCAGGAGGGTGTGGCGGAGCGGCTGGTGGCGCGGCTCCGTGCCCGGATGGAGACGCTTCGCGTGGGCGACCCGCTCGACAAGGCGATCGACATCGGCGCCATCATCGCACCGGTTCAACTCGACAAGATCCGCGAGCTGGTGCAGAAGGGCGAGGATGAAGGCGCCACGATGTGGCAGCCGTCGTGGAGCTGCCCGAAGGAGGGCTACTTCTTCCCGCCGACGCTCTTCACCGACGTATCCCCGTCGGCGACGATCGCGCAAGTGGAGATCTTCGGCCCGGTGGTCGTCATGATGACCTTCCGCACTCCCGATGAGGCGGTCGAGCTCGCCAACAACACCAGGTACGGCCTCGCCGCGAGCGTCTGGACCGAGAACATCAACCTCGCGCTCGACATCGCCCCTCGCATCAAGGCGGGGTCGGTCTGGATCAATTGCACGAACGTGTTCGACGCCGCTTCGGGCTTCGGCGGCTACCGCGAGAGCGGGTTTGGGCGGGAGGGCGGGAAGGAAGGGTTGTGGGAGTA
>DASTCF010000084.1:0-28051 GCA_035711365.1 Gemmatimonadales bacterium
CACCAATTGCTGCCACCCCCGATCTGAAGCCACCGGTTGGTATACATCCCCAGCGGTTGGAGCAGGGACACGTCGATCACCAGGAAAACCACGGCGGCCGTAAGGCCGATCCCCGCTGCGCCCGCGATCCCTTCGATGGTCCGGGCATTCGTCCAGCGGCCCGGCAGGAAGGTGACGACGCCCACGCCCGCGACCAGCACGAGGGCTCCCAGCGCGAACTCCGCCGGGCCGCTGAGGAAGCGCGTGATGAAGGAAAGCGCGGTCACGATGGCCGCCTCGAATACCGCGAGCCGGACGGCGCACCGCACCACGTGCGGCAGGTCGGTCGAATCGTGAGCCAATTCGGGGCGAACAGCGGAACTCATGCGGACTCCAGGAGCGTGAGGAAACGCCAAAGTATACGCATCCGGCGGTGTTCGGGCCAAGGGCGCACTACCCAGCCCAGCCGAACAGGACCGCAAGATCGGTGAGGGCCCAGGCCCCCAGCGCGAGGTACATCCCCCGCTGGTGCGCCGCGGGCGAGAGGCGCGGGCTCCTCGCCAGCCACGGCAGCAGGACGGCGAGCCAGGCCGCGAGCGCACCGGCCATCAGGAACCACCGCCAGTGCTCCCCCCGGCCAAGCCAGCCGCGAATCACCGCGCTCAGGGCGAACGCCTGAAACGCGCCGATCGTCGCCAGCAGCGCGACACCGAGGCTTGTCCGCGCGCCAAGCAGCAGCGCAAGGGTCCGGTCCCCACGACGGCGGTCCTCCTCGAGCTGGTAGAGTTGCGTCAGCGGATACAATCCCGCGAACAGCAGGCAGAACCCCGCGAAGACGAGCCGGGCGCCCGAGTCCAGCGGCCGGCCGGTGGCGGCCCAGCCCGCGAAGGGAGTGAGGGCACCGAATCCGATCATGTTGATGAGCCAGTCCATCCCAGGCACAGCCTTGAGGCGAACCAGGGGTGCGGAGTACGCCAGCGAGAGCAGGAAGCACGCGAAGTACGCGAGGCGATACGGGCCCGGTAGCAGGAGTGACGCACCCATCCCCAGGAGCATCAGGCCGAGCCCGAATCCGAAGAGGTGCGGCGGAGGGGGCGGCGGACGGCGCAGGTAGCCGATGTCGCCGTCGTCGCGGTCGAAGGCCGAATTCACGGCGAGTGTGCCGGCATTGAGTCCGAGCACCCAGGCGGCGATCCCGAGCATGGCCGGCCCGAAATGCTCCCCGCGCGCGACCCCGCTCCAGCCGACCGCCAGGATGTACCCGAGCGCGGTGTGCGCGGCCATGATCGGCCACTCGGCCGGTCGCATGTGGAGGAGGTAATCGAAGCGCGGTCCGAGGACGCGGTAGCCGAGGCGCCTGATGCCGGAGGTTTCCGCCGTCCCGGCCGGCATCACCGCGGCAAGCCGAGATGGTGCGCGGCGATTCGCAAACCAACGAGAGTCAGATCCGGATTCACATCGTGAATGAGCTCGGTGTGCGGCGCCACGATCGCGGCGAGCCCGCCCGTCGCGACGACTTTGGGCGGCGTCGGGGTGGGCCACTCGCGAAAGACGCGGCGAAGCATCCCATCGGCCGCGTCTGCCGCGCCGAACAGCACACCCGCCTGTATGCATTCCTCGGTGCGGCGTCCGATCGCCCGCTCAGGCGGTGTCAGCTCGGTGGCGGGCAGCTTCGCGGCCCGGCTGGTCAGCTCATCCGCGGACGTTCGGAGCCCGGGCATGATCGCGCCGCCGATGAACCGCCCATCCCCCGTGATGCAGTCGAAGGTGGTGGCGGTCCCGAAATCGACGATCACCGTGTCCGCGTGAAACAGCTCGAGCGCCGCGAGGGCGTTGACGATCCGGTCCGCACCCACGCTCAGCGGCTCGTCCACGTCGAGCGTGATCGGCAGCGGGGACCGTGGATCGACCGACACCGGAAGGCACGCGGTGGAGGCCTGCACGCCCGCCATCAGGCTGCGCGTCACGCCGGGAGCGACCGATGCCAGGATCGCCGCCCGAACCTCGTTCGGCGAATGTCCGGCGTGCAGCAGAAAGGCCGCGATGGCTGCTCCCCACTCATCGGGGGTGCGGTCGGGATTGGTGGTCAGGCGCCAGTGAAACGTGATCCGGTCGCCCTGAAACAGGCCGACCGTGATTTCGGTGTTGCCGATGTCCAGGGCGAGAAGCATGGCCAGAATCTACGGGCCGACCGGCGGGGCGGCAAAGCGGACATACTCGAGCGCGCCTTGAAGGTTCAGAACGCCGAGCGCGCCATCGGATCGAATCCCCGATCCCACCCCGGCGAGCGGCACTTCAACGCTCCGGCCGAGGAGCCAGTCGCGGGGGGTGAACTCCGCGATTTCTGCGGGGCTGAGCCGCGGGCTCGAGAGGTCCACCGCCGCCAGGACCGAGGCCAGTGGGCCGGCGAGCGCATCCGCGGTGGCCTCCACCCCGCATGTCGCGAGCGCGACGGCACCTTCGGCCACCGATGTCGGGATCGGATTCCGGACATTCAATCCAAACCCGATCGCCACCCACGAGAGCATGGCTCCCTTCCAGCGGGCCTCGCACAGGATGCCGCCGACCTTCCGGTCCGCGAGCATGAGATCGTTGGGCCACTTGAGCCGGATCGTGATCCCGGGAACCAGTCGTTCCAGCTCGGCCGCCGCTGCAAGCCCGGCACGCAGACTGAGCAGGTCCAGGCCGTCCGGCCGCTCACTTCGACGGAGGACACCGAGCCACAGCCCTCCCGGTGGAGAATGCCAGGTTCGGCCGCGACTTCCCCGCCCTTCCCGTTGCTCGACGGCAACTACCCAGGTCCCGTCTGGTGCACCGCGGGAGCCGAGCGCGTGCACTTCGTCAAGCACCGACCCGACGACTTCGAGCCGGATTCCCGTGGGGGCCTGGGTCATCCGCCGGCGGCTCGCCACCAGACGAGGAGCGCGACGCCTGCCGCGATCCGGTACCACGCAAACGGCGTGAAGTTCCGCCGGGCCACGAAGCCCAGGAAGGCCTTGACGACCACGACCGCGCTCAGGAACGACACCACGAATCCGACCCCGAAAACCGGAAGGTCGGCCGGCGCGAGTGTGCTCCAGCTGTTCGCGAGATCGAACACGGTCGCGGCGGCCATGACGGGGATCGCGAGGAAGAACGAGAACTCCGTGGCGGCGGTCCTGGAGAGCCCGAGGAGATATCCTCCCATGATGGTCGCCCCCGATCGGGACACGCCGGGAAAAAGCGAAAGGACCTGCGCGACGCCGATTGCGAATGCGGTTCCGGGCGTGAGATCCTGGGCCCTTGCTACCCGCACCGTCGGCCGGGTCCGCTCGATCAGGAGGATTGCGAACCCGCCGGCGACCAGCGCCCCGGCGACCGTCGGCACCGTAAACAGGTGCGCCTTGATCCACGAATGGGTCAGGAGCCCGACGACCGCGGCGGGCAGGAACCCGACGGCGAGATTCAGGACGAAGCGGCGGTCCTCCTCCACCCGCGAGAAACCCCGAACGACCCTGACAAGCAGGCCGCGATACAGCCAGACAACGGCCAGGATGGCGCCGAGCTGGATGAAGATCTCGAAGGTCTTCGCGCGCTCGCCCGTGAACGCCAGCAACTCGCCCGCGACGATCAGGTGGCCCGTGGAGGAAACGGGGATGAATTCGGTGATGCCTTCGACCAGGCCAAGGGCGGCCGCCTTGAGGAGCGTCGTCGGCTCCATTCAGCCCAGCGCCTCCTGATACAGGGCCTCGTACCTGGGGACCACTTCGTCGGCGGAGAACTCCCGGGCCTTGCGCACCGCCGCCTCGGCCATGGCGCGGTGCCGCGCGGGGTCCCTGAGCGTTTCGACCGCGCGCCGGGCCATCGCCTCGACCGAGCCCACCGGCTCGAGGATCCCGGTGACCCCGTCCTCGATGATTTCGGGGAGCCCGCCGGCACGCGACGCGACGACCGGCGACCCGCATGCCATCGCCTCCAGCGCGGCGAGCCCGAACGATTCCGTCTGTGACGGCAGCAGGAAAAGATCGGTGGCCTGAAGCAGATCCACCAGGCGGTCAAGCCGGCCCAGGAACCGGACATCGCGCTCGACTCCGAGTTCGTGCGCCTCCCGCTCGGCGTCCGCGCGGTCGGGGCCGTCGCCGATCATGAGGAGCGTCGCGGGCACCGCCCGCCGAATCCGGCCGAAGATGCGCACGACATCCTTGACGCGCTTGACCTCGCGGAAATTGGAGGTGTGCGTGATGATGCGATGCCCGGCGGGCGCGAGCGCTTCCCTGGCGGGAGAATCGACCGGGTGATACTCCTCGAGGCTTACGAAATTCGGAATCACCTTGAGGTCGCAGGAGACGCACCCGAACGCCCGGTACGTTTCATCCCGCAGGTAGGCGGAGACGGCGGTGACCTCATCGGAGCGCTCGATCGAGAACTTCGTGATCGCGTAGAAGCTCGCCTCCTGGCCGACCAGCGTGATGTCGGTCCCGTGCAGCGTCGTGATCACTTTGATCGGATGCTCGGCAGCCAGCATTTCACGGGCCAGCCAGGCCGCCGTCGCGTGGGGGATGGCGTAGTGCACGTGCAGCAGGTCGAGATGCTCGCGCCGTGCCACTTCGTATTGCTGGGACGCGAGGGCCAGGGTGAACGGGTAGTGGTCGAAGAGCGGATAGCGCCCGATGCTGGTGTCCACCTCGTGGTAGTACACCCGCTCCGCGAAACCGCCGCGAAGCCGGAAGGGCGACGCGTAGGTGATGAAATGCACCTCGTGGCCCCGCCGGGCGAGCTCGAGGCCCAGCTCGGTGGCAACCGCGCCGGAACCGCCGTAGGTCGGATAGCAGGTTACGCCGATCTTCATGTCGCACTCCAGGCCACGGCGATCTCCTCCGCGAGCTCCTCCGGTGGACGCGTTGCGTCCAGCCGCAGGATCTCCCCCTCGAGCTGGTGACGGAACCACGTTTCCTGGCGCTTGGCGTACTGCCTCGTGCTCACCGCGATCGCCTCGGGCACGCTCTCCCGGGTGCGGAGTCCGTGCAGATACTCCACCGGTTCGCGGATCCCAATGCCGTCCAGGCCCGGCGCATGCGGCCCGTGGCCTTCGCTCAGGACCGCCGCGACTTCCTCGATCAGTCCCCGCTGCACCATCTCCTCAGCCCGCCGCGCGATGCGCTGGTGCAGGATCGGTCTCGGCGCACTCAACACCACGTACCAGGGGCGGAACCGGCGTCCCTCGCGGGCCGCAGCCTGCCAATGGGTCAGCGGCCGCCCGGTCAGCAGCGCGATCTCGATCGCCCGCATCGCGCGCTGACGTCCCCCGCCGCGGAACCCGGGATCCAGGCGCCCCGCCCAGCGCACGAGCTCCCCGGCCGGCAAAGTGGCCAGTGAGGTCTCCAGCTGCTTCCGGCGGCCGGCATCGAGTGGCGGCTCGCGGAAGAGGCCGTCCATCAGGGCGCGGATGTAGAGCCCCGTCCCTCCCACCACGGCCGGCAGGTTTCCGCGACCTCGGATGTCGGCAATCCACCGGCTCGCCTGGGCCGCGAAGCGTCCTGCATTGTAGCGATGGCCGGGCTCCACCAGATCGAGCCCGTGGTGCGGGACGCGCGCCCGCTCCTTCCGGCTCGGCTTGGCGGTACCGATGTCCAGCCGGCAGTACACCTGGCGGGAGTCTGCGGAAACGACCTCGAGCGGCCAGTGGGCGGCGAGTGCGAGTGCCACCGCCGTCTTGCCGACTGCGGTCGGTCCGACGATGACGGGGACCCTATCGCCGGCCGAACCGCCGCTCAAGTTCCTCCCGGGGAAGCTGGACGATGGTGGAGCGGCCGTGCACGTCGTGCGGCGGGAGGTTGGTTGCGAAGAGCCTGACCAGCAGCTCGCGCATCTCGCGGTCTCCCAGCCGCTGGCCCGCCTTCACGGCGGCCCGGCACGCGTACGTGGCCGCGAATCGCTCGAGCGGGTTCGCCCAGCCGCCGAATCGGCCGCGCGCGAGGTCCGCCGCCATCGCACGGAAGCACGCGACGGCATCGAACCGGGGGTGCGGATCCGGCACGGCCTGCAGCACGACGCTCCGTCCGCCGAAGGCCTCCACGAGGAATCCGACCCGCTCGAACGCATCCCGGTGCTGTTCCAGCGCGTCCATCTCCTCGTCGGTGAGCTCGACGGGCGCCGGGAGCAGCAACCGCTGCGACGGCGCCCCTGACCCGGCCAGCTGCGCGATCACGTCCTCGTACAGCACGCGCTCATGGGCGGAGTGCTGATCGACGAAGACCACGCCCTCCGCGACCTCGTAGACGAGGTAGGTGTCGAACAGCTGGACCAGCGGACCGGCGAACCCGGCGGCGGCGTCCGCTTCCACCGGCGCCGGCTCCTCGGATGAGGCCGGCGCCAGGGCGTCGAGCAGCAGCGCCAGACCCTGGGTCCCGGAATCCGCCGGGCGCATCGGCATCGGCCGCCAATCACCGACCGGCGCGGCCGCGACCAGTTCGCCGAGCGCCTGTCGCACCGCATCCTCGACAGTTTGCTCGAGTCCGATGCGATCGCGGAAACGGACTTCGAGTTTCGACGGATGGACGTTCACGTCCACTTCGCCCGGCGGGAGCGAGATCCGGAGATACATCGAGGGCCGGTCGCCCGGATGGATCGCGGCCCGATACCCTGCTTCCGCCGCGCGGATCAGGAACGGGTCGCGAAAGGGGCGCCCATTGACGAACAGTTGGGTTCGCCGACCCGTCGGTCGCGCGTCACCCGGACGCTGCACGAAGCCCTCAATCATGAACGCCCCGGCGGCATGGCGGACCGGGACCAGGGTCCCGACCAGATCCGGACCCCAGACCGCCTGCAGCCGTTCGGCCTCGTCCTGCCCGGCAGGCACGGCGAGCCGCACCCTGCCGTCCTGGACCAGCTCGAATCCCGTCGCGGGATTCGCCAGCGCCAGCGCCGCGATGGTCTCGTAGACCGCGCGACTCTCGCTCGCCGCCGAGCGAAGAAACTTCCTGCGGGCCGGCGTATTGAAGAACAATCCCCGCACCGTCACGGAAGTGCCCCGCTGGCGGGCGACCTCGGCGACTTCTTCCAGCCGCCCACCGACGACCTGGAGTGCGGTGCCGTCGCCGCCGTCCTCGGCCGTCTGGAGCGACACCCGTGCAACCGAGGCGATGGCGGGCAGCGCCTCGCCGCGGAAGCCGAACGTCGTGACGCCGGTCAGATCTGCCGCGCTGTGGATCTTGCTTGTCGCGTGTCGGTCGAGCGCCAGCACCGCATCTTCCCGCCCCATTCCCCACCCATCGTCGGTGATCTCGATCAGGGTCTTGCCGCCATTCTCGATCACGATACGGACCCGCGTCGCGCCGGCATCGAGCGCGTTCTCGACAAGCTCTTTGACGGCGGAGGCGGGGCGTTCGACGACCTCGCCCGCGGCGATCTGATCCGCGACGGCATCGGGCAGGATGGCAATTCGGCGAGGCATTGAGGGAATCTATCTCGCCACGATGGTCACGGCGTCCCCGCGTATCCAACCGAGCCGGTCCCCGGGGTCTCGCGCCATCAGCCATCCGTGGAGCGTCCGGACCGGCAGGAGCGCCTGGCCCTCACGCAGCTCGGTGACGATCGAGCCCCGTTCGTGGGGGCTGACCCGGAATTGAGCGGTGGTCCGGACCACGGCGACCGGGGTGGTGAATCTCACTTCGAGCCACCACGCCGAGCCGCCGATCACCAGCGCCAGCGCGCCGAGCCACATCCAGGCCCGCAGGCGACGCGGGCGCGTCACGAGGCCGATCCAGGCCCCCAACCAGAGGGCCGCAGCCAGGAGCGCCAGTTCGTCCGGCGCGACGGGCGGAATCCACAATCGGCTGGCCGACACCGGATCGGGCGGGGGTGTCATCGCAAGCGCGCGCCGCACCGTCGCGTTTCGTGGCTCGAGTCGAAGCGCTCGCTGCCAGGCGGCCGCGGCGTCACCCGCCATGCCAAGCCGGAACTGAGCGGCCCCGAGGTTGTACCAATGCGCGGCAACTTCGGGCTGCGCCTCGGCGCGGATCGCGAACGCCGACGCGGCGGCCTGCACCATTCCCTGCCGGTAGAAGTCTTCCGCCGAGCGCTGGGCAGCCGCCGTCGACGCGCTGAGAACGAGGAGGGAGAGTCCCGCCACCAGTCCGTGCTTCGTCCCGCGCCTGCGGTGCGACCCGGAGGCGATCGCGTCGCGCAGCTCCTCCCATTCCTCCAGTGCGGGTGCTGCGTCCGCCTCGACGCCCGGAGCATACCGCAGGTCACGAAGCCGGCGCCGGAGCGCGACCATCCGGGTTGCCGTCCCCAGGTCAAGTCCGGCGGCTCTGAGCCCGGGGATGAGGCCGGATTCGGCGACCCTGATCGCGTCCGGGTCGAGGGCCTCCAGCAACCGTTCGAGATCCCGCTCCGCGCTCCGGAGGTCCCGGGCCGGTGGGCGCGCCACGACCTTCGGTCGGCGCCGGCGGATCGCGCGCCAGCCGGCCCACGCGAGCGGGGGCAGGAACAGGAGCACGAGCCATCCGGCCGGACCGAGCCGGCGAGCCAGCTGCCGGCTGAGCGGCATCCCCCGGGCGACCAGCAGTGCCGGCGGCAAGGCCCCTGCCGTCGCAGCCGGATTGCCCGCGGCGACGGGCAGGGCCGCGGGTTCGACTCTCGCAATGCGGAACGTGCGCGTGCCGAGATCGTAGTACGGATAGCTCACGGCGGGCAGGGCCACCGTTCCCACCGAATCGGCCACCAGAGAATAGCGGAATGCCTTGCTGCCGACGACACGGCCGTCGCGAGTCTCCGGCCGTTCCTCGACCACCTCCGCGTAGGCGCGGGCAGTCGGTGGCCACGATACCGCCGGTGGAGGCCACAGCGTCACGTTCCCCCGACCGCGGACAATGAACTCGACACGCACCGGCTCCCGTGCGCGAGCGGCCGGGGGGGTGATCACCCGTTCAAGCGTCAGATCCGTGCCGACCGCGCCGCCGTACCCTGCCGGGCGGCCGGTGGCCGGCACCGGTCGGGCAACCACCACCGCGCTGTCGCTGGTGAGGGAGTAGCGCTCTTCCTGACTGAAGAACTGGAGGGCGAGCGGCACGCTGTACTGCATCTGGGCCGGCGCGACCAGAAGCGGTCCTTCCCGGACCGGGAAGACGATCTGGTGGGCGACGAACAAATCGTACCATACGCCACCGATCCTCCTGCTCGCAGCGATACCGACCGGGACGGGCTGCGGGTAGCTCCACATTCCCTGCACGGTCGGAGGCACCAGCGTCGGCGCACGCCGGAGCTGCAGTCTCAGGTCGCGTGGAAACCAGGCCGCAGTGACGAGATCCACCTGCTCGCCGACCATCACCGATTCGTTCGAGAGCAGAATCGACAATCCGACCTCCCCGGGCCGGTTCGGCGGGCGGGCACGTTCGAGCAGCGCCTTGATGCGCGGATTCAGCGTCGCAGCGACCGCCGCACTGCCGGTCTCGGTTACGTCGACAGGCAGCGCGTCGACCTGCGCGATCTCGTCATCCTGCCTTGCCTGGAAGGGCCCGAGTCGCCACTTCCCCGCCCGCGCGGCCCGGAGCTGGATGTCGATCGTCTTGAGTCGGGAAACATCCGGGTCCCGGGTGACGGAGGTCGCCTCAGTCCGGCCGATGATCACAAAGCCGTCCAGGCTTCCGAGCCGGATCTCCATGGGAGAATCCGATGGGCTTCGGGCGCGGATCGTAAGGCGGATTTCTTCCCCGACCGCGACCCGGTCCCGGTCGAGCGATACTGTCAGCTCAGGCGGCCGGGCCTGCTGAAGGAGTGCGAGCGCCAGGAGGGTCACCAATCCTTGGTCCCTCCAGATCCGCCGGAGAGCCGTCCGAGTTGTCGATTTCGCGTGGCCCGCTCCTCCCGCTCCACCGAGCCCAGAATCTGCTCTGCCTGCTCCTGGGTGAGCCCGCGCTCTGGCGGGCGAGGCTCGGGGGGGCGCGGTTGTTGCCCGCCGGAGGGAGGCGGGGGCTGTTGCCCGCCGCCGCCGGAAGGCGGGGGCGGCGGACGCCGGCGTTCGGCCAGCTCGAGATTCCATTTCGCCCGTTCGGATTCCGGCGCGAGCAGGAGGGCCTCGCGCAAGTGTCCGGCGGCTTCCGCCAGGAGGGTGTCGCGCTGAGCGGAGTCCCGCTCGGCCGCCCGGAGGCCGACCACGCCAAGGTTGTAAAGTGAGCGATAGCGAAGTTCGGGATCGGGCGACCGGGCCGACTCGAGGAGGGCGCGGCGCGCGACATCGAGGCGCCCGGCCTTGAGCGCCGCTGTCCCCGCGTTGTAGTACGCCGTATCGCGGGTCGCTCCGGATTCCGCCTCGTGCAGGAACGCGACGGCGGCCCGGGCAGGATCGCCCGCGCTCATCGCACGCGCACCAGCCGACGGCCGCTGCGCTGCCGCACCCGCCGGCAGGAGCGACAGACCAGCCACGGCGACAAGCGCCGCCCCACTCCTGCCGAGGGTCTGCAGCAGCAGGAGGAGTCCGGCAAGGAGGGCCGGAATCCAGGCGAGGGGGCGCAGGTCCGCGGTACGCGTCTCACGGCTCGGGCTCCGCTTGAAGGCGGCGACGAGCTCCCGCACCGCGCCGGCCTGATCGGCGAGCGTGGCCGGCACCAGCGTGCCGTCTGCGGCGTCGGCAATGGCCCGGAGAGTCTCTTCGTGGAGCCTGGTCTCGACGACCTGGGCATTGTCGTCGAGCTTGTATTCCAGCAGCGTTCCGCTCGCGTCCCGGATCGGAATCCGCACGGGGCGCGCCCCGCCCTCCGCCACGAGAATCAGCCGGATACCGGCATCGCGGAGCTGCTCGGCGGCATCAATCGCGCTCGACAGCGAGTCGTGGCCCTCACCATCACTGAAGACCACCAGGACGCGGTCGGAGACCTCCGTCGTCGCCTCCAACAGGTCACGCCCCTGAGTGAGGACCGCCGTCAGGTTGGTGCCGCCCTCGCTCGCGATGTCCGGGTCCAGTCCGTCCAGGTAGAGGGAGACAGCCCCGCCGTCCACCGTCAGGGGCGTGAGGATGTAACTGCGGCCGGCGAAGGCGATCAGGCCGAGCCTGTCCTGGCTGAGGTCCTGCACCAGTCGGCGGGCCTCGCCGATGGCGCGCTTGAGTCGGTTGGGGGCCACGTCTTCGGCGAGCATGGAGCGACTGATGTCCACTGCGAAGACAAGGCTGAGCGCCTGCGCCTGCGCCTGCGCCGAGATCCGGCCGCCGCGGGGGCCCGCCAGGGCGAGTGCGGCCGCCAGAGCCGAGGCGCCCACCAACCAGGGCCCGCCCCGCCCTGTGGCGCGGGCCGCGCGCCCCAGCGCGCGGGACCACGCGGTGGTCGCAGCCAGCCGGCGCCGGCGTGACACCCACGCCGCCAATCCGAGGCCGATGGCGATCAACGGCGCGGCGATCAGGAGCAGCGTGGAGTCGAAGATCATGGGACCCGGACCGCGACGGTGGTCGTCAGCAGCAACTCCAGCCCAAGGCAGGCGAGCCCGATGAACACGAGGGACTTCGTCCGTTCTTCGTAGCGGAGATACCGGGTCACCTGGACGGGGGTCTTTTCCAGCTCGTCGATCTGTCGGAAGATCCGGCTGAGCGCTTCACTGTCCGTGGCGCGAAAATACCGGCCTCCCGTGGTCTGGGCGATTTCCTTCATCAGCGGCTCGTCAATCCGCACCGGGAGGATTTCGTATCGAAACCCTGTCGCGCTGCGCCCGGTTGGAATCGGCGCCTCGCCGATCGTGCCGACGCCGATGGTGTACACCCGGATGCCGAATGCCGACGCCGTCGCGGCGGCGGTCCGGGGGTCAATCAGGCCACGGTTGTTCTCGCCGTCGGTCAGCAGCAGTACCACCTTTGATTTCTCCGGTGCCCGTCGCAGCCGGTTGACGGCGGTCGCGAGCCCGCTCCCGATCGCGGTGCCGTCCTCCAGGCTTCCGATGCGGAGTTGGGTTATCGCCTGCTCAATAACCGGGTAGTCGAGCGTGACCGGGACTTGCGTGAGTGCCTCGGCCGCGAAGGCCACCAGCCCGATCCGGTCCGCGGAACGCCCCCGGACGAAGCCGATCGCCTGAGCCTTGGCCACTTCGAGCCGGTTCGACGGGGCGAAATCCTCCGCGTACATACTGCTCGAGATATCGATCGCAATGACGATGGCGATCCCCTCCTTCTTCGTCTCCACCTTGCTGCCCCCGATGCGTGGGCCGGCGGCCGCGACGATCCACGCGCACATCGCGGTCGTGCGCAGCAGCGGAGGAAGTCGAAGCCACCATGGGCGGCGGCCAAGCGCGGCGGGCAGGGACACATCGCTGTAGGCGAGACCAGGCGTGGGGTGCTTGAGCCGCCGCCACCACCACCAGGCGAGTGGTACCAGAAGCAGCAGAAGGAGCGGGCGCGCGACGGTCATCCCCGGCCCGCTCGGTGGAGTCGGGTGAGCATGTCCTCCGCCCGAGCGACGAGCTCGGGCGCGTCCGCCGGCGGCACGGGCCCGTAGGCCGCCGATTCGAGTTCCTCGAGCAGCGCCTCTGCTTCCGTGCCGGGCGCATCAGCGGCCGAGCGCCGCAGGCGGGCCCCTGCGACGGCCAGTACCGCGCGCATCTCGCCCGCCGCCGCCCAGCGTCCCCCGTCGGGCACCAGCGCTCCCATCCCGCCCGGGACTGCGTCGGCTGGCGGTGGCGGTCCACGACGACGCCAGATGAGGTGAACCGGCACCAGCAGGAGGCCGGAGAGGGCGAGCAGGAGGATCAGCGGGACCGGGGTCCGTTCGGGACGGAGGACCAGCGCGGCCTCGGGCTGGGGCTCCGGGAGCGCATCGCCTGGCAGATCCGGGAGCACGCTGGCGATGGTGATGGTCACGGGCTGGGCGGGCAGCGTGTCCGTCGTGCCGTCGGGTGACACGAGCACCGGGCCCGGGACCTGAACCACGTGATTGCCGGGGAGCCAGCCGACCGCGGGGTACCGGACTTCCACGTTCTCTCCGCGCTGGACGACGAGGCCCGGTCCCAACGCCTCGATCGCGCCCTCTGGCTGCCAGGCAGGGGCTCGCACTTCGCGCCCGTCGGCGGCGACGGAACGGGTGAGCCAGATCGTGTCGCCGACCTGGGGAGCCTGCGCCTGAAGGAGGAATACCCCCAGCACGAACGCCGTCATCCGCGATGGATGCGCCTGGCGCGAGCGGCGAACGCACGGCGCAGCGGCAACGCGTAATCCTGGCCGGTCACCAGGGCGAGATGATCGACGCCTGCCGCCGCGAGCGCGCGGTGCCGGTCGGCCTGCTGCCGCTCGGCCAGACTCGTGTGGCGGCTGCGGACCTCGCGGTTCCCGGCATCCACCAGCACCCGCTGGCCGGTTTCCGCGTCCTCGAGTTCGAGCCACCCGGAGGCCGGCAACTCGCTCTCCCGCGGCTCATCCACCGTGATGGCCACCACTTCGTGGCGTCCGGTGAGCCGGCGCAGCGGCCGTTCCCACCCCTGCGCGAGGAAGTCCGAGAGCACCACGATAATGCTCCGGTGATGAAGCAGCCGAAGGGCATACGTGAGGCTCGCGGCCAGATCCGTCTTCCGACCCGTCGGCTGGAATGCCACCAGGTCGCGGATGACGCGGAGCGCATGCTTCCGTCCCTTGCGGGGCGGAACCACCTGCTCGACCCGGTCGGAGAACAGGAGGGCACCCACGCGGTCGCTCTGCCGCGCCGCCGCCAGAGCCAGCACCGCGGCCACCTCGGCCGACAGCGCCGACTTGGTCTGGGGCTCGCCGAACCGGGTGGACCCGGAGTGATCCAGCACCAGCAGAACGGTGAGCTCGCGTTCCTCCGTGAAGGTCTTCACGTAGGGATGGCCGAGGCGCGCCGACACGTTCCAATCGATAGTCCGATAGTCGTCGCCGATCTCGTACGAGCGCACCTCGGCGAATTCCATCCCCTGTCCGCGGAACGTGGAACGATACTCGCCCGCGAAGAGCGACGTCACGATCCCGCGGGTCCGAAGCTCGATGGCCTTGACCTGCCGGAGAACCTCGGGAGATACGACGCTCATGGGCGAAGATCGGGAACGGAGGGAAGGGCGCTGAGAATCGGGACCTCAGGGCACCGGAACGGCATTCAGCACCCGTTGAATCACCACATCGGTGTCCACACTCTCGGCCTCCGCCTCGAAGGTGAGCACGATGCGGTGCCGCATCACGTCTCCGGCGAGCGCCCGCACATCCTCGGGAACCACATAAGAGCGGCCCCGCAGATACGCGTGGGCCCGCGCTGCCTGGGCAAGTGCGATCGAAGCGCGGGGCGAGGCCCCGAACGCAATCAACTGCTTCAGATCGGGCAGCCCCACCGATTGCGGTTCACGGGTCGCCCGGACGATATCCACGATGTAGTCCAGGACCTTCTGGTCGGCATACAGATTCACGATACCCTGGCGCGCCGCCAGTATGGTCGCGGGGTCAAGCAGCTTCTGCACCGGAATCGGGACGCCACCCGCCATCCGCAGCAGGATTTCGCGCTCCTCGTCCCGGCTGGGATACCCCACTTTCACCTTCAGCATGAAGCGATCGAGCTGGGCCTCGGGGAGCGGATAGGTGCCCTCCTGCTCGATCGGATTCTGGGTGGCGAGCACCAGGAACGGCTCGGCCAGGTGAAACGTGGCTCCGCCGATCGTGACTTGTTTCTCCTGCATCGCTTCCAGAAGTGCCGCCTGGACCTTCGCCGGGGCGCGATTGATCTCGTCCGCCAGGATGATGTGGGCGAAGAGCGGGCCCTTCTTGACGCGGAACTCCTGGTTCTTCTGGTCGAACACCATCGTGCCGATGACGTCGGCCGGCAGCAGGTCGGGGGTGAACTGGATCCGGGAGAAGGACGCGGAGATGATTTCGGCAAGGGTCCGGACGGCGAGCGTCTTGGCGAGGCCCGGCACGCCTTCGATCAGCACGTGGCCGCCGGTAAGCAGGCCGATGAGCAGGCGCTCGACCATGAGCTCCTGGCCGACGACGCGTCGGGACACCTCTTGCACGGCGAGCGGAATCCGGCCGTCGGTGGCTGCGGCAGGGGGCGCCTGCTGAGCGGGCATGCGGGTCTTCTCCTCCAAAGGGGGCTGGGCGGCACGGCCGCCGCGGATCACTCGCCTGCGGGATCGAGGTGGATGGCCTTGTACAGTGCCTCTTCCTCCTTCGGCGTCAGTGGCCGTGCCTGTCCGACAGGCAGGTCACCCAGACGGACCGGGCCGAACGAAAGCCGTGCGAGGCGCTCCACCTTGAGACCCATGGCCTCGCACCACCGTCGCACGATCCGGTTGCGGCCTTCGGTCAGCGTCACGTCCACGATGCTCCGACCGTCCTTGCCGGGCCGTACGCGTGCCTCCTGAGGCACTACGGGCCGGCCATCCACCTCGATTCGCGTCCGGACCAGCGCGGCCACCTCCTCGGTCGGGCGGCCGTGCACCAGCGCGGTATAGTGCCGTGGAACGCGATGCCTGGGATGGGTGAGGCGATGAACGGCTTCTCCGTCCGTCGTGAGCAGCAGCAATCCGGTCGTCATCACGTCCAGCCGGCCGACGTAGGTGAGGCCTGCCGGGTCCTTCAGATAGTCGAAGACGGTCCGGCGGCCCTCCTCGTCACTGGCGGTGGTCACCACGCCGAGCGGCTTGTGGAACGCCAGCCAGCGGCGCCGCACGATCCTGATGGGCTTCCCGCCGACGGTGATCTTCTGCCGATCAGGGTCCGCTTTCGATCCCAGCTCGGCCACCCTGCCGTCGACGCGGACGCGTCCGGCGCGGATTAGTTCCTCCGCTGCACGTCGCGACGCGATGCCCGCGCGGGCAAGGGCCCGCTGCAGGCGCATCTCACTCATGACTCCGCCGGAACGTATGCCGCGGCATCGTGGGTGTCGTCGGTCAGCGGGCGGGGCGGCTGCAGCGCGATTGTCAGCTCTTCCGTGCGCGGAAGATCGCCGAGATCGTTGAGGCCGAGAACCTCGAGGAACATCGGCGCCGTCCCGTAGAGGAGCGGGCGCCCGAGTGCCTCACCCCGTCCGACCACCTCGATGAGGCCGCGCTCCTGCAGGGACCGCAGCACCCCCCCGGCTGACACTCCGCGAATTTCCTCGATCTCGAGCCGGCCCACCGGCTGCCGGTATGCGATCACCGCGAGTGTCTCCAGCGCGGCCGCCGTGAGGCGGGGGGCGCGGATCGCGAATTGCGCGCGCTCGACGGCCGCCGCAAACGCGGCACGGGTGAGGAGCTGGTACCCGCCGGCCAGCTCAACCAGCTCGATGGCGTGCTGGTTGAAGTCGTACACCTCCCGGAGCTGGCCGAGGGCGGCACGAACGTCGGAGAGCTCGGCATCCGGGTCGAGGATCGCGAGCTCCTCGACCGTCAGGGGTCGCGCCGCCGCGAAGAGGGCGGCTTCAATCAGCTGGGCGAGAGGCGTCACGGCGGATCACCATCGGCGCGAAGGGCGCCGTTTGCTGGAGGACCAGAGTACCGCCGCGCGCGAGCTCGAGGAGCGCGAGCAGCGTCGACAGAATATCGGTTATCGTGGGGGCCGGGCCCAGCGCTTCGAGCCATCCGAATTCGGAACGTGCATCGAGCAGGGCGTTGAGCCGCCGCGTGGCGCCTTCTACGTCGAGCGGGCGCGGCACCACGCGGTGCAGCACCGGGTCGGGTATCGCCACGATCACCCGCTCGACCGCCTGGAGCAGCTCGAGCAAATCCACCCTCAGCGGCGGGGGCGGAAGGGCGAGCGGTGGGGGGAGGTACCCGCGCGAGTACTGTTCGGCGCGCCGTTCGGCAGCCTTGCCCAGCCACAGCGCCACCTCGCGAATCTGCTGGTACTCCAGCAGCCGGCGCACGAGTTCGGCTCGCGGATCCTCCCACCCCTCCTCCTCGCTTCGTCTCGGGAGGAGCATCTGGGCCTTGAGCCGCAGCAGGCGCCCGGCCATTTCGAGATAGTCCGCGGCCTGATTGAGTCCGAGCTCGTGGATCGATTGCAGGAACTGATCCGCGATCCGTGCGATCGGAATGTCTGCGATCTCGATCTGTTCCTCCCGCAGGAGGTGGAGCAGCAGATCAAGCGGGCCTGAGAACGCGTCCAACTGAACGACGAAGGCCGGGGATGCTCCCAAGGCCGTGGTCGGCGGTTCAGGCAGGGCGATCGCGGAGGTCTGTTCCAACCGGCGTCCGATGGAGAAGGAGGAGTTCAGGAAGCTTGGCAAACTGCGGCGCGCGGAACAATACACACCCGGGCGCAAACAAGTCAAAGCCGCTTCCCGCTTGACCTTGCAACGTTGTCCGGCTACGTTTGTCGCTTGCTTCTCCGGGGGCGGCAGCCCCTTCCCGGCAACGTTTTCACGAGGTCGCTGTGCCCCGCATCAAGTCCGCCAAGAAGCGCATGCGTCAAGCCAAGTCCCGCACGGCCCGCAACAAGACCCAGCGGAGCCAGCTGCGCACCGCAGTCAAGAAGGTCCGGTCGGTCGCTACCAAGGCCGAAGCGATGGAGGCCTACACCGAGGCAGCCCGTCTGCTCGACCGTGCCGGGCGGAAAAACCTGGTGCATCGCAACACCGCCGCCCGGCAGAAGAGCCGACTCGCCAGGGCCGCCGCCAGGAAAGGCTGATTGACGACCGCTGATCCGGTCTGTTAGGCAACGGGGGCCCGAGACCATCGGCGCCCCCGCTTTGTTTCCGCAGTCTGTCCTCCGCCCGGCTACAATGCCGCCAGCTCCGCGCCGCATCGCTCGCAGTACCACTCCGTCGGCCGGTTGAGCGCCCCGCATTCGCCGCATTTGAGGGTCTTTGGAGTCGCGGACTGGCTCGCACGGTCACCCCCGAGGACGATCTTCTGCGAGTCCGACTCCGGCACGACCGCCGGCGGCTCGGTCGGCTTCATTCCCGAATCAGTCACGCGGGGCGTGCTGCCGCTGGTGCGTTTGGTGGGGAGACCCTCGTCGCTGACGGACTTCAGGAACGCCAATTCGTCCGCTGCCGGCTCGGTCGGTTTGGCGGGGAATGGCAGCGTCCGCGGCGGCAGTTCCTTCCCCTTCGCCGGCCCGGACCTGGGAGTGAACTTCGGGGCGCCGACCGGCGGCGCCTTGGCCACGGGCGACTCCGAGGGTTCCGCCAGCGGGAACTCCGGCTCCCAGTCCTCTGCCTCCGAAGCGAGCGGGGGGGCGGGCGTGGGCGTGGCGGCTTGTGGTGTCGGCGGCGCGGCCGGTGCGGGCGCCGGGGCCGTCGGTGCGCTGATGAGCTCCTGCACCTCCTGCAGGCGGTCGATGTCCTCCCCCACCCGGGACAGATCCTCGCGCACGCCGAGGAGGACCCGCTCATTCTCGGCGCGGACCCGATCCCACTCGCCCGTGTCGTACTCGCCAACCGCGTGCCGCAGTTCCGCCTCTGCCAGCGTTTCCTGTGCCCCGCCCTCGCGCTGCGTCAACTCTGCCTGACGCGCCAGCAGCGCGGCCAGCTGCTCCGCCACCGCGGCGGCATGCGACCGCAGCTGCTCGATCACCTCGCCCAGGCGGCGGTGATAGTCATCGCGGATCCGATCCCGGACGGCAGGCGGCGCGCTCGAACCGGCCTGATCCAGCCGGGCGAGCCACATCTGGTACCGGTTACGCTCTTCGAGGAGGGCCTCGACGGGATTGGCGGGGCGCGGAGCGGATTTGGCCATAGATAGGCAGTCCTCTCATCTGCGCGAGTTCTTGGACCTGGGCCGGGGAGAGCCGCCCGACCCGTCCGGAAGCCCGTGCCGCGAGCAGGATGCGCGCGGCGTGCTCCAGGCTCTCCATCCGGATCTGCGCGATGCGGAGGTCGGAGCCCCAGCACACCGCGCCGTGATTCGCGAGCAACAAGCCTTCGTGGCCGGGCACGCGGGGTTCAACCAGATCGCCAAGCGCCGGTGTGCCGGGAGTCGCGTACGGCACCAGCGGCACCTCGCCGAAGAGCAGGGTCAGTTCCGGCAACAGGTCGGCGGAAAGTGACTCTCCGGCAACGGCGAGTCCGGTCGCCGCCGGGGGGTGCGCGTGCACGACCGCACCGGTCTCCGGACGGCTGCGATAGATCCTCAGATGCAAATCTAATTCAGAAGTGGGAAGGTGGTATCCCGCAACCCGGTTCCCGGCGAGGTCCACGGTGACCAGATCCCCCGGGCGGAGATCGGCCTTCGGCAGGCCGCGCGGGGTCACGAGCAGGCGGCGGGCATCCAGGCGGACCGAGATGTTCCCGTCGGCCCCGGCGATGAGCCCCGCCTCCCAGAGACGGCGCCCGCAGCGGACGATCGCCCGTGCCGCGTCGCGCCTGGCCACCTACCCTCGGGTGCGATCGAAGACGACCCGCCCGCGGACGATCGTGACTTCGGCGCGCCCGGTGAGCGTCTCGCCGCCGTACGGCGTGTTCCGGCTCCTGGAGTAGAAGGTCTCCGGCCGGACCACCCACTCCACAGCAGGGTCGAACACCACCACATCCGCCGGCGCGCCGACCGCGAGGGTCCCTCCGGGCAAGTGGAAGACCCGGGCCGGAGCGGTGCTCATTCGGTCAATCAATTCGGAGAGCGTGAGGACCCCTGGCACCACGAGGTTCCGGATGGCGACACCCAGGGCCGTCTCGAGCCCCAGAATTCCGTTCGGCGCGAGATCGAACTCGCGCTCCTTCGCATCGTAGTGATGCGGGGCGTGGTCGCTCGCGATCACGTCGATCGTCCCGTCCTTCAGCGCCCGGCGGATGGCCTCGACGTCCTCGGGCTCCCGGAGCGGCGGATTCATCTTGGCATTGGTGTCGTAGCGCTCGCACCGCGCATGCGTCAGGGAAAAATGATGCGGCGTGGCCTCGGCGGTGACCCGGATGCCCTTCTCCTTGGCCCGCCGGATGAGCTCGACCGAGCCACGGGTGGACATGTGGCAGAGGTGCGCGTGCCCGCCGGTGTGCTCCGCGAGGATGATGTCGCGGGCCACCATGATCTCTTCGGCCGCGGCCGGCACCCCCTTGAGGCCCAGTCGCGTCGAGACCAGGCCCTCGTGCATCGCACCGCCTGCGGCGAGGGTCGGATCCTCACAGTGATCGGCGACCGGAATGCCGAAGGTGCGGGCGTACTCGAGGGCCGTTCGCATCAGCTGGCTGGAGACCACCGGCTTGCCGTCATCGCTGACGGCCACGGCCCCGGCGCCGACCAGCTCGCCGAACTCCGCGAGCTGCTCGCCGCGTTGTCCGAGCGAAATGGCGCCAATCGGATAGACCCGCGCCTTGGCCGCCTTCTGCGCCTGGCTCACGATGAATCCGACCGCCGCCTGGTTGTCCGTGACCGGATCGGTGTTCGGCATCGCACAGACGGCCGTGAACCCCCCGGCGGCGGCCGCCATGGCGCCGGTGGCGACAGTCTCGACGTCCTCCTGACCGGGTTCGCGCAGATGGACGTGAAGGTCGATCAGCCCGGGCGAGACCACCTTGTGGACGGCGTCCACGATGATGGCACCTTCCTCCGGCACGATTCCCCGCCCCACCGCTTCGACCCGGCCGTCGGACAGGTAGACGTCCGCCAGGCCGTCCGTTCCCCGAGACGGGTCGATCACGCGGCCGCCCCGGATCAGGATCGGATTCACGCCGCCTCCCCGCGCGCGGCGGCACTCGCGGCGGTCGTGCCGCCGGCCAGCAGGTACAGGACCGCCATCCGGACAGCCACGCCGTTGGTCACCTGGGGCAGGATCACGCTGAAGGGTCCATCGGCGACATCGGAATCGATTTCGACGCCGCGGTTCATTGGACCCGGGTGCAGGATGACGAGATCCTTGGGTGCCCGGGCCAGCCGTTCCCGGGTAACACCGAAAACTCGGTTGTACTCGCGGAGTGACGGAATGAAGCCCGCCTGCATGCGCTCCAGCTGCAGCCGGAGGACGTTGAGTGCGTCGGCCCAGGCGATCGCGTCTTCGATCCGGGGCAGCACGGTCACGCCGAGTTCCTCGACATGCCTTGGCAGGAGGCTCGGCGGTCCGCACACCGCGACCTCCGCGCCGAGTTTCGTGAGTCCCCAGATGTTGCTTCGCGCCACGCGGCTATGGAGGATGTCGCCGCAGATGGCCACCTTGAGGCCGGCGACCGAGCCGAAGCGGTCGCGCAGGGTGAGCAGGTCGAGCAACCCCTGGGTCGGGTGCTCGTGTTTGCCATCGCCCGCGTTGATCACATTGGAGGCGATACGCTCGCCGAGGAACTGCGCCGCCCCGGACGAGCCGTGGCGGATGACGACCATGTCGATCCGCATCGCCTCGAGATTTCTGGCGGTGTCCACGAGCGTTTCGCCCTTCGAGACCGAGGAGCCGGCCGACGCGACATTCACCGTGTCGGCCGAGAGCCGCTTCTCGGCGAATTCGAACGAAATGCGGGTGCGGGTGGAGGCTTCGAAGAACAGATTGACGATGGTCTTGCCGCGCAGCGCCGGCACCTTCTTGATGGCGCGCTCGCTTACTTCCTTGAACGGCTCGGCGGTGTCGAGGATGAGGCGGATCTGATCGGCGGTAAGCGTCTCGAGACCGATCAGGTCCTTGCCGAGCGCGGGAACGACCGGCTCAGTCGCCACGGGCCAGTTCGACCGCATCGCGGCCGTCCAGTTCGGAGATGGAGACGTCCACGCGGTCCCCTGGACGGGTCGTGATCGTCAGGCCGGCAATGTCGGGTTGAATGGGTAGCTCGCGCCCGCCCCGGTCCACGAGGACGCAGAGCAGGACCCGCCGGGGGCGGCCGAAATCCGCGAACTCATCGAGGGCGGCGCGCACCGTGCGCCCGGTGTACAGGACGTCATCCACGATGACGACCGTGCGGCCATCCAGCGACCCGGGCAGCCGGGTCTCCCCGACGACGGGCCGGGCACCGACTGCCTGCAGGTCGTCGCGATATAGCGTGATGTCGAGCTTGCCCCGCGGAATGTCGACCCCTTCGGCTGCCTCGACGAGACGTGCAATCCGCTCGGCCAGTTCAACGCCGCGCCGCTGGATCCCAACCAGCAAGAGGCCCTCCGTTCCCCGATTCTGTTCGACGACTTGCGACGCCATGCGCTGGAGGGTCCGGGCGATGGCGCGCTCGTCGAGCAGGAGGGAGCGAGAGGGCATCGGGGGCGGAAGGTAGCCGAGGGCCCGGGGTGAATCAAGCAGCTTCCGTCCGGGCTCCCACTGTGGGTTTCGCTGCGGTGCGCCGGCGGACCTGGGCGGGCAACCGGGCCACAAGCAGCACGAGCAGCACCAGGCCGAACAGCACCGGCGTGGTCACGTCCTTCTTCACCAGCCAGAGAAAATGGAGGACCCCGCCTGCCGCCGCGAAATACACGAGCTGATGGATGCGACGCCACGTTCCCCCACCCAGCCGCCGCACCATCCCCGTGGTCGATGTGAGGGCGAGGGGCACGAGCAACGTCCAGGCCGTGAAGCCCGCGGTCACCCATGGGTGCTCGCGGACGTCCTTTACGATCTCGGTTGCGGAGAACGATTGGTCGAAGACGATATAGGAAAAGAAATGCAGCGTGGCGAGGAAGAAGGCCAGCAGCCCCGCGAGCCGGCGAGCCCGGATCAGCTCATTCCAGCCCGTGAGCCTCCGAATCGGACTGATTGCGAGCGTGACGAAGAGACCAATGAGGGCTCCCTTCCCCGTCCAGATCTGGATCGTCTCGACCGGGTCGGCGCCGAGGTCCGCCCTGACCGCGCCCAGGATCAGATGCACCGGGACGAAAAGCGCCACCAACCAGAACAGCGGCTTGACCACGAGCGTCACAAGCCGCGAGCGAGCGGCGGGCATCAGTAGTACTTCCGCAGGTCCATGCCCGAGTAGAGGCCGGCCACCTGGTCCGCGTAGCCGTTGAACATGAGCGTCTGGCGCTTGAAGAATTCTCCGATCCGGCGCTCCCTCGCCTGGCTCCAGCGCGGGTGATCGACCGTCGGGTTCACATTGGCATAAAAGCCGTATTCCTCCGGCGCAGCCTCGTTCCAGGTCGTGCGGGGAGGCGTCTCGGTGAACCGGATCCGGACGATCGCCTTGCCTCCCTTGAACCCGTACTTCCAGGGCACAATGAGCCGCAGCGGTGCGCCGTTCTGGTTCGGCAACGACTTGCCATACAACCCCGTCACGAGGAGGCTGAGTGGATGCAGTGCCTCGTCCATCCGCAGCCCTTCCACGTACGGCCACGGGAGAATCGTGCTTCGCTGTCCCGGCATCCGGTCGGGGGCATGCAGCGTCGTGAATTCGACATACTTGGCCCTGGTCGTCGGTTCCAGGCGCTTGACGAGGTCCCGCAAGGGGAAGCCGAGCCACGGAACCACCATGGACCAGCCCTCGACGCAGCGGTGCCGGTAAACCCGTTCCTGAAGAGGGTGGGGCCGGAGGAGATCGTCCAGATTGTATGTTGCCGGACGCTTGACTTCACCCGCGATCTCGACCGACCACGGGCGGGGCCTGAACGCCTGGGCGAGCCGGGAGGGGTCGTCCTTGCCGGTGCCGAATTCGTAGTAGTTGTTGTACGTCGTGACGACGTCATAGGGCGTCGGATCGTCGTTTCCCTGGCCGCCTGGCAGGAGCCTGGTGGGCAGCATCGCCAAGAGCGCCGCTCCGCCCGCGGCCGCGATGAACTCCCGCCGGCCGAAATAGAGCGATTCCGGCGTAATTTCCGAAGCAGGGACTTCATCGCCCTGGCGAATGCGCATCCGGGGGCCTCGCGATTGAGAGGTACCCTGAAGATACGTCCGGACGGAGGAAATGGTTCCCGGCGAGGAGCAAGGACTAAGGACTGAGGACTGAGGACTGAGGACTGAGGACTGAGGACCCGAAAAAGTAATGGACCGTGGGCGTCGAGGGCGTCTCCTCTCAGTCCTCAGTCCTCTTCTCTCGGTCCTCGGTGTCAACGGACAGGGAGGGATTCGAACCCTCGAAACGGGGTTAGCCGTTCACACGCTTTCCAGGCGTGCCTCTTCAACCACTCGAGCACCTGTCCCGGTGACGCCGGCCCTGGAGCCGGGGCGACCGCGGCGCATTCTAGTGGTGGTGGCGAGGGGCGTCAACGGCGGAAGCAAGCAGATACCGATCGAACCACCCCGCGGCGAGCTCGGCCACCTGTTCGAGCGCGCCGGGCTCCTCGAAGAGGTGTGTGGCCCCGGGCACAATGACGAGCCGTTTGGGGCCGTTCAGGTGCTCCAGCGCGACCCCGTTCAGTCCCACCACCCGGTCGTCCTGACCCCCGACGATCAACAGGGTCGGCGCGGTGACCTTCGGGAGAAATCCTCCCGCGAGATCGGGACGTCCGCCGCGGGAAACGAGGGCGCGCACCGGCATATGCGGATCGGCAGCGACAACCAGGGCCGCGGCGGCGCCCGTGCTCGCGCCGAAGTACCCGAGCGGGAGGCCCTCGAGCCCCGGTTGGGTGGCCGACCAGACGGTCGCTGTGCGCAGCCGATCCGCGAGCAGCGGAATGTCGAACACCAATTCCCGTTGATCGCCTTCCCTGGCGGTGAGCAGATCGAACCGCAACGTCGCCAGCCCGTGCTGGTTCAGGTGTTCAGCCACCATCGCGTTGCGCGGACTCCGATACCCGCTGCCCGATCCGTGCGCGAAAACGACCAGTCCGCGGGGCTGCTCGGGGACGTCGAGCAGACCCGGCAACGCCGGGCCCGCGAGCGGAACCAGGACTTCCCGGCGCGTGGTGGCGTCAACCAAGTCAACCAAGAGATGTGACATCCCTCTGCCCTCCACTCGGCGCCAGGGTCCACTGCTCCGCCTCCTCGAGGCAGGCGCGGACCTCGGCATCGCTGGTCTGCGAGAAATCACTGTAGGCTTCTCCCACGGCCCGGAACCACGGCGGAGCGTGCAGGCAGACGACTGCGTCTGCCTCGGTGCGCAGGGACTCGACGCTGTCCGGCGAGCCGACCGGCGTGGCCACGATCACGCGGGCGGCGCCCGCCTGGCGCAGCGCCCGGACGGCCGCACGCGCGGTTGCCCCCGTCGCCAGCCCGTCGTCGACGACGATGATCGTGCGACCCGTCACCGCGAGGGGCGGGCGATCGCCGCGGTAGGCAGCCTCCCGGCGGGTGAGCTCCCGGCGTTCTTCCTCGATGCATCGCGCCAGGTACGTGTCCGTGGCGCCGGTGGCCGCCGCCAGTCGAGGGTCCACGAACGTCACTCCGGCCGCGATGGCCCCGACGGCCAGCTCGGGCTGGAGCGGAGCTCCCAGCTTTCGGACGACGAGCACGTCCAGCGGGGCCCGAAGGGCTCGGGCGACCTCCAGACCCACTGGCACGCCACCCCGCGGCAAGGCCAGTACGGCCGGCGAGGACGTGCGCCAAGGCTCCAGGGCCTCGCCGAGCGCTTTGCCGGCCCGTTGTCGATCGGCGAATGGAAGAGAATACGAGGTGGTCGGCATCCTGCCTGAATCCTACTCGGCGCCGGTGAAGGTGCCGTGAACCGAACCTGAGAGTGCCTTCGGCAACAGCTACGAGACCGGCGCCTTCAGAAACCGGATCCAGTCCCCGCGATCCGCCCGAGTCGCTGGCGGGGGGGTCAGCGGCAGACTCGCCGGGAGGTGTCGATCCCACCAGGCGTGGGCCCGGGACGAAGTCCACGGCTCCAGGCCGCTGCACGCGTCAATCCGCTCGATGAGCGCGAGCGCGTCGCCCGGCCGATCCCCGGGCGCCTTTGCGAGGCAGTCAAGGACCAGGGCATCCACCGCCGCTGGCACGGGCTGCGGCGCGTTGGCCGAGGGTGGTTTCGGGACTTCGTTGGCCTGCTTGTACAGCATCTGGATGGTATTCGCGGCGTTGAAGGGCAATTGCGTGGTGAGCATCCAGTATGCGACGCATCCGAGCGCGTAGATGTCGACCCGATGATCAATGTCTGGATCGCCAAGGGCAGCCTCGGGCGCCATGAACGCCGGGGTGCCGGTGAGCGCGTCCGCGGCGGTCAGCTTCAGCGCCTCCGATGCTTCGGGCACCCGCTCCTTCACCAGGCCGAAATCCAGCACCTTGACGAAGTCGACCTCGAGGCCCATCCGACAGGCATAGAGGTTCGTCGGCTTGATGTCGCGATGCACGAGCCCGTGGGCGTGCGCCTCGGCCAGCGAAAGGCAGGCCTGACGGAGCAGGTACAAGACCCGCTCGGGCGGGACCGGACCAAATCGCTGTACGAGTCCCTCGAAGCTGACGCCTTCGAGGAGCTCCATGGCGAAGTAGAAGCTGCCATCGCCCGTCGGGCCGAAGTCGTACAGCTCGATGGTGTGCGGCGACCGGAGCATGGCGGCGGCAGTGGCCTCCCGGCGGAATCGCTCAATGGCGCTCTGTGCCGAGTCGGTGTCGATACGGCCGAGGTAATCGCTCCGAATCAGCTTCACGGCTGCCGGCCGGGCGAGGAGTTGGTGGGTGGCCTGATACACCTCTCCCATTCCGCCCTCACCAAGCAGCGCACCGAGGCGGTAACTCCCCATCTCGCGCGCCTTCCGCACTTCCCTGCCCAGCCGCCGGATCACCCGGGCGGGCACGACCGCTAGGGCCGCGGCGAGGAAGGGTGGCACGACGAGCAACAGCACCCGGAACCCGTCCTCCGGCATCGGCACGCCGCGCAACCAGGCATAGAACAATGCCGCGGGCACCGTCGCGGCCGCCGCGAGCGACGTGGCCAGCGTCCGCCCCGCAGAGTCGGTGGCGATGGACGGATACAGCAGGATGATGAGGCAGACCCATGAAAGGCGTCCCGGTGCGCGCACGGGGGCCCAGGTCTCGAGAACCGCCAGCAGAGCGCAGGTGGCGACCATCACAATGAGACCCAGGTCACGAACGAGCCTCGGCCGCGACCCGAGCTTTTCAGTCGCGAACCCGAGGCTCAGGGCTAGGGCCAGCCCCGCCAGTGCGAGATATCGGCCGGGTACCGGCCACAGGTGGGCGACGCTCGCACCCACGCCCTGGCCGAGCCAACGCCCCACGACATCGATCAGGAGGATGATCACCACCCAGACCGTGCCAAGGGCGAATGCCGCGACCCTCACCCGCTTACGGGAATCCTCGAGTTCCGCCCCCGTTGGACGTCCGGTGGAGGCGAACAGCCCCCCGCGCGGGCCTGTGACCTGCGTCATTGTTTCCGCCTCGCTCCCTGGCGTGCTTTGCACCGAACTGGTTGCCACATTCCTGACACGTATCTTACCCAGACCCCCTAACTGCGGGAGTCTGTATGGGTCGGTTGGTGCTGGGCCTCATCGTCCTGGTGATTGGGACGCTGGTGTTGGTCGCCGCCGCGGGGCTCCGGGCGCGGGGGCCATCGGCCGGCGGCAGCGTCGTCCGCTCAGTCGGTCTCGGATGCCTGGCGTTCGGCGCATTCCTGCTGGTGACGGCCGGACTCGTCGTCATCGAGCCGGGCCAGGTCGGCGTCCGTCACGCCTTCGGGACGGTCGATCCAGAGCCCCTCCTCCCGGGCATCCGGTTGATCACGCCCTGGTCGGAGGTGGAACGGTATTCGACGCGTGAGGAGCAGTTCCCCGCCGCCGGTGTCGAGGCCGAGCGGATGGATGCGCTCTCCGGTGAGCAGATGTCGATGAAGGTAGACGCGGCGATCCGCTATCAGATTGACCCCCAGCTCGCACCACGCCTGTTCCTCGAGATCGGGGCTGAGCCGCAGATCCAGAATGTCGTCCGCAATGCGATTCGGAATGGCATCCGCGACGGAATGGTGCAATACTCGATCAACGACATCTCGCAGCGCAATGCGATCGCCCTGACCATGGAGTCGGAAGTCGATTCGGCGCTGGTGACCCGGCCCCGGGCCGGGGGCGAGCCGTTCCGCATCGCGATCGTGACAGCCTTCTTCCTGCGGAATCTCGAACCGCCTCCGCAGGTCGTCCAGGCGATCAACAACAAGATCGCCCAGGAGCAGCAGATTCAAACCGAGAAACACCGGGTCGAGGTGGCGCGGCTCCAGAGCGACCAGCAGCGGTTGCTCAACGTGACGCTCACCGCCGAGGCCCTGACCAAGCAGTACCTCGAAGTCCTGCACGACATGAAGGGATCCAGCAATCTCGTGATCATGGTGCCGACCGAGGGAGGTCTCCCGGTGCTCGACCTCGGCGCCCTGCGGAGGAACTTGCAGTGACTCACATTACTTCCTGGGGGTCTCATTGG
>DASTCF010000085.1:0-5950 GCA_035711365.1 Gemmatimonadales bacterium
CGCGGCCGTTGGACGCGACGACCCGGCTCGCGTCGGGCGGGACGGACCCGCCGTCGAAGTCGGAGAAGGTGCCGCCGGCCTCCTCGATCATCAGCAGCCCGGCGGCGACGTCCCACGGGTGCAGGCTCAGCTCCCAGAAGCCGTCGAAGCGGCCGCAGGCGACGTACGCCAGGTCGAGCGCGGCCGAGCCGGCGCGGCGCACGCCGCTGGTGGATCGCATGACCGTGGCGAACTGCCGCTGGTAAGTCTCGAGCCGGTCCAGGTGCTTGAACGGGAAGCCGGTGCCGATCAGGGCGTGCTCCGGCTCGGCGATCGACGACACCTCGAGCCGGCGGGTGCCTTCCCACGCGCCGCCGTCCCGGCTCGCGCGGTACAGCCGGTCACGCGGCACATCGAAGACCAGCCCGGCCTCGAGCACCCCGTCGCGCGCGGCGGCGATGGAGACGCTCCATGCGGGGTAGCCGTGCAGGAAATTCGTGGTGCCGTCGAGCGGGTCTACCAGCCAGACCAGCCCGTCCAGCCCGCCGTCGGGGGAAAGCTCCTCGCCCACCATCCGCGCGCCGTCGTCGCTCGCCAGCAGCACCTCGCCGATGAGCCGCTCCGCCTCGCGGTCCACGTCCGTCACGAAGTCGTGGTGGCCTTTGGAGGTCCACTGCCTGGGATCGGAGGGCCGCTCGACCCCGGCCAGGAAGCGTCCGGCCCGCCGGGCGGCGGTTTCGGCGAGAAGCAGTAAGTCTATGGGCGATAGCATCTTGCGGCCCTCGAACGGCGTAGGTACCTTGCGCCAATGAAGCGCATCTTTTCCGGCATCCAGCCCTCCGGCGAGCTCCACATCGGCAACTGGCTGGGCGCCGTGAAAAACTGGGTCACGCTGCAGGAGAACTACGAGTGCTTCTTTGCCATCGTAGACCTGCACGCGATCACCGGTCCGTACGAGCCCGCCGCGCTCGAACGCCGCACCCTCGACATGGCGATCGGCTTGCTGGCCGCCGGGGTCGATCCTGAGCGGGTGACGCTCTTCGTCCAGTCGCAGGTGCCCGAGCACTCGGAGCTCATGTGGCTGCTCAACAGCGTCACGCCGGTCGGCGAGCTCGAGCGGATGACGCAGTTCAAAGATAAGTCGCAGCGGGTGGAGAGCATTCCGGCGGGACTGCTCAACTACCCGATCCTGATGGCCGCCGACATTCTTCTCTACCGCGCCGACTTCGTGCCGGTGGGCGAGGACCAGGTCCAGCATCTCGAGCTCGCCCGCGCGATCAGCCGGAAGTGGAACGCCCTGTTCGCCGACGGCGTCCCGTACCTTCCGGAGGCGCAGCCGCTCCTGACGCCCGCGCGGCGCATCCTGGGCCTCGATGGCCAGGCCAAGATGTCGAAGAGCCTCGGCAACACGATCGGCCTGCTCGACAGTCCGGACGAGATCTGGCAGAAGCTCCGGCCGGCGATGACCGACCCGGCCCGCGTGACGAAGAAGGATCCCGGTACGCCGGAGATCTGCAACATCTTCACGCTCCACAAGTACTTCTCTCCGCCGGAAACGGTCGAGGTCGTGGCGCGGAAGTGCCGCGGGGCCGAGTGGGGCTGCCTCGACTGCAAGCGGGTGCTGGCCGACAACATGATCGCGGCGCTCGAGCCGATTCGCCGGAAGGCCATCGAACTGCGCGAGGACGAGGGCCGCGTGCGCGGCATCCTGGCCGAGGGTGCCCGGCGGGCGCGGGCGGAGGCGCAGAAGACGCTGGGCGAGGTGAAGGCGAGGATGGGGTTCCTGAATCTCTCCTGAGGTTCCATGGAAAAGATCATCAAGGCAGCGGTGGAGCGCGGGGCATCCGACCTTCACATCAAGGCCGGTGACGTCTTCCGGGCCCGGATCAACGGCAAGCTGGTGCCGCTCACCAAGCAGCGGCTCACGCCGGACCAGACCCGGGCCATCGCACTCAAGCTGATCCCGAGCGAGGACGACCGGGCCCACCTGGACCGGATCCGCGACTTCGATTGCTCCTGGGGGATGCCCGGCGTCGGACGGTTCCGGGTGAACGTGCTCCGCCAGCGCTCCTCCTTCATGATCGTGATGCGGGTCATTCCCTTCACGGTGCCCTCCGTCGAGTCCCTCCATCTGCCTGACAGCATCAAGACCCTGGCCGAGGCGGACCGCGGCCTGATCCTGGTGACGGGCGTGAGCGGCAGCGGGAAGACGAGCACCATGGCCGCGCTGGTGGACCAGATCAATCGCAACCAGCAGAAGCACATCGTCACGATCGAGAACCCGATCGAGTACCTCCACCGCGACGTGAAGTGCTCGGTCACCCAGCGTGAGGTCGGGGTGGACACTGTGAGCGTCACGGTCGCGATCCGGGCTGCCCTGCGGCAGGACCCGGACGTGGTCGTGCTGAGCGAGATGCGGGAGCCGGAGACCGCCGACATCGCGATCAAGGCCGCGGAGACCGGACATCTCGTGATCTCGACTCTCCCGACGCCGGACGTGGTCACGACCATCGAGCGGGTGGTGGCGATGTTCCCCGCCGAGGAGCGGGAAATCGGCCGGGTGCGGCTCTCGGAGGCACTCCGCGCGATCGTGTCGCAGCAGCTGCTCCCGCGCAGCGATGGCGAGGGCCGGGTGCCGGCGTGCGAGGTATTGGTCGCGACGCACGAGGTGCGGGACTGCCTGAAGGATCCCGCGCAGTGGCCCGAGCTCCGGAAGCTGATGACCGAGGGCGAGCAGCACGGCATGCGGACCTTCGAGCAGAGTCTCAACGATCTGTACGATCGCGGCGTGATCAACCTCGAGACCGCCCGCGCGGCGAGCGGAGCCGGCGAAATCGGGCCGGAGGGCAAGGCCGGGAAGAAGCGGAGCAAGGGGTGAGTCGCGCCCGCGACCTCCTGAGCGTGCTCCTTTCGGCGCCACGGGAGGCGGGCACACCCGGGGCCGCCCACGCCCGGCGACTCCTCGCCGAGTATTTCACGACGCTCGGGTTCCGGGTCGAGGAACAGCGCTTCCGGTTCCATCCCGCCAGCCTCAATGCCTTTCCCCTGTTCGGCGCCGGGCTCGGCTGGCTCACCCTCCTCCTCATTCCCCTCTGCACGCTGCCGGGTCCACCGGCATGGGCGGCGCTCGCGGCATGGATCGTCGGCCTCTCCGCCCTCGGCGTGCTGGTGTACGGCACGGCGCTGGGCTGGTCCGCCTTGGGCGGCGGAGTCCGCGAGGACGCGAACCTGATCGCGACCCGCGGCGAGGAGCCGGTTCGGCGCTGGATCGTGGCCCACGTGGACACCAAGGCGCAGGGGCACTCCGTGGTGGGGCGGGTCATCGCGGTCGTCGTCTGCCTCTGCTCGATGCTGGTCCACACGGTGCTCGCCACCGTCCGGCTCTGGGGCCCGATCGACACCGACACCGTCGCCCTCGCCGCCGTGCTGGCGCTGGCCGCCTGCGGGCTCGCCGCGCGCGGGGGCCTCCGCGGCGAGACCGTCGGGGCGCGGGACAACGGCTCAGGGCTCCTGGCGGCGCTGGTGGCCGCCGAGGCCGGACCGGCCAGCGGCTTGGGCATCCTCGTGACCGGGGCAGAGGAGTTCGGCCTGGTGGGTGCGCGGGTGTTCGCGCGGGCACACGGGCCCCAGTTGCTCGGGGCCGAGGTGGTGAACCTGGACACACTCGACGACCGCGGCCCGGTTCACGTGCTGGCGCATGATCCGTCGGGCGCCCGTCTGGCGGAGGCCGAGGCTTCGCGGCTCCGGGAGCAGGTGCACGGGATCCGCGTGCGCCGCCGCCCACTCTGGATCTTCACGGACAGCCAGCCGCTGGCCGGGACGGGCGCGGCGGCGATCACGGTGAGCCGCCTGGACTGGAGCACCCTGAAGCGGCTGCATACCGTGCGGGACACCCCCGACGGCCTGGCGTTCCGAACGGCCGAATTGGTGGGCCGCTCGGTGGCGATCGCGAATTGACCTGAGAGGACGGCCCGGCTACTTTCTCCCCGAGGATGCAGGGCCCCCGCCGGGGCCCTTTTTCTTTGGCTTCAACCCAATGAGACCGCGATGTTCGATCGGAAGACCTGCTGCGTGGTCGTTGTCGGCGCGCAATGGGGCGACGAGGGCAAGGGCAAGCTGGTGGATGTCCTGGCGGAGCGCGCCGACTACGTGGTGCGCTACCAGGGCGGCGCCAATGCGGGCCATACCGTCGTCACCGGGGACGACCAGTTCATCCTCCAGCAGACTCCGTCCGGCATCCTGCATCCGAAGGCGATCTGCCTGATCGGGAACGGGGTCGTGCTGGATCCCGAGACCCTCTTCAAGGAGCTGGACCATCTCGCGAGCCGCGGGATCGTCACGGCGGGGCGGATCTTCGTCTCGGACCGCGCGCACCTCGTGCTCCCGTATCACAAGCTGCTGGACGTGGCGAGCGAGAAGAGCCAGAAGATCGGGACGACGGGGCGGGGCATCGGCCCGACTTACGAGGACAAGTACGGCCGCCGCGGCATCCGGGTCGGTGACCTGCGGAACCCTGGCACTCTGCGCGAGCTCCTGGCGGAGCGGGTGGAGCGCGCCAACCGGCTCCTCCAGATGATGGGCGTGGCCGACCGGGCTTCGCTGGAGGAGCACATCGCGCTGGTGGAAGGGCTCGCCCCGCGGCTGCTGCCGATCGCGGCGGACACCGGCCGCGTGGTGCACCGGGCGTTGCAGGACGGCAAGCGAGTGCTGCTCGAAGGGGCGCAGGGTGCCCTGCTCGACGTGGACCACGGGACCTACCCCTTCGTAACCAGCTCCAATACGACGGCCGGCGGCGCCTCGGTGGGATCGGGGATCGGTCCCACGGCGATCGACGGTGTGCTCGGCGTGGTGAAGGCGTACACGACCCGGGTGGGGAACGGCCCGTTGCCGACGGAAGCGGCCGGCGAGCCGGGAGAAGAGCTGCGCAAGCTGGGCGGCGAATTCGGCGCCGTGACCGGCCGCCCGCGGCGCTGCGGCTGGTTCGATGCGAACGTGGTGCGTTACTCGGTGCGGGTGAACGGGCTTACCGGCCTCGCGGTGACCAAGCTCGACGTGCTCGACACGCTGGCCGAGATCCCGGTGAGTACCGGATACCGGGTGGACGGCGAGCTGAGCGAAGAGCTGCCGGCCGAAGTGCACCAGCTCGAGCGGGTGGATCCGATCTACGAAGTGCTGCCCGGCTGGCGGAAGCCGCTGGGGAATGCACGCCGCATGGCCGACCTGCCTCCGGAGGCGCGGGCCTACCTGGACCGCCTGCAGGATCTGTCGGGGGCGCCGATCCGCTACGTCAGCGTCGGCACGCGGCGCGACCAGATCATCGAGGTGTGACAGGCATGGCCGATACGACCCTGATGGACAAGCTGGTGTCGCTCTGCAAGCGCCGGGGCTTCGTCTTCCAGTCGTCCGAGATCTACGGCGGGCTCGGCTCCATCTGGGACTACGGGCCGCTCGGTGTGGAGCTCAAGAAGAACGTCAAGGAACGCTGGTGGCGCGCGATGGTCCACGCGCGGGACGACATCGAGGGACTCGACGCCGCCATCCTCATGCACCCGAGGGTGTGGGAGGCATCCGGCCACGTGGCGGGGTTCACCGACCCGCTGGTGGACTGCAAGACCTGCAAGGCCCGGTTCCGGGCCGACAAGATCCAGGACGCGCAGTGCCCGCAGAAACCCAGCAAGAAGCCGGGTGAACACTCGACGTGCCAGCTCACCGAGCCGCGGATGTTCAATCTGATGTTCAAGACGTTCATGGGGCCGGTCGAGGAATCGGCGGCCGTGGTGTACCTCCGGCCCGAGACGGCGCAAGGCATCTACGTCAATTACCTGAATGTGCTGCAGGCTTCGAGACAGAAGATCCCGTTCGGCATCGCGCAGATCGGCAAGGCGTTCCGGAACGAGATCACGCCGGGGAATTTCATCTTCCGGACCCGCGAGTTCGAGCAGATGGAGATGCAGTTCTTCGTGAAGCCGGG
>DASTCF010000086.1:0-55614 GCA_035711365.1 Gemmatimonadales bacterium
GGCAGCGCAATCGCACCCGACATGCTGGGCAGCGTATTCGAAGGGGTGATGGAACCGGAGACACGCCGGGCAAGCGGAACGTACTACACGCCGCCGGCCATGGTCCACGACCTCCTGGAAGCCGGCCTGGCCGCATTCGTAGCAGGGAGGATCGGCGATTCCGAAGCGAACTCCCTCCGGCGCCTCGATCAGGGCGATCCGGAGGCGCTCGGGCAACTGGAGGACATCGCGATTCTCGACCCGGCAGCGGGGTCTGGCGCTTTCCTGCTCGGCGCTCTCGAACGATTGGCGACACTGCGTTCGCCCGCCGGGACGCCCGCGATCCGGCGCCGGATTCTCACTCGAAACCTGTACGGGGTGGATCTCAACCCGGCCGCCGTGCGCCTGACCGAACTGAGGCTCTGGCTGGCCGTGATCGCCGGGGAGGCCGACGGGAATCCTGAGGCCGTTGCGCCGCTTCCCAACCTCGATGCGTTCGTGCGGCAAGGGGACAGCCTGCGGGACCCGCTGTGGTTGATTCTCCGGCACCCGGTCAGGGCGAGCGGCCTTGGAGTGACGCTGGGCCGCGCGCGAATCGCAGCCGCCATGGCCAGCGGGCGGGCCAAGCGCGAAGCGTCGCGTCACCTCCGCCTGCTCGAACTTGCAGCTGCCGCGGAGCGACTGGACCAGGCCATCGGAGTCCTGGAGCGACGGGCGCACGCGTGTCTCGAGGCCGGTCGCCAGCGGACCCTGCTCGGCGAGCGGCGAGGACTCGACCGGGCAATGCGAGCCGAGCTCAAGGGCTGCCGCGACGGGTTGCGTGCAGTTCGCGTGTTGCGCCGCCGGCTTTCCCTCGACGGAGCCCTTCCCGCGTTCGACTTTGACACCGCCTTTGCCGACGTGATGGCGCGCGGCGGATTCGACCTGGTGATCGGGAACCCGCCGTGGGTACGGGCGGAATCGCTCGCGCCCGCGGTGCGACACGAGCTTCGGAACCGATTTCGGTGGTGGCGTGCCGGCAGCGGGCGCGGGTTCGGTCACCAGCCCGACCTCGCGCTCGCATTCCTCGAGCGCGGGTGGGAGTTGACCGCCCCTGGAGGGGTACTGGCGTTTCTGGTCCCCGCCAAGCTGGCGACGGCAGGGTACGGCGCGGTGGCACGGGCTGCGCTGACTCAGCAGGGCACCTTGCTCGCCGCGGCGGATCTCGCTGACTCGGAGGAGAGCTTCCGGGCGACCGTGTATCCGCTCGCGGTTGTCGCGCGCCGGACCGGCGCACCCGCGGGTCACCGGCCCCGGACCACACTTGCCTCGGACAGCGGAGCCACCTTCACAATTCCATCTCCGCCCGAAGGGCCATGGATCATTGTCAGAGATCCGGTACACGAGGCGATCGGCTCGTTCCGAGACTTCCCTTCCCTCTCGGCCCGATTTGCACCCCGCCTCGGCGTGAAGACGGGCGCGAATCACCTCTTCCTGAACCCCCCGTCACAGGTGGAACCGGACATGCTCCGGCCGGCCATCAGGGGGCGAGACATCCGGGCATTCACGGTATCGCCGACGGCACGAATCATCTGGACTCACGACCTGACCGGCCGGGTGATGATGCAACTTCCACCTGGAGCTGCGGCACACTTCGGTCCGCATGCGCGGGCGCTTGCAAGGCGCAGAGACGCGGACGGCGGCCCACCCTGGCAGCTCTTCCGGGTGGCGGCCGGCCAGCCGGGGCCTCGCGTTGTCTGGGCCGACCTCGCCGTGCGGCTCGAGGCTGCGGCGCTGGCGGAGGGCGATTCGACCGCCTGGATTCCCCTCAACAGCTGCTATGTGATTTGCTGCAGCACCTCGGACGAGGCGCTCGCCCTCAGCGCGTGGCTCAACACGATGTGGATGCGATCCGCCGCTCGTGCCGTCGCGGATCCGGCAAGCGGCGGATACGCCCGCTTCAATACCCGCGCGATCTCGTCGCTGCCGCTTCCCGCGCCAGTGATGTCGCATCCCGAGTTCCTCGTGCTGGCCCGCAGGGCGATCGGAGGCTCACCGGTCCAGGCTGAAATCGATGAGCTCGGCGCGACGCTTCTCGGGCTGAGCGAGAGCGCTCGTAGAGCGCTGGCCAATGTGGTGGGCGTCGGCACCGCGCGTGGTCGCTGAGGCCCTGGCGCCGCTTCCGGACCCTCTGGAGGCGATGCTCATTCCGGGTCCGCTGGCTGCCGCCCGGGCGGTCGCCCGAGCAATGGCACAATTAGTTGGGCCGCCCGAAGCGCCGGATGCCGCGCCACCGTGGCTCAGGCCCGAGCAGGTGCAAGCCTTCCGGCAGGCGCTCGCCGTGCTCCGCCGCCACCGCGCCTGCCTTTGCGCCGCTCCGGTCGGGACCGGCAAGACCTACATCGCGCTGGCGGTAGCCGGAGCCTGGGGTTTCCGGACAACGTGCATCGTGCCAGCCGCGCTGATGGATCAATGGCGGCACACGGCCCGGCGACTGAATATCGACCTGGATCTGTGGTCTCATGAGCGGGTGAGCCGGGGCGCCGTTCCGACGGGCGAACCCTGCCTGGTGATCGTGGACGAGAGTCACCAGTTCCGGAACCCGGCCACGAAGCGCTATCGCACGCTCGCACCGTGGCTGCTTGGCCGGGCGCTACTTCTCCTGACCGGCACCCCGGCCGTGAATCGCACGGCGGACCTCTTTCACCAACTCCACCTGGGATTGCGAGACGACGCGCTCTCGCTCGAAGGTGTGGCTTCTCTCCGGCTTGCTCTGGGCGCCGGAAATGCGCCCTCCGCCCTGGCCTCGGTCATCGTGACTTCCGGTGGAACGCTCGCCAAACCGGGAGGGCGACACACCAGCGAGACCCCCAGGTGCGGTACCGTGCCCCTCCTTCCTGCGCTCGACACGCTTGCCCTCTCCTCCGATCCCGCCATTGCCGCGTTGGTTCGACTCGTCCTGCTCCGCTCGGCCGCCTCGAGCCCTGCCGCCCTCCTCACGACGCTACGTCGTTACCAGGCGCTCCTGGCGCATGCGAGGGATGCCCGGACGGCCGGGCGCCCGCTCAACCGCCGGGCGCTGCTTCAGTTCACCCGCGGCGCCGCGGCCCAATTGGTGTTCTGGGAATTGCTGGCACCGGTGCTGGACGGAAGCGAGCTGGTTGCGGGCGATCTCGCGCAGCTTGACCTGCTCCTGCCAAGGGCGGCTCGCCTCTCTGGGCGGAAAGACGGCAAGGCTTCACGCCTGCTGGAGCTGCTCGAGGATCGGGCCACGACCATCGTCTTCACCGGGGCCCGCGAAACGATCGGATATCTTCGCCGACATCTCGGAGACCCCTGGCTGGCGTGGTGCACCGGCTCCCGGGCCGGCATCGGGAGGACGGAACTGCCGCGTGCCGATGTGTTGCGCTGGTTCAGGCCCGGGCGCCTCGCGGATCAGCGGCACACGCTTCCGGGGGCGCCGCGCACGCTGGTGACGACCGATGTCGCCGCGGAAGGGCTGGACTTACAGGCTGCCGCACGCGTTGTGCACTACGATCTCCCATGGACCGCCATTCGCCTCGATCAGCGGGATGGGCGCGCCGTCCGACTCGGCTCACCGCACGCCGAGGTGGAGGTCATCAGATTCGAGCCGACGCGCGCCATCGAGAGGCGGCTCCGGATCCTGGATCGCCTGGGCATCAAGGCGCTGCTTCCCTCCCGCCTCGGCCTTGCATCCGGAGCCCGTGACGCCTGGCGCTGGCGAAGTGAGTTGACGGGCGCCATCGGTGGGGGTCCAGCATCCAACGGTACGGCGCGGGTGCGCTCGTCCTCGTGTGGCTGCCTCGTGGGAATTGCCCTTGTCGGACCAGACGATCGGCACAGCGGCTTCGTGGTCTGGCGGGATGCCGCGGGACGTTGGACCGATGAGCCGCGCGTGATCGAGGGGCGGATTGCGGAGGCCTCACTGGCCACCGAGGTGGCAGCAATCGGAAGCGACACGCCGATTCGCCCGCCGGCGGATCTCGCTGAACTGGTTCGCGCGCGACTACGCGTGGCCCTGCAACCCGGATTCCTCGGCACGCCGGCGAGTGAAGCCGGCCGACGACTCATCACGCGGCTGCGCCGCCTTGCGGGGCACGGCATTCGGGCGCGGGATGCCGCCCTCACCTCGATAATCCAGGCGGCGCTTCGGTTCGCCGCGGGAGGTCACACGGCCGGCGAGGAGATGCTGGTCGAGAATCTGCTCGCGCTGGACGACGCCGGGCTCCAGTCGCGAATCCACGGCCTGCCGGCGGCGAATCCGCCACCAACCCTGCTCGTGCCGCAGCTCGTTGGCATCATCCTCTTCGAGGCGGACTGCCCCGCACACCGTGGCACGGCTACGTTACCGGGATGCCGCGCATCAGGACCGTGCTGTTCGATCTCGACGGAACGCTGATCGACTCGATCGGCCTCATCATCGATTCCTATCACCATACGCTGAGCGTCCATGGGCTGGCGCCGCGGAGCGATGCGGAGTGGCTGCGCGGCATAGGTACCCCGCTTCGGGCGCAGTTTGCCGAACTGGTTGAAGACGCGGCAATGATGGATGCGCTGATCGCCACCTACCGGACCTACAACCTCGCCCACCATGACAGCCGGGTGTCGGTCTACGCAGGAATCGTGGACGTCGTGCGGGCCGTGAAAGAGGCGGGATGTGCGACCGGGCTCGTCACGAGCAAGAACCGGGGCGGGGCCCTCCGTGGCCTGAGCGTCGCCGGGTTGGTTGACGCGATCGACATTCTGGTCTGCGCCGATGACGTGACCAACCCCAAGCCGCACCGGGAACCCGTGGACCAGGCCGTCGCCCTGCTGCGCGCAGACCCGTCGACGACCGTGTACGTCGGCGACAGTGTCCACGACATGCAGTCGGGCCGGAGTGCGGGCGTCCTGACGGCCGCAGTATTGTGGGGGCCGTTCTCCCGCGAGGAACTCGCGCCGTCCGCCCCGGATTACTGGCTGTCCCGCCCTGAAGAGCTGATAACTCTCATCAGCGATTGAACTTCCGCATTCCGAGATGCCCTCGGTAACGGGATTGCCTTGCGACCCCGGCCCCCGCCCTTATCTTCCCGCCCGGCCAGACCCAATCGTGACTTTCCTGAGGATGAGTTCATGCGACTTCTGCCGCGGGATGAACGGTTCTTCGACCTGTTCGATGAGGTGGCCAAGCGTAACGTCGAAGCCGCGAAGCAGCTCCGTGACGTCCTTGCGGCCGACGTGGATCACCGGTTGCCGCTGGTCGAATCGATCAAGCGACTGGAACACGAGGCCGACGACCTGACCCACGAAGTCGTCACCCGGCTCGACCGGACGTTCATCACACCGCTCGACCGCGAGGACATCCACATGCTCGCCTCGCGGCTTGACGATGTGATGGACCTGATCGACGGCTGCGCCAGGAAGGTGCAGATGTTCCATGCCGGAGATGCTCCCCAGGGGGCGCACCTTCTGGCGGAAGTCATCCATCGGACGACCGAGCAACTGCTCGTCGCGGTGTCCGGCCTCAAGAAGACGAAGAACAACCACGTCATGCAGGCCTGCATCGCCGTGAAGGGGCTCGAGGAGGACGGGGATGCGATCTACCACGAGTGGCTGGGCCGGCTGTTCGAGGGCACTCCTGATCCGCTGATGGTCATCCGCTGGAAGGAGATCTACGACACGCTGGAGAAGACCCTCGACTACGCCGAGGACGTGGCCAACGTGCTCGAGTCTGTCTTCATCAAGCACGCCTGAGCATGACTGCCTCCATCAGCCTGATTCTCGTCATCATCCTGGTGGCGCTGATCTTCGATTTCATCAACGGCTTCCACGACAGCGCCAACTCCATCGCTACCGTGGTTTCGACGCGGGTGCTGTCGCCCGGCGTCGCAGTGCTGTGGGCGGCGTTCTTCAATTTCGTCGCCGCATTCACGGTCGGGACCGCGGTGGCGAAGACCATCAGCAAAGGGCTGATCGAGCCCTCTGTCGTGGACGCCAACGTCGTGCTCGCTGCCCTGCTTGGCGCAATCGCGTGGAACCTGGTCACCTGGTACTTCGGGCTGCCGAGCTCGTCCTCGCACGCCCTGATGGGAGGGTTTGGCGGCGCGGCCGTGGCCAAGGCCGGTGCCGTCGCCCTGATCACGGCTGGCTGGATCAAGCCGATCCTGTTCATCGTGATCAGCCCGATTCTGGGCATGACCATCGCACTGCTGCTGACCGTCGCCCTGTCGTGGGCCCTCCGCCGCCAGCACCCAGGGCCCCTCGACGCGGTATTCCGCCGGTTGCAGCTACTCTCGGCCGGTCTCTACTCACTGAGTCACGGCGCCAACGACGCCCAGAAGACGATGGGCATCATCGTCAGCCTGCTCGTGGCCAGCCAGGCGCTCTTTGTGGACCAGACCGGCTGGCTTAGCCTGCTCCACGTCCCAACTGCCGATCATATTCCGCTGTGGGTGGAGATGGCGGCCTACACGGCCATCGCACTCGGCACCGCCCTGGGCGGCTGGCGCATCGTCAAGACGATGGGCAGCCGGATCACGAAACTCCGTCCGTTCGGTGGTTTCTGCGCGGAGACGGCGGGGGGCATTACGATCCTCATCGCGTCGGCGCTGGGTGTGCCCGTCAGCACAACCCACACCATCACCGGCGCGATCGTGGGCGTGGGCGCGACGCGCCGAATCTCGGCGGTTCGCTGGGGAGTCGCCGGAACGATTGTGTGGGCGTGGGTCCTCACGATTCCGATGAGCGCGGCCATCGCTGGCCTGACTTACTTCATCCTGCGCTGAGCCGCTTCACGTCCCGGCGGCAGCCCGGCAAGCCCGCTATTCTTCGTTGCGTATGCCCGCGCACGCTCTCCTGCTCGCCGCCGGTTCGGGAAGCCGTTTCGGCAGCCACAAGCTGGTCGCCGTCTGGCGCGGCCGTCCCATGATCGCGCACGTCATCACGACCATCAATGCCCTGCGCGACCGCGGCGCCATCGCCGGCGCGCTGGCGGTGGTTCGCTCCGGGGACGATCGGGTCATCGACCTGGCCCGGCAGGCGGGATTCCGGCTGGTGCTGAATTCGGATCCGGGGGAAGGGCTGTCGCACTCACTCAGGCTCGGGCTCGGCGCCCTTGCGATGCTCGATCCGGTTCCGGACGGAGCCCTGGTGTTCCTCGCGGATCAGCCGGCGGTGCCGATCGCGGCCGCCGAGGATGTGCTCACCGCGTGGAATCTCGCGGGTGGGCCGGTCGTCCGCCCACGGTATGAGGCGAGTCCGGCGGAGCCGGGCCACCCGATCCTGCTCGACCGGGACGTGTGGGGCCTCGCCGACGGCCTGACCGGCGACCATGGACTCGGCGCGGCCCTGGCGCGGGCGCCGGACCTCGTGACGTATGTCGACGTGGACGGCGCCAATCCCGACGTGGATACTCCTGCGGACCTGACCCGCCTGCCGCGGTCCTCCTGATGCAACTCGAGTTTTCCGGCACGCCGACCCTGGCGCTGCCGCGCGAGACGGTCTGGCGGCACCTCGTCGACCCTCAGACACTCGCGACCTGCACCCCGGACGCCCGTGACTTCCGCATCGTCGCGCCGGGCCGGTATGCGGCCACCTGCGCGATCGGCGCCGGGGTGTTCCGGATTCACGTCGCGCTGGACATCGAGCTGCACGATCTCGCGCCTCCCGCGTCCGTGCGGTGGCGTGCCCACGGCACCGCGCCCGGATCCACTCTCGAAGTCAACACGACCGTGCACCTCGATGCTCTTGGCGGCGGGCACACGCATCTCGCGTGGCGGTCCGCGGTCACGACCCACGGGATGATCGCGAGACTGGGGCGCGGTCTCGTCGAGGAAACCCTGCGCCATTTCACCAGCCGCTTCTGGGACAACGTCGCCGACCGTTTCGCGACGCTCGGGCCCTCCGGGGCCGTTCGCCTGCTCCCGGACCAGCTGCTTGATCTCACCGCGGCGCGGCTGGACGGTGCGGTGCTGCTCGGCGCAGTGAGCCTGCCGTCCGGTGTATTGCCGAAGGGCACGCGTCTCGACTCGGTCGCTTCAGACGCGCTGCTTGCGGCCGCCCGGGAGCGTCTCATCACCGCTCCGGTGTCCATCGCCTGGATCGGCTCCGACGAACTGCATGAGGACGATGCCGCACAGCGTCTCGCCGCGGCGGTAGCGGGCAGCGGGGTTGCCGTGCGCGACGCGAAACAGAGCCGCGTGGACCTGGTTGCAGCTCAACGGGGCGTGCTCCGGGTGGCCGTGGGACCGCTGTCACGGATCAATTCCCTCGATCCGCTGGAAGTGTTCTCCCGCTTCGACGGGCAGGCGGTCGAGGCGGGCGAGGTCGTGGCGAGCGCCAAGGTTGCGCCCCACGTCGTGGAGGCGCGAACCGTCGAGGAGGCGGAAATGCTGGCCCGGGACGGCGGGCCCGTCATCGACGTGCTGGGTTATGCGCGCATGGGTGTCGCGGCTATCGCGGCCGAGTCCCTCACACCGGAAGCGCGGACGCGGTTCGAGGCCGCGGCCCGGCTGCGGGCCGAGGCCCTCGACGGCTCGTTCGCCGGATTCGCCGACTGCGCCGCGCCGGAACCGGCTGCCGCACAGGCCCTGGCCTACACCGCCCTCACGGAGTTGAGCCTCGGTCGGAAGGTGCCGGTCCTCCTGATCGGGGGTGTCTCGGCGGGCAATCCGCTCGCGCCGTTCTTCGCGGCACTCACGGCACTCGGCGGCGAGGTCGTCCGCCGCGGCGTGCCGGCACATCCCGGCTCGATGCTCTGGCTCGGCCGCCTGGGAGAGTCGCAGCTGCTGGGGCTCCCGCAGTGCGGCGTGCTCGGCATGGCCACGGCGCTCGACCTGATTCTGCCCCGACTCATGACCGGAGAGCGACTCACGGCCGAAGCGCTGGCGGGCTTCGGACACGGGGGGCTCCTCGGCCCCGAAATGCGATTTCGCTTTCCGGCATACGCCCGCACACTCCCGGACGCGCACTCCCCTTGACCTCGCGTGCTTCGGGCCGGTTATTACCCCGTGATGCCCCGCCCCAGCGCGACTTCCCCTGAGACCGGCGCCCCAGCGCGCTCCTCGCCCCCTCCCGAATCGGTTTCTGCATTCGGGGTGTACCATTCGCTTCCCCGACAGGGGCTCTTCCGCCGCTTCCTGACGACCCACCGACACCTGTTCGGCCTGATCTTCGGAGCGCTCTCCGCCGATGTCGAAATCAAGCGGCGCGATGGAACCGGTCGCGGCGCCCTCTTCTTCTTCGAGCGCCTGCTCAACGCATGCACCCGACCGTTCCTCGACCGCGGGCTCCGGGATCAGCCGTTTCCTGTACAGCTCCGCCGACGCCTCGAGCGGCTCGGCCCCACTTATATCAAGCTGGGCCAGATCCTGAGCCTCCGGGAGGACATCCTCCCCAAATCGGTGACCGAGGAGCTGAAGCATCTGCTCAGCACCTTACCTGCCGTCCCGTATCCAGTCTTTTGCGAGCTCATCGCCCGTGACCTGGGGCGCCCGCTGGGGGAGATGTTCGCCGAGATCGACGAGGTGCCGCTCGGGTCCGCTTCGATCGGGCAGGCCCATCGTGCCACCACCGTCGGCGGCGACAAGGTCATCGTGAAGGCGGTAAAGCCCGGGATCCCGGCGGTCCTCAGGCGGGATGCGAAACTGCTGGGGCTGGCGGGTTCGCTGCTGGAAATCGCGTTCCCGCGCTACGGCCCCAAGCGAATCATCCGGGAATTCACCGAGTACACGCTTCGTGAGGTCGACCTCCGCCGCGAGGCGGACAACGCGGAGACTTTCGCGGCCAATTTCCGGGATGAGCCCGGCATCGTCTTCCCGAAGATTTACCGGGAATACAGCGGGCCGCGTGTGCTGACGATGGAGTTCTTCGACGGGCATCGCCCCGACACGCCTCGCGTGCAGGCCATGCCGCTTGCCGAGCGTGAGCGACTCGTGGACCTCGGCGCGGAAGCCATCATCCGGATGATCTACCGGGACGGATTCTTCCACGCGGACCTCCACCCCGGCAACCTGCTGGTGCTCCCCGGCCCGAAGGCCGGGTTCATCGATCTCGGCATGGTGGGCCGCCTGCACGACGAACTGCGACGCACGCTGCTCTACTATTACTACTCGCTCGTGATGGGAGACGCGGAGAATGCGGCGCGCTATCTGTCTGCCGCCGCGGACCCGGGACGCGGTGGCGATCCGTCCGGCTTCCGGCGCGACGTCGCGGAGATCTCGAGCCGGTGGCGCCGGAGCGCCAACTTCGACACGTTCTCGCTCGGCCAGCTGATCATGGAGTCGGTGACCCGCGGAGCCGAGTACCGCATGTTCTTTCCGGTCGAGATGGTGCTGATGGTCAAGGCGCTGATCACATTCGAGGGGGTTGGCCAGCTCCTGCTGCCGGGATTCGACGTTGCGGAGGTCTCCAAACGCCACGTGCGCCGGGTCTTCATTCAGCAGTTCAGCCCGGTGCGGCTGGTGCAGGAGGGCCTGCGAGGGGCGCCCGACCTGGTCGACGCGATGGTGAAGATGCCGCTCCTCGTCACCGAGGGCCTCCGGGTACTCGAAAAGACCACCAAGCGGAGCACCGAGAACCCGTTCGCGGGGCTCCGCGGCACGCTGATCGCGGGCTTCTCCCTTGTGGCCGGCGCCATCATCATGGCGTTCGCCGGTACCCATGCATGGCCGCTCTGGGTGCCGTTCTTCGTGATCGCGCTGGTCCTGGCAGTCCGCCGCGGGGCCTGAACGTGCGCGAACCCGCGACGCTTTCGCCTGCCGACATCCCGGAGCCCTACGAGCCGTTCGATCCGAGGTTCACTCGCGCCATGCTCGAGGACGTTCTCGAGCCGATCCTGCACCATTATTTCCGCCCCGTCATCTTCGGCCTGGAGCACCTGCCTGCGGCCGGCCCAGTGATTCTCGCCGCCAACCACAGCGGCAACGCATTCCCCTACGACGCGATCATCTTCGACGCCGAGCTCTGGCGGCTCGACGGTTACGACCCGGCGCGCAAGCTCCGAACGGTCTATGAGAAGGAGCTGTCCTATACCTGGTGGATGCGGCCGTTCGGGATCGACAACTTCTGGCGGCGCGGCGGCGGCGTCGACATGCTCTTCGACAACTTCGACCGGCTGCTCGCCCGCGGGGACCGGATCCTGTATTTCCCCGAGGGCGTGCCGGGCATCGGCAAGGGCTTCAACCGGCGCTACCAGCTGCAGCGCTTCAGCACGAGCTTCGTGGTGCTCGCCGCGAAGCATGGCATCCCGGTTTATCCGCTCTACATGGTCAACGCGGAGTGGATCAATCCGTATGGCTACGTCTTCCCGCCGCTCGACCGGGTAATGCAGCGCGCCTTCGCCGTGCCATTTCTCCCGCTCCCGGCCGGTCTCCTGGCCATCATCTTCCCCTGGATCTGGTACCTGGCGTTTCCGGCGCGGACGATTTTTGTCATCGGAGCGCCGCTGGACATTGCGACGCGGGTACGGGCGAGCGGGCTCGACGATCTTGCGCAGCCGGATCGGGCTGTCCTTCAGCGGGTGGCGGAGCATATCCGGCAGGACATGCAGCAGGAGCTGGACGACCTGGTGGCGATCCACGGCAAGCACCCGTACGATGGGCCGGGTCTGTGGAAGTCACTCAAGGCCGGCTGGGGGAGGTTGCGCTGGATTCTGCCAACGGGGTGGCCGGTGGCCTTCCTGCGAAAGGAGCGGGATTTCTATCGGCCGCCGGCGCGCAACGCGCTCCACCGGGTGCTTCGCGACTGGGATCTCATCGGCTTCTACCTGCCGCTGGGATGGCCGCTCCTGTCCCTGGCTCGGCGCTTCCGGAAACCGCCCTACGGTGTGCGGGGGATCCCTCGGAAACAATGGAATGAACGCCAGGGTGCCTTCCTCTGGCGATTGGCGGAGCGCCCCCTACCGCCGCGGTAAGCTGGGCGGTGGCAGCCGGTACTCGCCGGTGACCGCCACCTCCAGCCGGCCCAGCGCGGCCTCGAACTCGCTCGTGACCGGATCGCGCTCGCTGAAATGGTCCAATCCCACGCTCATCCAGACGTCGCGCGGCGCTGAGAGGAGATCCTCGCGGAGCGTGATCCCGTGTCGCGCCAGCTGCGGCTTCAGCTCATGACGCCGGGCCCACAGATCGCGCCGGGTCGCCTGATAGGCCTGCTCGACCACCCGGCGACGCGACCGGAAGCTGAAGATGTTGCTGAAGAAGAGGTCGAATTCGTCCCGCGCAGGTTGGAAGAGCAGCACCTCTGAATCCGGATACCGCGTGCGATACGCCGCCATCCCGACCTCGAGACGCGAGTGTATCAGGGTGCGGATGGTCTGACTGAGGACCGTCGGGAGCCCCTTCCGGAGGAGTGCCCCCTCGCGCAGCCGGCCGTCGCTCACCGCGCCGCGGATATCGGCCGGCACCATCGGGTTGACGCAGACGAGCAAGTCCACGCCTGTATCCAGGGCCACGGAAGCGTGCAACGTCTTCAGCAGGATGCCATCCACACAACTCCGCCCGTCGACCTCCACCGGCGGATAGAACCCGGGCACCGCGGTGCTCGCCTGCACCGCGACCGAGATGGGGACGTGATCCCATCCCTCGCCGCCGAACAAGATGGGGCGGCCGCTGTCCAGATCGGCTGCGACGACGATAAGCTTGTGGCGCAGCTTCCGGAAATCATCGGTGCGGTCCTTGATGGTGAAGGTGCGCTCGAGATAGCGCTGGATCGGCCTGTTATCGAAGAGGCCAATGGGAAGCGCCCGGGTGAGGCGGGTCAGCGACTCGAAGAGCGTCTGTTCTTCAGGGCCGCGGCGGAATTCCAACATCGCGTCGGCGAACAGCCTCGGCAGCATGATGCTGCGGCGGGCCCATTCGCGGTAATTGGGAGTGAAGAACGTCTGGGGGACGAAGGGATGCTCGCCGGGTTCGTGCTTCACGAGCGCCCGGACCAGCTGCACTGTCGTGATGTCGTTGGCGAGCGAAGAAGCGATGAATGCGCCCGCACTGACCCCGACGTAGATGTCGGCGTCCTGCAGGTTGAGCCCGTCCAGTGCTTCATCCAGGGCCCGGAGCGCGCCGATCTCATAGACGGCGCCCTCCGGGCCACCGCCGGCCAACGCGAGGCCGATCCGGCGGCGGGGCTTTGGCTTCTGCCGTGCCCGGGGAGGCATGGCGGCTCCTCCGGCGAGCCGGGCTACTTCGCGACGCGGCGGGCGCGGGTCCGCGCCTTGGCCTTCTTCTGCTCCACCGTGCGAGTCAGCTCTTCGACCCGACGGGTCAGGGCCATGATCTCCTTGCGCGTCGGCACGCCGAGCTTATTGAGCGCCGTCGAGACCCCGCGATCGATGGGGGCGGCGAGCCGCTCGACCGCCGTCTCCGCATCACCACGGAGAGCGCGCGCCCTGCCCTGAGCCTTCTCGAGCACGTTTGCCAGGCGCGCCTTGTTCATCTTTTCGATGTGCGAGCCCTTCTTCACGAGCTGCTCGAAGAGCCGACCACCCTCTTCGCCCGCCGTGGCCAGCGCGCCGAGACCGGCGAGCCAGATGTGCTGGGCATTCTCCCTCACGGTGAGCACCGGAGTCTTCCTGGTAGTGCGTGGCATACCTTCCTCCTGAGTACGGACCGCCGCGCGGCCCGGGGTGAGCTACTGTGCGCTTCGGCCGGCCTGGCCGCTGGCGCCTATCTGCGGCGGCGGTGGGCCGTCCGCTTGCCCTTCACCTGCCGGGCACCTCCCGGTGCCCGCTTCCGACTGACTGTTGTCCGTTCGAGCTCGGCCAGCGATCGCTCGAGACTGGCAATACCGTCCCGCAAGGCGTCGACCTCCGACCTGGCCTCACGCACCGGCCCGATGTGTTCAATCGAGTTGCGCACGATCCGGTCTACGCCGTGCTGCAACTGCTCGACCCGGGCCGCCACAGCCGCCTCGCCGCGCCGGATCACCGCGTGCAGCAGGTCGGCGGAGAGGAAGGCGATCCCGCGCTTCTCTCCCTCGAGGATCACCTGGGCCAACACCTGCCGCGTGACGTCCTCTCCGCCCGCGCTCTCGACCACCCGCACGTCCTGCCCGCCGCGGACCCAGCCGGCAAGCTCGCCAAGCGAGACATACCGGCTCTCCTCAGTGTCGTAGAGCTTGCGGCTACCGCCGCCGTACCGCTTGACCAGCCGGGCCATCCCTGCCTCCTGGGTCGTGGCGGGAAGATACCGCATTGCGGCAAAAAGTCAAGCCTGGATGCCGCATTGCGGCAATCCGGCCCGCTCCGCACCGCGCCGCGTGGATCCGGTTCCGCTGGCGGCTGCCGCAATTCCGTGGTAGATAACTACATACGCGACCACCGTTCCCCGCTCCTGCGCTCCGTGGAGACCGCCCGATGTTCATCCCGACCCTCCTGCTCAAGAAGCTCTACACCCTCGGCAGCCTGACCAATGTCGAGCATGGGGTGAGGTTCGCCATCAAGAATCGGCTGAGCAACGCCGAAGTCACCGAGCTCCTCAGCGTCGCGATTGACAACACCTCAATCCCGCGCGACGCAGTCGCGATTCACCTGGGCGACAGCCGGATCATCCAAGGCAGCGCCGTCCATCCGGACGCGCCGATCGAGTTTCCCCTCGGGGCGATCCTGACGCTGGTCGTCCAGTCCCCGCATCTCACCCCGGGAAAGCACATGGTCGACATTGCGGTCAAGACCAGGCCATTCGGGAAACTGAGCTTCGACGTGGAGGACTCGATCCAGGCAGAGACCGAACAGCTGGTCCGGATACCCCGGGATGCGAAGGACGACTACGGGGAGGCTGCGATCCGGGCACGACAGGATTTCATCCGGAGTCAGACCGGCGCGACGCTCGATCACGTGACCCGGTTTTCATTCGATGCCCACAGGGTCCAGGGGAACTGCGAGCATTTCACCGGTGTCGCCCAGATTCCGCTGGGCATCGCGGGACCCCTCACCATTCACGGCGAGCACGCGCAGGGAGATTTCTTCGTGCCCCTGGCCACGTCGGAGGGCACGCTGGTCGCGTCCTACAACCGCGGCATGAAGGTGGTCAACCTGTCGGGTGGCGCCCGGTGTACGATCGTGGGCGATGCGATGCAGCGGGCGCCTGTGTTCGTATTCGAAGACGCGCGCGCGTGCCGGGAATTCGTTCGGTGGGTCGGGGAGAACACGGCGAAGATTCGGGAGGAAGCGGAGGCCACCTCGAGTGTCGCGCGGCTCCAGTACATCGACCCCTACCTCGCCAACAAGTTCGTCTTCCTGCGGTTCAACTACACGACGGGGGATGCCGCGGGCCAGAACATGGTCGGCCGTGCGACTTTCGCCGCGTGCAGCTGGATCCTGGACAACTATGCCGGCATCAAGCACTTCTACCTCGAGTCGAATTTTGCCACCGACAAGAAGGCGTCCCAGATCAACATCATGCGGACCCGGGGCAAGCGCGTCACGGCCGAAGTGACCGTCCCGCGCGACGTGCTGATCCAGCAGATGCGCGTGGAGCCCGAGAGCCTCGTCTATCATCACGGCGTGGCGAATGTGGGCGCCTTCCTGAGCGGCGCGAACAACAACGGCGCCCACTCCGCCAACGGCATCACTGCGATGTTCATCGCGACTGGCCAGGACGTCGCCAATGTGGCGGAGTCGTCGGCAGCCATTCTTTACGCCGAGCTTACGCCCGATCGCGACATGTACCTGTCCATCACCATTCCCTCGCTCATCGTCGCAACCCACGGCGGCGGAACCGGCCTTCCCACCCAGAACGAGTGCCTCGAGATGCTGGGCTGCCGCGGCAAGGGGAAGGTCAACAAGCTCGCCGAAATCATCGCCGGCGTGGTGCTCGCGGGCGAAATCTCCCTGGCCTCGGCGATCTCGTCCTCCGACTGGGTCTCCAGCCACGAGCGCTACGGACGCAACCGCTGACCGCCGCCGATGCGTGACCTGCTCTCCGACCTCGACCGACTGAGTGCGCGTGGTCCTGTCGGCCGCGGCGTCGTGACCTCCGTGTGGGGATCTGCCCCGAGACCCGAAGGAGCCTGCCTGCTGGCAACGGCAGAGGGAGGCGTTGCAGGGTCGGTCTCCGGAGGCTGCGTGGAGGCGGCCGTGGCGGAGGAAATCGCTGCCGCCCTGAGGCGGGGGACACCGCGGCTGGTCCGGTACGGAGTGACCGACGAGCGCGCCTGGGAGGTGGGACTGGCGTGCGGGGGCACCATTGAGGTGCTCGTCCAGCCTTCCGTTCCCGACGCGGTGATCGCGGCGGCGAGGGGCCCCGGTGGGGTCGTGGTGGCGTCCCCGCTGGAAGGCGAAGATCTCGGCAGGCCCACTGTCATCCGTGAGGATGCGGACAGCCCGAAGTCCCCGCTCGTTGCCGCCGCACTCGAGGCACTCCGCCACCAGCGGTCACGCACGGTGCGGGTCCCGTTCCCCGCCGGCGAGGTTCCGGTCTTTCTCGAGGTGTTCCCCCGCCCGCCGCGACTGGTCATCGTCGGGGGTGTGCACCTTGCCGCGGCGCTGGTTCCGCTGGCCCGAACACTGGGGTATCGGACCCTCGTGGTAGACGGGCGGCCCGCATTCCTCACCCGGGAACGCTTCCCGGACGCCGATGACCTCGTGCACGGATGGCCGGCGGAGGCGTTCGCTCGAATCGGGCTTGATTCCGCGACGTACGTCTGCGTGCTGACGCACGACCCCAAGTTCGATGACCCGGCGCTGATGCTGGCACTTCGCTCGCCCGCGGCGTACGTCGGTGCGCTGGGCTCCCGGAAGACGCAGGGAGCACGCCGGCACCGCCTCCGCGAGGCCGGCCTCACGGACGCGGAGCTCGCGCGCCTCCACGGGCCGATCGGCCTCGACCTGGGCGGCCGGGGGCCGGCGGAAACCGCGCTTGAAATCCTGGCGGAGATGACGGCAGTGCGGTACGGAAAAGAACCCGACAGATGAGAAAGGAGGAAGGAGTCCGGCAGTAAGACGAAAGAAGGAAGCTCACCTCATCCAGGGCACCTCATCGAAGTGCCGCCAGTTTCCGCAGTTCGCGCATCACCGCGCGCTGGGCCACCGCATCCCGCACGGCAATGAAGATCGTATCGTCGCCGGCAATCGTCCCCACCACTTCCGCCCAGGCCAGGCGATCCAGCGCCGCGCCGACACGGTTCGCTTCACCGGGTGGCGTCCGGAGCACGATGAGCGAATCTCCCGCCGGTTCCACGCCGATCAGCCCCTCCGCGATCCGCCGCTGGTCGGGATCGTCACTCGGCCGGCCGACCACCACCGGGCGGCGATAGGCGCCGTCCACTTTCACGAGGTGCAGCGCGGAGATGTCGCGGCTGACGGAGGACTGGGTCACCTCCCACCCTTCCTGTGCCAGCGCGTCGGCCAGCTCCTCCTGGGTCCGGATGGAGCGGGTGCTGATCAGCTCCAGAATCTTCAGGTGCCGCTGGCGTCGATCGCCGGTCACGGCTTCTTCCCGGGGGGAGGGCCCGCGAGACGACGGAGGGCGGATTCGAACCGGCGGCGCTCCCGGATCGCCCAGGCCCGGGTCGCCCGCAGACGACCCCGCAGATGCGCCAGGCCGAGATTCCCGAGTCCACCTGTCGACCGGCGTCTCGCCAGGATCTCCTGCTTCGAGGGAGACGGGAATACCGCGCCTCGCGCGAGCTCATCGGCGACTTCGCGGTAGGCACGGCGAAATGGCGTGCCGGCTTCAACGCGTCGCATCACCTCGTCTGTGGCGAGGGTCCCATTGTGAATCGCGGCAGCGCAGCGCTCCCGATTGATGCTGATCGACGGCACGGCCACCACCATCATCTCGAGCATCTCCAGCGTTCGCGTCGTCCCGCGGATGAGCGGCTCCTTGAGGAGCTGGAAATCCCGGTGGTACCCTCCGGGCAGCCCGCCTGCCAGGTACCGCACGGCGGCGTGATCCCCCGCGACTCCAGCCGAGCGCGCCCGCGTCAACTCAAACAGGTCGGGATTCCGCTTGTGAGGCATGATGCTGGACCCGGTGGAGAGCGCCACCGGCAATGTCAGGTAGCCGTACTCCTCCGCGCTGAACAGGATGACGTCCGCGCTCAGACGGCCGAGGTCATGGCCCAGCTCCCCGCACCAGGCAAGGACGGCAGCTTCGAGCTTTCCCCTTCCGAGCTGGACGGCGGCCACGTTGTGCTCGACGGCGCCGAAGCCAAGCGCCCGGGCAGTGGCCTCCCGGTTCAGGTCGAGCGGCACACCGTACCCGGCCGCACTACCGAGCGGGCAGCGGTCCACCCGCGCCCATAGCGCAGGCAGGGATTCGAGCGTGTCCAGCAGGCTTTCTCCGTATGCGGCAGCCCACAGCCCGACGCTCGAGGGCATTGCGCGCCGGGTGTGGGTGTAGCCGGGCCAGAGCACGGTGGCGTGCCGGGCGGCAAGGCGACCGAGCGCCTCGATCAGGTCCGTACCGATCGCGTGCAGTTCGAGAAGCATCTCCTTGAGGTACAGGCGGATGTCCACGGCGACCTGATCATTCCGGGATCGGCCGGTGTGCAGTTGTTCCCCGGATATTCCGTGCCGGCGCGTGAGCCAGTCCTCGACAGCGGTATGCGCGTCCTCGTGGACGAGGTCGATGGTGAGTTTGCCGTCCTCGATCGCACGGAGGGCAGCGCGCAGTCCGGCCCGCAGGCGCAGGTGCGTGCGTGTCGAAAGCAGTCGCGAGGCCCGGAGCCCTTCGACGTGCCCGAGGCTGCCGTACACATCCCACGGCAGCAGGCGCAGGTCCCACCCCCGGTCCTCGCCGATCGTATACGTCAGCATGCGCGGGTCGATTTCCCCGGACGACCACAGCGTTCTCGGGCGGCGGCGGGGGCTCATTGCAGGTACGCCCGGGCGAGATCCGCGTAGAAGCGGCGCGCGGCCGTCACCTCGCGCAGGTCCACGCATTCATCCGGCGTGTGCGAGCGGCTGCTCGTCCCCGGACCGCACTTGAACCCGTCGGCCTCGCGGAGGAATACCCAGTCGGAGCAGGTCGGGCTGCCGTAATGCCGCGCCTGGGGCCGGACCCGACTGGCGGCCGCGAGAAGCGGGGAGTCCAACCTCGTCTCACAGGGCACGAGCCGGTCCGACGTCACGAGCACCTCGCAGTCCAGCGCCTGACTGAGTGCATCGGCAAGCTCGGCGTGCGTCCAGGCCGGCGTGCTTCGGACGTCGAGAATCGCCCGGGCGCGCGGTGGCGTGACATTCCGGCTTACCCCTGCTTCGACCATCGTTGGGGTGACGGTCGGATGGCCCAGCAGCAAGTGCGGCCGGTCGCGGAAGAGCCCTTCGAGTTTCACCAGATCCCGGCTCAACAGTACCAGCGCATTGGTGAACGGACCGTCCTCGCTCACCCTGCCGGCGTGGCGCTGGTCCCCGTGCGCCACGAGATCCACCATCATCAATCCCCGCTGGGCGACGGCGAAGTCGAGATTCGTCGGCTCCCCGACCACGGCCGCGTTCACCGGCCCGGCGCGGGCGACGAGGTCCGGCATGCTTGTGTTGCGCGTCTCCTCGCCGAATCCGAGGAGCAGGAGGAGGTCGCCGCGTGCCGGCCCACCCTCCTGCGCCACGTCCATCGCGGAGACGAGCATGGCGGCGACCGACGCCTTGGCATCGCCCGCGCCACGCCCATGAAGCATGGTGCCCTCGATGACGGGTGTGAACGGGTCGCGCGTCCATCCTGCACCGGGCGGGACGACGTCGAGGTGTGACACGAACGCCAGGGTTGGGCCGGCCTTCCGCCCCGCGATGCGCAGGCGCACGCCGGTCTCATCGCGCGCGACCGGGAGCCCCCATCCCCGCACGGTCTCCTCCACAAGCCGTGCCACGCCCTCCTCGTCCCCGCTGACCGAAGGGATCGCGACCAGGTCCCGCAGGAGCAGGATTTCAGTCGGCCAGGTCGACGCCAAGGTAGGTCGCCTTTTCCTTTCGCCCCACGATCATCGTGCCGCAGCCGGCACCAGTGAAGACTTCGAGGAGGATCGCGTCGGGAGCACGGCCGTCGATGATGTGGGTGCGCTCGACGCCGCCCGTCGCCGCCCGAATGCAGGCCTCGACCTTGGGCCGCATCCCGCCGGCAATCGCCCCGTTGGACATCAGGCTGGCCAGGTCATCGGGGTCGGCGAATGCGACGAGGCTCGTGGGATCGTCCCGGTCCCGCAACACTCCCGGCGCCCCGGTGAGGAAGATGAGCTTCTGCGCCCGAAGCGCCACCGCCAGCGCCTCGGCGACTGTATCCGCGTTGACGTTATAGACGCGCCCGTCGTCGTCGCCCGCCAGGCTGGCCACGACCGGGACGAACCGCGCATCGAGCAGCGTGACCAGCACGCGAGGATCCACGCGGTCGATGTCGCCGACGTGTCCGAAATCGAGCGTGATCGAAGCGCCCGAGTCATCCACTGTCTGGACCGGAGGGCGGCGGTGCGCCGTGAGCAGGTCGGCATCCACTCCGCTCAATCCGACCCCCTGCACATGGTGTTCGCGCAACGCGGCGAGGAGATCCACGTTGAGCTGCCCGGCGTAGACCATCTTGGCAACGCCCAGCGCCTCGTCGTCGGTCACCCGGCGGCCGGCGACCATCCGCGGCTCGTGCCCCAGCCGCCGGCTCAGGGCGGTCGCCTGCGGCCCTCCGCCATGGACCACCACGAGACGGATGCCGAGACTGGAAAGCAGCGAGACCTGGGCGGCCACTCCATCGAGTGCCTCGAGGTCCGCGAGCACTTCGCCGCCCAGTTTCACCACGAAGACCTGGTCGCGATAGGCGCGAACGTAACGCAGGGCCCCCTTGAGGCCAGCGATGCCCTTTGAAGTGTCGATCGACAATGTTGAACTCCTCCGAGATTCACGCCCCGTTGCGGAGCAATGCGAGCAGAAGCGCCCGCTGCACGTGCAGGCGATTCTCCGCTTCATCCACCACGACGGCATTGGGTCCATCGAGGACCGCGTCGTCGATTTCCACGTTGCGGCGGACGGGCAGGCAGTGCATGACGATCGCCTTGCCGTTCCGCGTCGCACGAACCCGGTCCGCCGTGAGCCGCCAATCCCGGTGCCGGTCGAAATAGGAGCGCTGCTGTTCCGGGTGCCCATAGAAGGCCACCGGCCCCCACGACTTGGCATACACGGCATCCGCCCCCGACATCGCCGCGTCCTGATCGTTCACTATGGTCACGGGGCGGGCGCCGGCCTCCCCTGCCGTGGCCTGGATCACCTGCATGTCCTCCGGGTCCAGATCGCACCCCTCGGGCGCCGCGATGGTGACGTCCATCCCCATGCGGGCGGCGGCGAGGGCTGCGCTGACCGGCACCGCCGTGGGCAGCGCCTTCGGGTGCCACGCCCATGTGAGCACGAAGCGCTTCCCATGAGTCTCCCCAAGCCGTTCGCGCAGAGTGAACGCGTCCGCAAGCTCCTGGCACGGATGGCGCCGGGCAGATTCCAGGTTGATCACCGGCCGCTCGCAGTGCTGCGCAAACTTCCGGATCACCGCGTCCTTCCTGGCCGCGGCCCATTCCGCGCCGCGGGGAAAGGCGCGCACCGCGAGGGCATCTGCGTAGCGCCCTAGCACGCGCGCGGCCTCCGTCACGTGCTCGACGGAGTCCTGGTCCATGACTACCCCGTCCTCGGTCTCGAGCGCCCAGCTGCCCTTCCCAGGTTCCAGCACCACGGCGTGCCCGCCGTGAAGAAACATCGCGGCCTCGAAGCTGGTGCGGGTGCGGAGGCTCGGATCGAGGAACACCATCGCCAGGATCTTCCGCTCCAGGCCTCCCTTTATCTCGCCCCGCTTCACGCGAGCCGCCAGCTGGAAGAGCGCCTCGATTTCGCCGGGCGACCAATCCTCCACTGCCAAAAAGTCGCGCTTGGTCACGCCAGAACCTCGCGCAATCCGCCCAGGAGGCGGTCGGCCTCGGAGATCGAGAACGAGAGCGGTGGCAGCAGGCGCAGCACGTTCGGATCGGCAGAGGTGCCGGTCAGGATCCGGTGGGCGAAGAGCGCCGATTGAATCTCCCTGGCGCTCCGGCCGAAATCGAGCCCCAACAGCAGTCCACGGCCCCAGACTCTCCGGGCGCCGAGGGCGAGCGCACCGGCCGTGAGGTGGGCGCCGACCCGGCGGGCATTGGCCGGCAGCTGCTCGTCGGCCAGAACATCGAGTGTCGCCAGTGCCGCGGCACAGGGGACCGGTCCGCCGCCGAAGGTGCTGCCGAGATCGCCCACTGCGATGCCCTCAGTCACGTCCTGGGTCGCGATGACGGCACCGATCGGTATCCCCGAGGCAAGACCTTTTGCCAGGGTCAGGAGGTCAGGCGTGACCCCGAAGGACTCGGCGGCTGTGAACTGACCGGTCCGGCCCACGCCGCACTGTATCTCATCGAAGATGAGCGCGACGCCGCGCTCGGTGCAGATCCGCCGGGCGGCATGGAGGAACTCGGCGCTGCAATCCCTCGCGCCAGCCATGCCCTGCACCGGCTCCACGATCAGTGCCGCGATGGACTCATCGAGGACCGCATCGAGTGACGCCACATCGTTGAACGCCACGCGGCGCGAGAGCGCGATGCCGGCCCGGCGGGCGGTTGCCTCATAGCCGGGGCCATCGCAACACGCGAGGGTGGCCACCGTTCGCCCGTGCCATCCTCCGGTCACCGAGGCGACCGCGATCCGCCCGGTCCTGCGGCGTGCCAGGTGCAGGGCATTCTCGTTGGCTTCCGCCCCCGAATTGCAGAAGAACACCCGGTCGAGCGGTTCGGGACACAGTTCCGCCAGCCGGGCGGCCAGCCGTTCCCGGTTGGGATGCGGGACAGCGGTGGAGTAGAACAGCAGCCGCGCGGCCTGATCCGCGATCGCCTGCACGACGCGCGGATGGCTGTGGCCGGTCGCGGCGACGGCATGCCCGCCGTAGGCGTCCAGCCACTCAAGACCGTCCTCGTCGATCAGCCAGGAGCCGCGGCCCGACACCGGTCGCACCGGCATCTGGGCATAGACCGGCAGCAGGGCCGACCCGCCGGCGTTTTTCGATGCCCGCTGCTCGGCCTTCAGCATGGGAATGCGCCCGTCAGCCGGAGCCCCGCCCGCTCGTCGAGCCCGAGTGCGAGGTTCATCGCCTGCACCGCCTGGCCGCCGGCGCCCTTGATGAGATTGTCGAGCACGACCATGACCTGCACCTCTCCAGTGGTGGCGTCGCCCGCGGCGTGCAGATGCACCTCATTGGTGCCGACGACGTGGGTGAGTTCAGGGGGCTGTGCGAGCACGCGGACGAACGGCCGGCCGCGGTAGGCCGCGGCGTACCGATCGGCCACTTGGCCGGCCGCGGCGCCGGAAACCGTGGCGTGCATCGTGAGGTGGATCCCGCGCACAAATGGACCGGAGTGCGTCATGAGGCGGGCGACCGCATCGGTCCGACCGGTCCACTCCCGCCACGCTTGCAGGACTTCGGCCTCGTGACGATGGCCCAGAACCGAGTAAGCGAAGAGATTATGCGCCCTGGTCGGGTGGTGGGTCGTGGCCTTCGGGTGAACGCCCGCACCGCTCGAGCCGGTCACCGCGAAGAGCGCCGGGATTCCCGTCACGCCAAGGGTCGCCAACGGATGGAGCGCCAGCTGCGCCGCGGTTGCGAAGCAGCCCGGCGCCGCGAGCGCAGTCGCACCGGCAAGCCTTTGCCCCATCACATCCGCGAGCGCATACGTGAAGCGGGTCACGAACTCCGGCGCGGCATGCGGCCCATAGAACCGCTCGTAGAGCCGGAGGTCGCGCACCCGGAAGTCGGCGGCCAGGTCGACGACCAACCCGGGCGCGGCCTCGAATACTTCGGATGCCACCCGCGCGGATTCCCCATGCTCGAGCGCGAGAAACACGACATCCCGGTGCCGGGCGGCCTCTCCGGCCCCGAGCCCGCTGAACCGCGCGTCGGTGAGGCTCGCGAGTGCCGGGTGGATGTCGGCGATCGGCTTGCCGGCCTGGCTCCGGCTTGTGGCGACGAGCTCGGTCACCTCCGGATGCTGCAACAGGATGCGGAGCAGCTCACCGCCGACGTAACCGGCCCCCCCGATCAGGGCCGCTCTCACCTCGCCTCCAGAGCAGCCCGCACGACGCCGAGAAGGCCATCGGCGTCGCGCAGCGCATTGTGAGCCGGTATGCCGAGTGAGGCCCGGATGTAGTCGCGGCCGACTTCATTGTCGGTCGCCGGACCGGTGAGCGCGGTGATGGAAAGGCCGAAGGTGTGGCGCATGAGCTGGTCGGCGCCCCAACACCCGACCGGATCGGGTGCCGCCATCACCCACGCGGCACCGAGCCGCGACAGGTCAGGATCGCGGAGGATATCCTGAACGCCGTACTCGCCCAGAATGCCATCTCCCAGCTCGGCGACAATGACGTCCGGGCGGGCGGATTTCATGAGCCGGTTGAATATCCCCTTCGCGACGGGTACGGTCATCCCGGCCCGCGTGCTCGCCGCCCCGGCATCGTTGAACGTCAACGCCACGGCCGCTCCGGCGTCCTGCATCGCCAGGGTGTCCCGCATCAGGGACACGCCGGTCAGCTTGGCGGCGGCGACCTTCAGACCGCTCCGCGCGAGCCCCCGCACCAGTTCGGTCGCGGCCACGGTCTTGCCAGCGTTCATGCACGTCCCGGCCACATAGACAACCGGCACCGAGCCTTCGAGGACTTCCGCCGTGGGCACCGCGCTGTCCCGAATGTGCGCCGGGCGCCCGATCCGATCCCCAAGGGCAGGAAACGCCAGGATCGCTCCGAGCACCTCCGCCTTGAATGGCGGTCCGATCTCGGGGTTCATCGACGTGCAGCGGCCGAGAATCCCGCCGAGGTTCAGGACTTCGATGGTGTCCCCAACGGCAAGGTGGGACGGCACCTCACCGGCGTAGCCGCGGAGGGCCCGTCGACTGCCGAGCGTCCCGGCCAGGACGTCGCCCTTGCGCAGCGAGACCATTCGCCCTGACAGGTCTTCCACGGTGTTGTACGTAGACTTGTCCTCGAGAATCCGGACCGCGAGGACATACCCCTCAGCGGCCAGGATGTCGTTCCCCACGATCACCTCAGGCGAGAGGTGCGCGTTCCGGGTCGAGGAGGCGATGCGGTCGAGGCGGACACGGGTCGTGGTGACCATCAGGCACCCCGCCCTGCCCGGCGGGCCAGCAGCGACGGAATGGCCGCCACCCGGGCAAAATCGCGGGCCTCCTCCCCGGTCCAGAGCAGGTTCTCCTCGCCATACGTGGCGACGGAACGATCCATCATCGAGTGGGGACTCCGAGCGCCCACCACCTGGAACCTGCCGGGGGCGAATCGCACTCGCGTCTCGCCGGTGACGCGGCTCTGGGAGCTCGTGATGAGCGCCTCGATATCTCGGAGCGCCGGGTCAAAGTACTGACCCTCGTGCAGGCGGTCACCGTAGAAGCGGGCAAGCTGGTCCTTCCAGAACGCCTGCCACTTGGTGAGCACGAGCTTCTCCAGCTCGCGATGGGCACCGATCAGGACCAGCGCGGCACCGGCCTCGAAGCCGATCCGGCCCTTGATGCCCAGCGCGGTTTCGCCGACGTGAATCCCGCGCCCGAAGCCGTACGCGGATGCGAGGGCGTTCAGCGACTCGACCAGCTCCGGACCGGCAAGCGGAGTTCCGTCGAGGGCGACCGGCAGTCCCTGCTCCCAGTGCAGGACGACTTCGCGAGGTGCAGGGGGGTCGGCGGGAGGATCAAGCAGTTCCGGCGGCGGGCCGGCCCACGAATCGTGAGTCCACCCTCCGCCCCACGTCGTGCCCCACAGGCCGGCATTGACGGAATAGGAGCCGGCCCGGGCCGGAACCGGGAGCTTCCGTTCGTTGAGATACGCGATCGCCTGGTCGCGGGTGAGCCCTTCCTCGCGGATGGGCGTCACAATCTCCAGTTCGGGCGCGAGGACGCGGAGCGCGACATCGAAGCGCACCTGGTCGTTGCCGGCGCCCGTGGATCCGTGTGCCACGGCGCGTGCCCCGATGGCCCGGGCCACCCCCACCACAGAGATCGCCTGCTGGGTGCGCTCGGCGGCGACACTCAGCGGATAAACCTCCCCGCGGAGCACGTTGCCCTGGATCAGGTAGCGGACGAATTCGTCAAAGACCTGCTGGCGGGCATCCACGTCGTGGTGTTCGACGGCTCCCACCGCGGTGGCCTGGCGGCGGATCGCGTCGCGCTCCGCCGGGCCAGCGCCGCCCGTATTGACGTATACGGTGTGGACCGCCCAGCCCTGCTCGCGCAGGCGGGGCACGCAGTAGGACGTATCGAGCCCGCCGGAGAACGCGAGGGCGATGGAGCCGCGCTGAGTTTGCATAATGCATAATTATGCATACTCGGCGTGATTCAGGCAAGGGGGGTCAGCCGCCCAGCACCGTCTCCACCACCGAGGTCAGCAGCGGGACATATCCCCGCCAGAAGAACGCTTCTCCGGCGTCGAGCGACCACGCCGGGCGCAGTCGGTAGAAGTCCCCGCCCCACCGAAGACCGGTCCACCCCGGGACCCTCGGCACGCTCGCGAAATCTCCGGCCAGGTAGTAGGCCGATGCCGCGCCGTCCCGCCGCAGGATGGCGGGGAATTGTATCCGGAGCCCGGCTGCGCGGAGTGCCAGCTCTCCCTCATCGGACAGGTTCAGGCGATATAGGGCAAGCGGGGTGCTGCCCTCCGATTCAACCACGTCGAACCAGGTCTCCGGTGCAGGGGCCCGGCGCATGCCGAGGGTCCTGCCGGCACGCGTAGGCACGATGTCGAGCACGCTCCCGCGGATCGCATCCTTCCCCAGCACGATGATACGTCCATCGGCATGAGCCAGCAGGAGTCCGGGCCCGCGAAACGGCCATCGCGCCTGATGCTGCTGTTCCCATCCCACCACGGCCCAGCGCGGGGTCTCCTCTTCAAGGTCGTGCAGACGGCGGCCGGTCCAGCCGGACCAGCGGAAGCCGAGCAGGTGTTCCACTCGCTGGCGGACCTCGGGAGACGTCGGCTCTCCGATCGTATTGAATTCCGCCACGACGGTCGCCCCGGCGCGTGCCGCGGATTCCAGGAGGTCCGCCTCGGCCGTCGTGAGGCCGCCGTAGAGCAGCCGGCCCGCCTCGGCGGCTGCCGGTGGCTCGAGATCGGCCTGCCGCACGCCATAGGTATCCGCGACGTAAATGATCCGCCGCGTCAGGAAATCGGCCGGGAGCGGGCGCACGGACCACGCCCGCGCGGTGAGCGGCACGAACCCGGAATAATCCATCGCCGCATTGTAGGGCTCATGCGATGCCGGATGGACCACCTTCAGGTGATTGAGCAGCCAGATGACGGCGCGGTGCCCGCGGAAGGTCGTGTCCGGAACCGTCTTGTCCACGATGAGCACACCGAGCGGGCGGAGGGGGATCAGCCGCCAGGCGAGGCCCGGCGCGAGCGCCGCCAACAGCACCACGGTCGACAGGATGAGGAGGCCGGCCGGCCGCATGTCACGGCCGTTCATCACCATCCCCTGGCGGCCGCAGCCTGTACGAAAGCGTTTCAAGAGTGCGCTCGAGCGCCGCTTCGTACTCCGGGCCTTCGACGAGGCCTCGAAGCCGGTCGCTCACCGGGACAACCATCGGCGCTGGTTCCCAGGAAATGGTGGCTCCGCTTATGGCATCCACGACCAGCCCCTCTTCCACGGCTCGGCTCGCATCCACGAGCCGGAGGCCGATGAGCGCCCGCCGCATCGCTTCGAAGCGCGCCTGGCGGGCAGGATCGATGAAGCGGGTTCCGAAGGTGGCCACGAAGTATCCCGCGGGAGTGTACATCAGGCCGTCGAGCCCCAACTCCTGGCAAAGGACGAGGAGCCACGCGGAGATCTCCCGCAACAACCCGAGTCCCGGGTGCTTCTGGCCGGGAAGTGAGCGCTTCCCAGGCAGGAATGAGCGCCTTGGGTTCTGGAGCAGGAGCCACTCCAGGTACAACACCTCCATGCCGGGCAGCCGCGACGCGTCACGCCGGAACCGGACCTCAACCAGGAGCTCCCGGCGGTTCGGGTCTCCGAAGAGTCGCACGGTGTCCCAGTCTTCCTGCCGCAGGTCGAGCTGCAGCGCGGGCTGCGCGAATCCGAGCGCACGGATCTGGCCGAGGAGGCCCACGCGCTCGAGCAACAGTTCCAGGCCCTGCGCCGTGTATCGCCCAAGCATGCGGTGCCGGCGTCCGCCTCCCGGCGAGAGCGCTGCCACGTCCTCGGCGGTGAGGCCCCAGTCCGGCCCGACGCCCGCAGAAGTCGCCGCGCCGTCCAGTGTGTGGTGAAGCTGCTCCGCTCGGCGCACGAGCATCTCAGCATTGGTCGGCGGCTCCACCACTGTGCCCGCGGCGAGCCATCCCAGGAACCGTGCCGAGTACCGCCAGGCATTCTGCCCGTATCCCCCGGCGAGGACGATTACGAGTGGAATCTCCGCACCGGGGCGGCGAACTTGTTCCACCACGAAGCGGTCCCTGCTGAGCATGCCTTCTGCCGTGATGTTCCAGTCGCCAACCAGGTCATCGGCCGCCGGGTCAACGCCCGCGACGTAGAAGACGAGGCCGGGCGCGTGCTGCTGAACAACCGGCGGGAGGGTTTCGCGGAGCATGGTGAGGTACCGACCATCGTCGACGCCGGCCCCGAGGGCGAGCACCGTGGCGGCGACGGCCTCGCGCGGCCCCCAGTCGGCGTTGTGGATGCTGTAGGTATAGACACTCGGGTCCTTGGCGAAGATGGCGCGGGTGCCATTCCCATCATGCACGTCGAGGTCGACCACGAGGATCGGCTGGGAGAATCCGCGGGCGCGAAGCCGGGCGATCGTGATGGCGACATCATTGATGGCGCAGTAGCCGACGCCCCGGTCCGCCGTCGCGTGATGCAGGCCGCCACCCAGGTTGGCAACCGGGACGCCGCTTCTGAGTGCAATGGCGGTCGCGACGATCGTGCCGCCGGTCATCAGCCGCTGCACCTCGAGGATCTGCTGCGCCCGGGCATCATCCACCGGCATGCCGACGACCGGCTCCATGCCCTCGGGGTGTTGCAGCGACTCGAGGTAGCGGTCGGTGTGGACGCGCCGGAGGTTTTTTAACGAGGCGGGCAAGGGGCGGACGACATGGCGGGGGCGGACGAGGCCTTCCTCGGTCAGGAAGGCGAGGATCATCTCCGCCCGCAGGTGATCGATGGGCGCCTCGGGCGCGGGGAGTGCGTATCCGGGATCGTACACCAGGGCGAGTGCGGAGTGCCCACCACCGCGAAGGCCCCGCCACATTCGTCGTCCGAGCCGGCGCGCGGCCGGTAAGAGCCCGCCCTCTTCCACGGGTGACGCCTCCTCTTGGCCGACGGTTGGCCGGCCACGACGGACGGTAGCGATCCCCGTTCGGCGGTTCAAGGGCCGGTTATTATTGTCCCACCCGCATGGCTGCCCATCCGACGCCCCCTGAAGTGGAACGCCGACGCCCGTTCTTGACGGCGCGCTGGTCGAATATCATCACATTGACGTTCCCGGTGCCGCCGCGGCTCGTTGCCTCCCGCCTGCCGCCGGGGGTGGAGCCGGACCTTCGGGGCGGCGCGGCCCATGTCAGCCTGGCAGCATTCGACTTCCTGGATACTCGCATCCGTGGCCGGCGAATCCCGGGCTTCGTCAACTTCCCCGAGGTGAATCTTCGTGCGTACGCCCGCCAGGGCGAGCGCCGCGGCATTGTGCTGCTCAGCGAACTCGTGCCCAGCCGGATCGCGGCTGCCATCGCGCGGCTTCGGTTCAACGAACCGTTCCGGTCGACACCGATGGAGAGCCGGACCGCTGGCATCGGAAGCGACCTGGTCGTGGAGCACCGATGGCGATGGGAGGACCGGCGATTCCACGTGAGAGTCACGGCCTCGCAGGGTTCGGAGCTCCCGTTGCAGGGCGGGATCGAGGAGTACGTCCTGGGACGCTGGTGGGCCTTTGGACGGACGCGGACAGGTAATCCCAGGGCGGTGCGGGTGCAGCACCCGGTCTGGTCCCTCCGACGCATCAAGGATGTGGATTACGAGATCGGGTTCGGCGCCCTCTACGGTCCGGATTGGGCCGAGCTCGATCACACGCCTCCTGTCGCCGCGCTCCTCGCGGTCGGCTCAGCGGTGTCGGTCTTCCCGCCGGGACGCTAGGGCTCGGCCGGCCCTTCGCCGGCCCCGGTGCGAGCGATCGCATCGGCGATCTCGTCCAGATCTTCCCTCGCCAGCTGAAGTCGTGCCGCTCCGATCCACCCATCCACCTGGGCGGCCGATCGGGCACCCACGATTGCGGCCGTGACGCCGGGCCAGGCAAGCGTCCAGGCGATGGCAAGCTCCCCGACGCTCGTGTGATGCCGCGCTGCAACGGGACGCATCGCATCACGAAGCGCGAGATTGCGGGCGAGCCGCGGCTCCTGGAACTCAGTCCCGCGGTGGCGGTAGTCATCGGCAGGAAGGCCGGCGAGACGCTCCGCGGAGAAGCGCTCGGTCAACAATCCGGACTGCATGGGACTGTACACGATGGTCCCCACCCCGTTTCCCCGACACCACGGGAGCTCCGCCGCGGCGAACTTCCGGCGCACCGCCGAGAACGGCGGCTGCAGGGACGCCACCGGTCCGAGGACCTGGCACCGCTCGAGCCGCGCCACGTCGAAATTACAGACGCCGGGCCAGCGGATCTTCCCCTCATCCACCAACGCGAGCATCGCGGCCCACGAATCTTCGACCGCCACGCCGCTTTCATCGGGCCAATGGAACTGGTAGAGATCGATCCGCTCGACGCCGAGCCGCCGCAGCGAGGCTTCGCATTCGCGCCGAATGGTGTCGGGCCGGAGCACTCGGCGCGGCTCGATCGTCCGATCCCGCTCATCCCAGACCAGGCCGCATTTCGTAAAGAGATAGGGCCGCTCGGACGGAGCCAGCGCGCGGACCGTGCGTCCGACGATCTCTTCGGAATGACCGAGCCCGTACACCGCGGCCGTGTCGATCCAGTTGATCCCCAGGGCCACGGCGCGCCGGATGGCCGCCTGCGATTCGCCGTCATCCTGGGGCCCCCACCCGAATGCCCACGGTCCCCCAATGGCCCACGTGCCGAGCCCGACCCTGGTGATATCGAGATCGGTCCGTCCAAGCCGTCTCACCGGAAGCTGTGCCGACTGGAAATACATCAGTAGATCACGCCGCCAGCCGTGCGGTAGGCCTCGAGCACGGCGCGCGCCTCGACTCGCCGCACTCCCCGCACCACTTGAACGCCCGCATGCTCGAGGTAGTCGTACGAGGACGGAAACACCGGCCCTTCGTCATATCCGATCGCTTCCGCGTCCTTCCGGTCGGCTCCGGAGACCAGTCGCGACACGCCACTCCACAGCGCGGCGCCCAGGCACATCGCGCAGGGATCGCACGAGCAGACCAGCTCGTGCCGGGGCATGCCTTCCGCTCCCAAGTCATGGCTGTGCAGCAGCGTCTCGGCCATCATCAACGCCACCGTCTCTGCATGCAGCACGCTGTTGTGACTCGGGACGGCCAGGTTGACGCCGACTGCAACGAGTCGCCCTGCGTCTCGCTCGAAGACCGCCGCGGCGAAGGGCCCGCCGGACCCGCGCTTCACGTGTTCCGCAGCCAGCACGAGGACCAGGTCCATCCGGTCCTCGAGCGACACATATCGGCGGCGCCAGTCGATGAAGGGGTCCACCCACGGTGGCAGGGCCACGGCAAGCGTCGGAGAGGTCATGGGAGCATCCTCTTGATCAGGCCGATCTGTCCGGCGTGATAGAGGTCGTGGGCGGTGACACCTTCAATCGTCTGCGCCACGGTCCAGCTTCGCCCGATACGCTGTGAAAGCCGCCGGGGGTGGAGGGCCGCCACCGTGGCCCTGAGCCGCCGATGTTCCTCCTCGAGTAGCGCCACGTCCTCCTTCCACCGCGACGCGTCAGGCTTCGGCGGTGCCCCTGGCCAGTTGCTGGGCTTCCGCGGGAAACTCCCAACCGAGGCACCGGTCAACCGCCGCGTGACGGCATGTTTCCAGTAAGCCGTGTGCAGCACCAGCTCCCAGATCGTGTGCCGGCCAGCGGCAGGTCGCCAAAGCGCCTGGCGCGGGGTGAGGCCACGGATCAGCCCGCGCAGGCCCGGTCCGTGCCAGGAGCGGGTGTCGAAGGCGCGGTCGAGGGCGTCGAGCAGGATGGCGAGGTCGGGGGCCAGTCGGGGCACGGGGATCTCCGGTGCGGGCGCAGGTAGAAGGGTGCATCGGCGCGCCGACCGCGCAAGGGCGCTCAGCCGCGCGCCCGGGCGGGAAGTCCGGTGATGAGTACCACGCTGAGCAGGATGATCGCGGCGGCGACCGCCGTCCGGGCGGTCACGGGCTCGTCGCCGGACGCCCAGCCGAGCATGACCGCGACGAGAGGATTCACATACGAGATCGTCGAGATGCGGGCCGGGGTCGTGGCCCGCAGCAGCCAGAAGTAGGCGCTATATGCCACGAGCGAGCCGAACACCGTCAGGTACAGGAACGCCGCGAGCGATCGGAGTGACACTGCTCCGGCAAGCATCCGTCCGCCGTCACCCGTCAGCAGCGCGATCGTCACGAGCATGGCCCCGGCAGTCAGCATTTGCATGCCGACGGCAAGCGAGGGAGAGCGGGGCCGGGGAAGCCGTATCGCGTGCAGTGAGCCAACGGCCCAACTGAGCGCTGACAGGGTGAGGGCGGCCGCACCCACCAGGTTCACGTGCTCGCCGCCGGCGAGCCGTCCGGGCACGACGAGGAATGCCACGCCGAGAAACCCGGCGAGCAGACCCGTGACGATTCGCCCGCTCGGGCGATCCCCGCCGAGCCACAGCCAGTTGAGGATCACCAGCCAAAGTGCCGAGGTGCAGACGATGAGGGCGGTGAGTCCCGATGGGACGAACTGCTCGGCCCATGTGGTGGACCCGTTGGCGAGCACCAGCATCATCATCCCGAGCACTGCGGCGTTTCGCCACTCCTCCCCCGTGGGCGGAGCGGCGTGAAGCCTCGCCCGGGCCCACACATATAGGACGGTGCCTGCCAGCAGATGGCGGACGCCGGCCATCAGGATCGGCGGCAGGGTTTCAATCCCGATCCGTATGGCCAGGTAAGTGGAGCCCCAGATGACGTAGACCGCGAAAAAGATCGCGGCGATCCGGAGGGGGCTCGGGCGGGAGACGTCGTTCACGTGACGGGCGGCGGACGGTCCGGGACGTCCCCGGAGAGACTCACGTATTCCTCATTGTAGAGACGAACGAGCTCGAAGAAGTATGAGAGCGCGAGGGGGCCGATCAGAATCCCGATGAGCCCCAGGTACCTGATGCCGGCGAAGGCGCCGATGACCGTGATGAGCGGGTGAATCTGGGCCCAGCGGCGGAAGACCGTCGGCCGGATGATATTGTCGATGTTCCCGACGAGGAGCAGCCCCCACAGCACCATGAACACCGCCTGGCCGGTATGGCCCTGCAGCGCGAGGGCCACGGCTCCCGGACCCCAGACGAGTCCACTCCCCACAACCGGAAGGACCGAGAACACCGCGGTCACGACGCCCCAAAAGGCGGCATTCGGGAGGCCGGTGATGACAAACGCGATGCCGACCAGGGCCCCCTGAACAACCGCAGTGAGACCGGTGCCCACCACCGTGGAGATAGTGACGGCCTCGAATCGCTCCCGCAGCTTCTCGGCGCTGCCCGCGGAGAACGGGATGTACGGCCGCACCACGTGCCAGGCCGATCCTTCGGTGACCAGCATGTAATAGAGGCCAAAGAAGCCCACTGTGAGATTCAGTACCCCGAGCGTTACCGAACCCACCGCTCGGAAGGCGCCCCGACCCAGGGCGCCGATGACGCCCTGCCCCATCTTCACCAGTTCCGGCCCGATGGCAAAGCGCCCCACCTTCAGGGTATCCAGGCGGGCGAGGACCTCGCTGCTCAGCAAGCTGGCCAGCACGTCCTGGGCCTGCCCTACGATGAGTGTCAGGAGCCAGAGCCCCGGCAGCAGGATCAGGAGGAGCGCGAGGGCAACCGTGAGTCCGGCTGAAGCCCCGCGGCCGACCCGGCGGCGGAGCCACCGGTAGACCGGGGCAAAGATGACGAACAGAACCGGCGCACTGAGGAGTCCGGTCGCGAACGGCGTGAGGGCGATGATCAGAGCGGCGCCGAGGATCACGATCAGCACGGCAGCACGGCGTTGGCGCGAGTCTTTGATCTCCATCGGGCGGCTCCGCGGCTGGGAAAACAAGTGATGCAATCTAGTGCCGCCCCCCGTGGCCCGCGCATCCCGGCAGGCATATCTTCCCGCCATGGTTCGATTCCACTGGCGCCGCGCCCATGTGGCGGCCTTCCTGCTCCCCGTCATCGCGATGCCCGCCAGCGCCCAGCGGGGCGGAACCATCGAGATCATGCCGCTCGCCCGATACACATTCTTCTACGATTCCCTGGCCCTCAAGAACACCCTGGGGATCGGACTGGGATTCGGCATCTACTTCGTCCCAAGGCTGGCGCTCGAGGTTACCGGATCTTATGCGGAGACCAACCTACAGGACTCGTCCCGCGTCACGGTGCTGCCGGTGCACGCGCGTTTCGTCGCGCATTTGCCGATCCGGCCACGGACTTCGGCGCTACTTGGCCTCGGTTATGGCCGCTACTCGTACGGAGACGGCATGGATGCACACGAGGATGGACTCGCCGCCCTCGCGGGGCTTCGATTCTCGCTCGCTGAACGGCTGGGATTCCGGCTCGAGGGAACGGCGGACTACATCCCGACTCCGACCTCGAGCGCGGTTCGGGTCTGGACGTTTGGACTACAAGCGGGGATCTCAATTCTCGCCGGGCCGGTCGGCCCAGGAGATGCGGACCACGACGGTATCCTGAACCAGCTCGACCGGTGCCCTGGGACACCAGTCGGCGAGCGGGTTGATCCTACGGGCTGTCCCCTGCCGCGTGATGCGGATGGCGACGGGGTGCTGGACACGGCCGATCGCTGTCCCGAGAGTCCCGCGGGCCAGCGGGTGGATCTGAGTGGCTGCAGCGCGGACCTCGACGGTGACGGGGTGGAAAACACCCGCGATCGCTGCCCCGCGACCCCTGCAGGCGTCGCCGTGGACGACACCGGATGTCCGCCGGCACCGCCGCCCGCCGACACCGACGGTGATGGCGTGCCGGACGCCGCCGACCGGTGTCCCGCCACGCCACACGGCGGCCGGGTCGATGCGGTGGGGTGCAGCACGCTGTTCGAGCCCTCCCAACGGACCCTCGTCCTGCAAGGTGTGACCTTCGCAAGCGGAGCTGCCACGCTGAGCCAGGAAGCCGAAGGGACGTTGCGGGAAACCGCGACGGCGCTGATGCAGAACCCAAGTGCTCGCGTGGAAATTGCAGGCCACACCGATTCGACCGGCTCGCGGAGTGCCAATCTGCGGCTCTCGCGGGACCGGGCCCGCTCGGTGCGCGCCTTTCTCGTCGCCGCCGGCGTTCCCGCCGATCGGCTGACCACGGCCGGCTACGGGCCGGACGAACCGATCGCCACCAACACAACAGCTGAAGGGCGGGCGGCGAACCGGCGCGTGGAACTGCGGCGGCGGGACTGACCAACCGACTTGGACTACCCAGGCAGCCTGGATACAAACCCCGAAACCCTCGGCGGCATCCCACCTTACGGTGACCGACCTGATCGCACGCGCCCGCGAGGGCGACCAGGCTGCGTTCCGCGAGCTGTACGAGACCCACGTGGGCAGGGTCTATGCCCTCTGTCTCCGGCTCACGGCCGACCCGGCGCACGCTGAAGAGCTCACTCAGGATGCTTTTGTGCGCGCCTGGGAACGGCTCGGCTCGTTCCGGGGCGAGAGTGCGTTCAGCACCTGGCTCCACCGGCTCACGGTCAACGTCGTCCTGCAAGAACGCCGTACAGTGGGCAGACGGGACCGTCGCGTGACGCTCACTGATGATCCGGACGCACTCGGCAGCTTCAGCCGATCCACTTCGCCGACCGACCGGATTGATCTCGACGGGGCGATCGCCAGGCTCCCACCCGGTGCGCGGGCGGTTTTCGTCCTTCATGACGTCGAAGGGTACAAGCACGAGGAAATCGCAGCCATGACGGGCATTGCAGAGGGTACATCCAAGACCCAGTTATTCCGCGCCCGCCGCCTGTTGCGGGAGGCACTGAACCGATGACCTGCTCCGAACTCGACGACGTCCTGGACGCGTATCTCGACGGGACACTCGTCCCTGCGCAGCGCGAGATCGCGGAGGCGCACCTCGCCGGGTGTCCCGAGTGCCGCGTGCGAGCCGACGCCCTGCGCAGCCTGCTCGCGGACGCGCGGGCCTTGCCGCCGGAGATCCGGCCCGCGAGGGAGCTCTGGCCGGAGATCGCATCCCGGCTGGACGCTTCCGTAGTGCGGGTCTTCAAGACCCGGCCGCAACCCAAGCGGCGGTGGGCTCCGCTCGCCGCGGCCGCCGTCCTGTTGGTAGCGGTCTCCGTCCTGCTGACGCTGCAGTTTGCGACGTCGCGTACTACGACTCCGGCGCTCCCGCCTGTCGCGGGAGTGATCCCCGCAGGCACGAAATCGATGGACGCGGATTTCGTGCGGGCGGCAGTGGACCTGGAGCAGGCGTTGGCCGAACAGCGTGATCACCTGGCACCTTCCACAATCGCGACCCTCGAGCGCAACCTGGCCGTGATCGATCGGGCCATCGAGGAATCGCGCGCAGCGCTTGCTGCCGACCCCGCCAATCGAGACCTGCGCGCGCTGCTGCTGGGCGCGCACCGCCAGAAACTGGACCTGCTGGAGCGGGCTACCCGCTCGACCCGGAGCTGACCATGGGGTTTCGCCTTCCTTTGCTCCTCATCCTGCTTGCGGCCATCCCCTGGCCCACGGCGGCGCAGGGTCGGATCGAGCGCGGCCTGGCGATCTCGCCCGAGGCGGCGGTGAGGGTGTTCAACCTGGCCGGCACCGTTCGGGTGACCGCATGGGATCGCGACAGCATCGCAGTCACTGCCAGCGTCCCGAAGGGAGGAGGCTCCTTCTATTTCGGCGGGAGCGCGGCCGCCGTCAAAATGTCGGTCGAACCGCCGCCGGGGGTTGCGACGGTGCCAGGCTCGGTGATCGAGGTCAAGGTTCCGCCTCGCACGCGGGTGTGGGTCAAGACCGAGAGCGCGGAAATCCTGGTCAGCGGCCTGACCGGATCGGTGGACCTCTCCACCGTCAGTGGGCGAATCTGGGTGGAGGGAAGCCTCCGCCAGCTTGCCGCCGAGTCGATGGATGGAAGCGTCCAGGTTGACGGTCAGAATGGGCTGGTCCGGCTCCGGAGCGCGAGTGGTACGCTCGTGCTCCGTGGCACGGCGGAGGACGCCACCCTGACCACCGTCAGCGGCACGGTTGCCGTCGGGACGCACCTGCTGGGGCGGGGTCGCTTCGAGTCGGTGAGCGGAGGGATTTCCTTCAAGAGCGGTCTCGCGGCCGGCGGTTCCTTCACCTTTGAGAGTCATAGCGGCGATATCGAGCTGCGGTTATCCCCGTCCGCGGACGCCGCGCTCGACCTCACCGCGGTCGAGGGCCGCATCGTCAATGAGTACAGCAAGCAGCAGCCCAGGACTGGCCGGAGTGGCAAGGGGCAGGTCCTGACTCTCTTCCGTGGGCAGGGAGCCGCCGACGTCGTGGCCCGGACCTTCAAGGGGACGATCTCGGTGCAGCCCCAAACGATTCCCTGACCGCCGGCATCCAAGGGAACGAACCCGGAAGTCATCGAACCCTGTCCCGGAGGATGCCGTCATGCGTCATCGAATCCTGACACCGGCCCTGGCCCTCGCCGGCCTGCTGGCCGCAACGCCCGCCCACGCCGGCCCGCCGTGGATTTCAATCGAGCTCCCGGCGAACCCGCTCGACGCGACGACCCGCGGGGCGTACCTGCTCGTTCACACCTTCCACCACGAGACCGTCGTGCGGCAGTACCTCGAGGGCCGCGCGGAGGGAATGGTGAACGGCAAGCGAGTGACTGTGCCGCTCAGTTTCACCCTTACCTCCCGCGACAACGTGAGGGCCCTGAAGAAGAATTGGGCTTCCGAGGGCGCCTGGGTGCTCGTCCTGACCGCGGGCGGCCCGGAGGGCGCCACCGCGCTGGTTGGCATCGGTACAGACGGCGAGGTCCGCTCGATCAAGGTCCCTTCGCGGAATGAGCGTGGCTATACGGTGCCGACCAAGGTCACCCCGGCCGATGTGGACGCCGCCCTGCGGCAGATGGTGGCACTGGATTCCCCGAGCCAAGCCCCGGCCGGCCGTGACCTGGCGCTCGGACTCCTGCTGGCGGTGCCCGCCGGCGCGTTGATCTTTCGCCGTCGCGGTTGATCGTTCCAGTTTCCGCGTGAGCGCGCCCCACCGCGTCCGCGGTGGGGCGCGTTCGCGTCACGCAAGCTTGACGTAACCCCATTGACGGCACAACATTCGCTCCTTCCCCCGACGAGAATCCGCCACGGCAGGCCCGCCGGCACATCGAGGTGTCATGAACGACGCGCTGCTGACGCGAGTCAGGCAGGCGCTCGCTCCGACGTACGCCGTCGAGCGGGAGTTGGCGAGTGGCGGGATGGGTGTCATCTACCTCGCGCGCGACCGCGTGCTTGATCGCCAGGTCGCGATCAAGGTACTTCGACCCGAACTCGCCACTGCACTCGCCGCCGAGCGATTCCAGCTCGAAGCCCGACTCCTGGCTAAGCTCCGGCATCCCCACGTGGTACCGGTGTTCGTGGCCAGCGAGGCAGACGGGCTTTCCCATTATGTGATGGAATACATCGAGGGCGGGACCCTCGAGGACCGGCTCGCATCCGGGCCGCTACCGGCCGGCGAGGCACTCACTCTCGCAAACCAGCTGCTCGACGCGCTCGAGGCCGTGCATGGCCACGGCATCGTCCATCGCGACATCAAGCCTTCCAACATCTTCCTGGTTCACGGTCGCGCCATCCTGACAGATTTCGGGATTGCGCGCAGCGAGGGCGCACCGGCATCGACCCTCAGCACTCCCGGATCCCTGGTAGGCACTCCCGCCTACATGGCCCCGGAGCAGCTGGCGATGCAGCCGGCGACCGCTCGATCTGATCTGTATTCGCTCGGGATGGTGCTGTTCGAGGCGGCAACGGGGCGTCGATGGGAGCCCCTCGGCGACCCGGATCGCGCCGACTGGACCGGGATGCCGCCGGCGCTGGCCAGCGCTCTGCGCCGAGCCCTCGCGGTCGATCCGGCCGGCCGATGGCCGAGCGCAAGAGATTTCCGTTTGGCCGTGGCGGGAGCCTCGTCTTCGAGCCGGCGCCGCCGCGCGTGGTTCGCTGCGATCGCCGCCGGCGCGGGGGTGATCCTCTGGTGGGCCGTATGGCCAGGGCCGGGTCCACAGGTGTCCGAGCGACACCTGGCCGTGTTGCCGTTCGAGGTGCTGGGTACGCCCGATGACCCGCTCGGACAGCTTGTGTCCGATCAGACGCACATGCACCTCGAGTGGTTTCCGGGCGTGACGCGTGTCCCTGTTCGACGCGCCGCCCGATGGTGGAAGGAGACTGGTGAACAAACCGGCGCCGATCCGGCCCGGGCCGCGCGGGACCTCCACGCGCGCTATGCCGTCGCCGGTCAACTCTATCGCAAGGGAAGCTCGCTCGAGCTCAAGATATCGGTATCCGATGGCCATGGCGGGGCGCCCGTGCCTCCCTTCAACGTGCCCGGCGACACCGCACATCCGGAGGAATTAGGACGCCTGGCCGCCTATGAAATCGGCACCCGGGTCTTTCGAATGCGCTCCGTGGCCAGAACCGATTTCACCAACCTGGCGAGTCGCAATCCGGAGGCCGCAGGGCACTTTGCACAGGGCGAGGCACTGTTCGAGCGCGACGCCTGGCACTCCGCGTCCGAGTTTTATGCCCTCGCCGCCCGGGCAGATTCGAGCTTTGCGCTGGCCCGCTGGCGGCACGTGATCACGCTGCTCTGGGCGCGCGAGCCCTTCGAGGAAGAACTCCGAGCCCTTTACGCCTGTTGCAGCGACCGGCTTCCGGCGCATGACCGTGAGACCATCGCGGCGATGCTGGAGCCGGATCTGCGTGCCAGGATCGCGCGCTATGCGGCACTCGCCCGGCGCTACCAGAGTGAAGGCTACGTGCCGCTCCTGTATGCGAGCGAGCTGTTCCATCGCGGCCCGCTCATCGGCATCGGACTCGAGGAGTCGGTGCGGTGGTTCGAGGCCGCCGTCAACGCCAACCCCACCTCCACCCCGGCGCCAGCCTACGACCACTTGGTGTGGGCCAATATCCGTCTCGGCAATCGCGCGGAAGCCAGGGGCTGGCTCCGGCGGCGCGCCGCTCTTGGAAATGCCGCCGGTGAACCACCCATCGACCAGTTCCTCGCACTGGGTTACGACTCCCGGTGGGCCCCGGCCAGGGCACGGTTCAAGCTCTGGTGGATGGGACGCATGATGGCCGCGGAGGATTTCGAGACGCTCTCACGCTGGTTCCGCTTCGCCGCGACGTTCGACTTGCCCGAAACACTGCTCCTGGTCGGTGATGCCATCCTGGCACGGCACCCTACCGCGACGGTCCGCGCAACCGCGCACCAGGGACAGGCGATCGGCCTCTTCATGCGCGGCCGGATGACCGACGGCTGGGCGCGACTGGATTCGGTCGTGGCGCTCATCGCCTCTCCCGAGGCCAGGCTCCAGCACGCGGAGTGGCCCCTGATGCTGCCCCTGCTCGGTCTGCCGGTCGCCGATACCGGGAGGGTGGCGCGCGCGCGCAGAACTCTCGCAACCCTCGCCGAGCCGCAAGGCGGTGAATCGCGGATGCGAGCGGTCTGGTCGCTTTCGCTGGACGCCGTTGCCCGGGGCGACTCACTCCGCGCCCGTGCTCTCGGCGATACGTTGCTGACAGCCAGTACCCGGGATTCCGCTGCAGCCCGCCTGAGCCAGTTGCTCGAAGCCATCATGCTCTCTCGGACGGATCCGGCAGCCGCCCTCTCGGCGACGGATGAGCTGATCGCCCTCGACCGGCCCGATCCGGGGGAGGACGTATTTGCGCGCAGCCTGACCCACCTGGAGCGGGCAAGGTGGCTGATGCGGCTGGACCGGGATTCGCTGGCCGAGCGGGAGCTGCTCTGGTACGAGAACTCTGACACGTATCGGCTTCCCATCGGGGAGGCGCAGAAGTCCGAGGTGGATGCCGTGGCGAGCGTGCCGGCCCGCATCGAGCGCGCCCGCCTTCTGGCGCGGCGGGGAGAGCGGGACGAGGCCTGCCGCCATCTGACCCGAGTCCGCCAACTCTGGACCGCCGCGGACAGCTCGATGAGTCCGGTGCGCCACCGAGCAGACTCCCTGCATGCGGAGGTGTGCCGGTGATCCAGTGCAGAGTGCTCGGCCCACCAGATCTCACAGTCGAAGGTGGCGCGCCGCCGGCCGAACTTCTCTGGCGGAAGAACCTGGCCCTGCTGGTCTACCTGGCCCTTTCACCGAGGCGGACGCGCGCGCGGGACCACCTGATCGGTCTCCTGTGGAGCGACAAGCCAGAATCCGCGGCGCGGCACTCACTCAATGAGGCACTCCGGGTGCTGCGCCGGGCCGTCGGGGACGACGGCATCATCAGCGATCCGACGACGGTCCGGCTCGGAGATGGCGCGATCGAACTGGACACCGAAGCTTTCGCGACTCACGAGTCCGAGGGCCGGTGGGCCGAGGCTGCAATCCTGGCCGGCGGCGAGTTTCTGGAGGGATTCGCCGTGCCGGGCGCGTCGGGGTTTGAGGATTGGATGGCCGCCGAACGATCGGCGTGGCGCCGTCGCGCCGTGTCGGCCCTGGTCCGGGCCGCCGAAGCTGCCCTCGGCAGGGCCCGGACCGGTGAGGCCTGCGGACTCGCTGAGCGCGCCGTTGCCCTGGATCCGGCGTCGAGTGCCGGGCAGCTGGCGCTGCTCCGTGCCCTCGCCGTCGCCGGCGACCGGGCCGGGGCGCTCCGGCGATTCGCGGAGTATGCCAGTCTGGTGCGCGACCAGGTCGGGACCGCACCGGATCCCGAGGTCTCCGCACTGGCCGAGCGCATCCGCCGGGAACGCATACCTCCTCCGGTCGATTCTCAGCGGACCGAGACCCCGAGCCGCCGGCTCCCACTCGTCGATCGAGATGGCCCGATGACCATCGGGCTCGAGGCGTGGCGAAGTGCCCGTCTCGAGCATCGCACCGCCATCTTCCTGATCACCGCCGGCGCAGGGCTCGGGAAGACTCGACTGGCCGAAGAGTTGATGGCCCGGGCGCGCCTTGACGGTGCGGCCACGCTCGCCGTGCGCGGGGTGGCCGCGGATCGGGAGGCGCCGTGGAATGGGATCATCGGACTTGCCCGCGGGGGGCTCCTTTCGACGTCTGGCATCGCCGCCGCAACACCTGCCGCGCACGCCGCCTTCGCGGAACGGATTCCGGAATGGGCGGACCGCTTTCCCGGCAGCCGGGGGGCGCAACCGGCGCCCCTAGGGAGCGCGTTCGTGGAGGTCATCCGGGCCGCGGCCGAGGAACAGCCGCTGGTCATTCTCGCAGATGATGCGCACATGATTGACCGGGAGTCGGTCCTCGCGCTGGAGCAGTTGTCGCGGGACTTGCCGACCGCCCCGCTGCTGATCCTGCTGGCGGCCGAACCGACTCCACCCCGCGAGGAACTCGATGTGCTGAGTGCCCGGCTCGGTCGCGACGCGCACGGGGCGAGCATCGTGCTTGAGCCGCTGGCGCAGTCCGGCATTCGCGCGCTCGCGGCGGCTGCCTTCCCCAAATACGACGATGCCGAGCTCGATCGCCTCACCCGCCGTGTCGCGACGGACTCCGCGGGGCTCCCGCTGCTTGCGGTCGAGATCCTCAACGCCGTCGCGTCCGGGCTGGACCTCAGGGGCACGACGGGTGCCTGGCCTGAGCCTTTTCACACGCTCACGCAGACGACGCCTGGTGGGCTGCCGGACACGGTGGTCGCGGCCATTCGTGTGGGCTTCCGGCGTCTGCCCGCCGAGGCGCAGACTGTCCTCGGCGCGGCGGCGGCGCTTGGGGGTCGGGTGACGGCGCGCACGCTTGCGTCGGCGACCGGCCTTTCCCCGGTGGTGACCGATGGGGCGCTCGACGAGCTCGAATGGCAGCGGTGGCTGGTCGCGGACGTTCAGGGCTACAGTTTCGTCGCAGCGATCGTGGCACAGGTCGTGGAGATGGACATGATCACCCCGGGTCAGCGGCGCCGGTTCCGTGACGCATCCACGGCCGGGGAGGGCGCTTGACGCTGGCTTGATGCCCTGGGCCGAAGCTCCGGCCGTTCCCAACCATGCCGGTTGGGGCGCCACATCGAGCCCGGAGGCAGCATGTCGTCATCCTTTTCGACCATCCTCGTACGCGGTTTCTCCGCGGGTGTCCTCACGCTTTCGGCGGTCGCGTGCGACTCCTCCACGCTCCTGGACGGGCAGGGCGACTCCACCGCCGACGCTGCGCTCGCCCAGGTCTCCGCCCCGGCGCCATCCCCGATCGCAGCGGTCCCTGTCGGGAGCACGAGCGTACACCTATGGCCGTATGTCAGCTCGAATCTGCAGGCGCCAGAGGATCCGGTGAGCCTGATCTTCGTCGGGGAAGCGGATCCGCGCGCACTTCGAGCCGCGTTACTCGCCCTGGACGGTGACCGCACTGCCTTCGGTTTCCCGCCGGTCTTCCCGTTCAACTGCACGTGGGACGACGCGATCGGCGGTGTCCAGGGCGGGTACACCGACGACGCCGGCTGGAGCGGCAGCGCCATCCAACTGCAATGCGGCGCGTACCAGCCGATCCGGTTCCACCTCCGGTTCTTCGCCGCGGGCGGCGTGACACTTGGCGGGGCACACTTCGAGGTTCTGATCCCCGGGACGGCCGACCATCAGGTGCTCAGCTGGGAACTGGCCGAGCAGCTGGTGACGGCTGACTTCGTGCGGAGCGGCCTGCTCGGTGCCGCGCCGTCGCAGACTGCGGCCATCAACGGCTCCCCCTGGCGCGCGATTCCTCCTGTCATCTATAACGGCTTGCCTGCCGAGTTACAGCAGCTCGCCGGTGGCCCGATCGGCAGTACTGCCATCCCGGTGCCCATCCAGAACGACGGCCATGCCACGATTCTCACCCTGGCAGAACGCGCCGCCCCGGTTCCGAACCGGCCGCCCCAGGACTTCGTGATCCAGTACGATCAGGTCGTGCCCAAGCCATTCTGCGCTGGCGGCGCGTTCCAGTACGTGTACGTCGACGGACCCGTTCGGCTGCGACAGTGGGCCGAGGAAACGGCATCCGGCAACTTCGTCAGCCACTTCCACGCCGAGGGCACGCTGGCAGTGACGCCGGTCGACCCGAGCACGTCACCGCCAACCCCGATCGGCGACACTTATCTCGCCCAGGTGAACGAGATGCACCGTGGCCGGGTGACCGATCAGGGCTCCTTCGCGCAGAGCACGATCATTCAGATGGAGCTGCCGCCGATCGGTGAGTTCCGGGGGCGGTTGGTCGCCGTCCTTGGCGTCGAGTCCGGCGGCGAGGGCACGTTCGGTCTGACCATCGAATGCGCACCCTGAGTGCGCCGGTGGCGCATCTCCGGAGCCCGGCGGCGTCATGCTGGCGGGCTCCGTGGGCCCGGGATATCCTACATCACTGCTTCAGGCGCCCCATCCGGCGACAACCCCGGGCCCATAATGAGCGGATCGCTCCGCATTCTGATTCTCGACGACCAGGCTGAAGAACGCACTCTGCTCGGGGCATCCCTTCGCGACGCCGGTGGGTTTGAGGTCGCCGCCCCGGCAGACCCGGCTGGGTTTCGCGCGCTGCTCGCCGGGCCCTGTTTCGATGCGGTGCTGACCTCCGCCCGATTCGACGCCATCACGTGGGACGACGCCCTCCGCGAGGTGCGGGTCGTGTGGCCGGACGCGGCAGTTGTGATCATCGCAGACCGTGCCGACGACCGGATCGTCAATGAGGCGCTGCAGGGCGGGGTGGACAATTACCTGCTCCGTACCGCCGATCCGAAACGCCGCGTCCCGCTCGTCCTCCATTCCGCCCTGGTGTGGGCAAAGCAACGTGCCAAGTCCGCCCGGGTGATGGAGCGGCTCCAGCGACTCCTCGACCAGATCAACGTCGGGGTCTTCCGCAGCACGCTGGACGGCAGGTGCCTGGAGGCCAATCCCGCGCTCCTCCGGATCCTGCAGCTTCCCGACCTGGCCAGCCTGCAGGGGATCAACACGAGAGCGTTCTACAGCGATCCCGACGATCGGGACCTGTTCGTCGGGCGCATGACGCGAGAGGGTCAGGTGCGGGATTTCGAATTCGACGCGCACCGCTCCGACGGTGAACCGCTCCGGCTCTCGATCAGTGCGACTCTGGACCGTACCGGACCGGATCCGGTGATCGACGGCCTGATTGACGACATCACGGAGCGCCGGCGCGACCGGGAGGCGCTGCGGCGTTCCGAAACCGAACTGCGGGCGCTGTTCGCCGCGCTGCCCGAAACGGTCATCGTCTTCAATCGGGACGGTCGCTACATCAAGATCCTGTCGACGGATCCCCGCCTTCTGTACATGCCGACCGAGGACCGGATCGGGCGCACGGTGCAGGAAGTGTGGCCCGAAATGGCCGATTTCTTTCAGCTGCACATCCTGCGCGCACTTGCGGTGGGGGGCTCGGTCACGACGGAGTACCGCGTCATGATGCGGGGCGAGGAGAAGTGGTACGAGGCGGTGGTGTCACCGCTCGGAAACGACCAGGTGATCTGGGTGGCCCGCGATACGACGGAGCGGCGCCAGGCGCGGGAGGCGCTCCAGTCCTCGGAGGAGCGGCTGCGCGCGCTTCTGGCCGCGCTCCCCGACCTCGTGATGGTCTTCGACCGGGAGGGGCGGTACGTCCAGATCGCCCCGACGAACCCCCGGCTGCTGGTCCGCCCCGCCGAGGAGCTGATCGGGCGGTCCATTCACGAGGTCCTGCCCACGGCGCAGGCGGGCGAGTTCCTCGGCTACATCCGGAAGGCGCTCGACGGGGAGCAGCCGGTGGTGCACGGCTACGACCTCGACGTGCGCGGCGAACGGATCCGCTTCCAGTCCACCATTGCCCGCCTCACAGCCGACACCGTCATTGCCGTCGCCAGAGACGTGACCGAGGCGTATGAGGCCGAGCAGCGGCTCCAGGCCAGCGAGGAGCGGTTTCGCGCGCTGGTGCAGAACAGCCGTGATGCCATCGCCCTGCTCGACGCGCAGGGCGTCCTCCTCTACAACAGCCACTCGGTGGAACGGATCACCGGCTACAGTGTGACCGAGAACCTCGGGCGCAGCGTGTTCGAGTTCGCAGATCCCGCCGAACTGCCACGGGCCCAGCGGATGTTCGCCGACGTCCTCGCGGAACCGGGGAAGGCCAAGGAGGCGGTGCTCCGCATCCGCATCAAGAGCGGCGAGCTGCGCGACTTCGAGATCACCGCCGTCAACCGGCTCGACGACCCCGCGATTGGCGCAATCGTCCTCAACTTCCGGGACGTCACCAAGCGCATCGAGGCAGAGCGGGAAGTGCGCGAGAGCTCAGAGCGGCTGGATCTGGCGCTCGAGGCAGCGAGCGGCGCCGTCTGGGACTGGGATCTCCAGACCGGACACGTGTACTGGGACCCGCGCTGGGCCCGCCTGCTTGGCTACGAGCCCGGGGAGCTCGGCCCGGACATCGACGAATGGGACCGCCGTATTCACCCGGACGATGTACCGAGCGTCCGGCGCGCCCTCGCCGCGCACCTCGAGGGACGCCGGCCGGTGTACGAGTGCGAGCACCGGCTCCGTGCCAAGGACGGAACGTGGAAGTGGATGCTCGACCGTGGCAAGGTGGTCTCGTGGGACGCGGAAGGGCGGGCACGCCGTCTGGTCGGCACACTTACCGACCTCTCCGATCGGAGGCGGCTCGAGGAGCAACTGGCTCAGGCCCAGAAAATGGAGGCCGTGGGTCAGTTGGCCGGGGGCATCGCGCATGATTTCAACAATGTCCTCACCGCCATCCTCGGCACCAGCGAGCTGATCCTGGCCGAGCTCGACACGAGCGATCCCCACCGCGAGGATCTCGAGGAGATCAAGCGGTCGGCCAACCGGGCCGCGACGCTCACCCGGCAGCTCCTCGCGTTCAGCCGCCGGCAGGTGCTTCAGCCCAGAGTGGTCGACCTCAACGCTGTCGTCACGAACATCGACCGGATGCTGCATCGCCTCACCGGCGAGAACATCACCCTGGAGCTCAACCTGGCGCGGGATCTCGGGCGGGTGCGTGCGGACCCCGGTCAGATCGAGCAGATCATCGTGAACCTGGCGGTGAACGCGAGAGACGCGATGCCCGGGGGCGGCCGCCTGCTGATCGACACGCTGAACGTGCGCGAAGAACGCGGCGATGGCGATGCCGGTGCCGAGGGCGGGTATGTGATGCTCGCCGTCCGGGACACCGGAGTGGGCATGGATGCGCAGACCAAGGCCCACCTCTTCGAGCCGTTCTTCACCACCAAGGAGCGCGGGCGGGGCACCGGGCTTGGCCTCGCGACCGTCTACGGGATCGTCCGGCAGAGCGGAGGCTTCATCCGGGTTGCGAGCGAGTCGGGCCAGGGTGCTCTGTTCCAGATCTACCTGCCGCGGGTGGAGCCGACTCCGTCGGACGAATCGGAAATCGCCGCCGCGGCTCGGCTCTCGCCCGACCGTGGCGTCGGTACGATTCTCTTCGTCGAGGACGAGGAGCCGGTCCGCAAGCTGGGCCAGCGGATCCTCGAGCGGGAAGGATACACCGTGCTCGCCGCGGCAGATGGGGACGAGGCGCTCCGCATCGCCGAAGTGCATCCGGGCCCGATTCACGTGCTGCTCACCGACGTCGTGATGCCAGGGATGAACGGCGTGGACCTGGCCCGCCGTATGGAGCCGCTCCGCCCCGGGCTCCGCGTGATGTTCACCAGCGGTTATCCCGAGACCGAGCGCGGCCAGCACGGGACGCTGGAGCGCGGCGGCGCATTCCTCCAGAAGCCGTTCACTCCCGAAGAGCTGACCCGGCGCATCCGCGAGATCTTCGCCGTCCGTGGATAATCTCTGCCACACCCTCACGGGAGCCGCACTGGCTCAGGCCGGGCTCAAGCGCCGGACCGCCCTTGGCGCCGCCACGCTCATCATCGCGGCCAATCTGCCGGACGTGGACATCCTCTCCTATTTCCGCGGGGAGACATTCGCGCTCAGCTTCCGCCGCGGATGGACGCACGGGATCCTCGCCCTGCTCGTCTGGCCCTGGATCCTGGCCGGCGTGATGCTCGCGTTCGACCGGACCTTTACCCGGCGCGGCGCCCGATTCGGACCACTTCTGCTTCTCGCGGCCGTCGGGATTCTCAGTCACCCGCTGCTCGACTCACTGAACACCTACGGCGTCCGCTGGTTGATGCCGTTCTCCGGCCGCTGGTTCTACGGCGACACCCTCTTCATCGTGGACGTGTGGGTGTGGCTGGTGCTCGCGGCGGGACTGGTGTGGAGCACAAGGCGGGAGCGGAAGGGGCGCGCCGATTGGGCGCAACCCGCGAAGGCGGCGCTCCTCACGGCCACGGTCTACGTCGCCATCATGGCGACGCTCGGCCGGCTGGCGGAAGGCCAGGTGCGCTTCGAGCTACGCGGGCAGGGCGGTTCGCCCCGCGACATCCTGGCCTCGCCGCTGCCGGTCACCCCGATCGAGCGCGAGGTCGTCGTTGCGGAGCCGGACGGGTTTCGGGTCGGGACCATCCGGGTGGGCGGCAGCTTCCAGGAGCAAGGCCGATGGCCGCACCTTGGGGACGGCGGACCGGCTGTCGCCGCCGCGGCCGACCGGCCCGACGCGAGGGCGTTCCTCGCCTGGGCGCGCTACCCGACCTTCCTGGTCGACCGCCGGGGTGGGATGACGATCATTCACTTCATCGACCTGCGCTATGCGCGGGCCCCGGGACCGGGATTTGGTACCCTCGCCGTCCCGCTTACAGTCGGCCAGATGGCACGGACCGAGGCTCGCGAACCGAGGGACGTTACCCGCCGCGAGTGACCCCGGCCCGCAGGAGCGGCTCGAGGGCCGGCCAGATGTTCCCCGCCATCCTGCGATGCCCCTCGGGCGTTGGATGAATTCCGTCGGCCTGGTTCAGGGAATCGACCCCGGCCACACCCTCCAGCACAAATGGAACCAGCGGGATACTGTTTGCGGCGGCGACCGCCCGGTACGCCTCTCGGAACCGGGAAGTGTACGATGCCCCCAGGTTGGGCGGCGCCTCCATCCCCAGCAGCAGGATCTCCGGTGCCGGATTCCGGCTGCGTGCCAGGTCAATCACCGCCTGGATGTTGGCCCGCAGCTCACCCGGATCGAGACCACGGAGTCCGTCGTTCCCACCGGTCTCCAATACGAGCACCGCGACTGGCTGCTGGAGCAGCCAGGCGGCCCGCTTGGCAGCGCCCGCCGAAGTCTCGCCACTCACGCCACGATTGAGCACCCGGTAGTCGTAGCCCGCCGAATCGATCATGTGCTGGAGCACGGCGGGGTACGCCAGTTCGGGGTCAATGCCCTGCCCCGCGGCGAGGCTGGTGCCAAGCACCATCACGACCGGCAGGTCGGCGGCGCCCGGGGCCTCTGCGGGCGGGCGAACGGCGTCCGGGCGCGAGCACGCGAGGAGGCCGGCGGCCAGGAGCGAATGGCTGGATCGAAGTATCATTCGGGAAACCACGCCGTGTCTGGGAGCGATCATGCTGCGATGTGCGGGGCTGACCCAATCCTATCCGTCGGGCAATCAGGCCCTGACGGTCCTGCAAGATATCAGCTTCGAGGTGTCCGCCGGTGAGTTCGTGGCCGTGATCGGGCCGTCGGGGAGCGGGAAGACCACGTTGCTGGGCCTCCTCGCGGGCCTCGACAGGCCCGAATCCGGACAGGTCTGGCTCGATGGCGCCGAACTCACCACGCTGGGAGAAGATGCACGAGCCAGGCTCAGGGGTGCGAAAGTCGGATTCGTGTTTCAGTCGTTCCACCTCATCCCTACGCTCACGGCCCGGGAGAACGTTCAGGTGCCGCTCGAGCTGCGCGGGGAACCGGGTGGTGAACGGGCCGAGGAGCTTCTTGCACGCGTGGGGCTCGCCGACCGAGCTCACCACTACCCGGCACAGCTCTCCGGTGGCGAGCAGCAGCGCGTTGCGCTGGCCCGGGCCTTCAGCACCCGCCCGAAGGTCCTGTTCGCGGATGAGCCCACTGGCAATCTCGATCAGCGGACCGGGGCGCGCATCATCGAGCTGATGACCGAACTGAATCGCGAGGCCGGCACGACCCTCATTCTCGTCACGCATGACCCCGAGCTGGCCAGCCGCGCGCGTCGCATCCTCCGGCTGGCCGACGGCCGCCTCGTCGCCGACAGCGCGGCGTGACAGGCACGTCCGCCGTGCTCGGTCTCGCGTGGCGCGAGGCGCGCGCCGCCCGGCGCCGCCTCACACTTTTGGTCGGCGCAATCGCCGTCGGCACGGCGGCGCTCGTGGCGATCAATGCCTTTACCGCCAACCTGCGCCGGAGCGTGGCCGGTGAGGCCCGGGCTCTCCTCGGCGCGGACCTCTCCTTCGCCTCACGCGCCCGCCTCACGCCTCGGGTCGATTCCCTGGCAGACTCCCTGGCGTGCGGCGGCCGCTCCGGCTGCGGTCGACGCTCCACCGTCACCAGCTTCGCCGCAATGGCCTACGTTCCCGCGAGAGCAGGGGTCAGGCTGGTGCGGGTGACGGCTGTCGAGGGCGGCTGGCCGTTCTACGGACGGATCGCGACGACGCCGGCCGGCGTGTGGGACACCCTGCAGGGAGCGCGCATCGCTCTCGTCGATCCGGCGCTGCTCACCGCGCTCGGGGCAATGCCTGGTGACACCCTCGCGCTCGGCCGGCTGCGCCTCCCGATCGCCGGCACGGTGGATCGAGTTCCCGGGGACATCGGCATCTCGGCAGCCTTCGGACCCCGCGTGGTGATTCCGGGAGCGCTGCTCGGGGAAACCGGGTTGCTCCAGTTCGGCGCGCGCGCCGAATATGAGACCTTCCTCCGGCTCGGCCCCCAGCAGGACCCAGACGCCATTGCGAAGCAGCTTCGCCCCACACTCCGTCCCGAGCGGGTCCGGGTCCGCACGGTCCAGGACGAACAGCAGAATCTCGGCAACGCACTGGAACGGCTCGGCCGGTTCCTGGGCCTTGTGGCGCTGGTCGCGCTGTTGCTGGGCGGTCTCGGCGTCGCGAGCGCGGTCCATGTCTTCATCCGGCAGCGCATGGAAACCATCGCCGTCCTGCGCTGCATCGGGGCCACGACGCGCCAGGTCTTCAGCGTGTACCTGATCCAGGCCGCGGGCATCGGCCTCGTTGGCAGCGTCGTGGGTGCGGCGCTCGGACTGGCCGTGCAGTTGGCGCTCCCATCGGTACTCGGCGACTTCCTGCCCGTGAAAGTGGAGGCGCGGATCCCGTGGCCGGTGGTGGCGCTGGGGCTCGGACTGGGGCTCTGGACCGCCTTGGCGTTCGCAATCCTGCCGCTCCTCGGCGTGCGGCAGATCTCGCCCCTTGCCACGCTCCGCCGGCCGTATGACGCGAGTGTCCGGCTCACGCGCGACCGCTGGTTCTGGCTCGCGGCGAGCGGCCTCGGGCTCAGCGTGATCGGGATGGCGGTGCTGGAAGCGCATCATGCGCTGCGTGGACTGGCGTTCGCCGCGGGCATCGGCGCCACCTTGATGGGCCTTGCCATAGCGGCACTGGCGCTGGTCCGCGGACTCCGGCGCTGGTTTCCCCATCACCTGCCGTATGTCTGGCGACAGGGACTCGCCAACCTCTACCGGCCGGCCAACCAGACCGTCGCGGTCGTGCTCGCGCTCGGCTTCGGCGTATTCCTGCTCGCGACGCTGATCCTCGTGCAGCACAACCTGCTGCGCGACCTGCGCGTCGGCGACGGTGGGGCGCGGCCGAACCTGGTGCTGTTCGACATTCAGGCCGATCAGGCGCGAGGCGTCGACTCCCTGCTCCGGGCCGCCGGGCACGAGCCTCCAGCTACGATCCCGATCGTCCCGATGCGGATCCAGGCTCTCGATGGAGTTCCGGTGGGGCCGATCCTCGCGGACACGAGCGAGCGACCAGGCCAGCCGTCCGGCTGGGCGGTGCGGCGCGAGTATCGCTCGACCTATCGGGACACCCTGGTGGGCTCGGAGCGCCTCGTGGCGGGCAAGTGGTGGAAGCCTGGCGGGCGGGATCCTGCCGGGGAGCCGGTTTCGGTGTCGGTGGAAGTGGAGGTCGCTGCCGAGCTGGGCGTCGGCATCGGTGACGAAATCACCTGGGACGTCCAGGGCGTGCCCGTTCGGAGCCGGGTGACGAGCCTGCGCGAGGTGGAATGGGCCCGCTTCGAGCCGAACTTCTTCGTCATCTTCCGCCCCGGGGCGCTCGAGGCGGCTCCGCAAACCTACGTGACACTGATCCGCGTGGACGACGCCGCCGCGCGGGGCCGCCTGCAGCGCGCGATGGTTGAGCACTTCCCCAACGTCTCAACTCTGGATCTCTCCACCGTCCAGCGCGCGGTCGATGATATTCTGCGCACCGTGTCGGCCGCCATCCGCTTCATGGCCGGTTTCACACTCATCGCCGGGCTGGTCGTGCTGCTGGGAGCGATTGCGACGACGCGGCTGCAGCGGATGCGGGAGACGGTCCTCCTCAAGACGCTCGGCGCGACCCGGCGCCAGGTGGTGCGGATCGTGCTCGCGGAATATCTGGCGCTTGGCCTGCTGGCTTCGGCGGCGGGGCTGTGCCTGGCTACGGGCGCCGGCTGGGCGCTCGCGCACTGGCTGTTCGAGACGCGGTTTGCACTTCCCGCCGGCCCGCTCGCAGGGCTTGGTGCCCTGGTGATCGGCCTGACCGTGGCGATCGGCCTCTGGACGTCGCTCGAGGCGTTTCGCCGGACACCGGTGGAGATGTTGCGCGATGAGTAGGCGCGCTATGTTTGACGGGTCTCCAACCCGGCGGAATCCCTCGATGCTCCCGATCGACCTCCGTGGCAAGCGCGCGTTCGTGGCCGGTGTCGCCGACGATGGCGGGTTCGGGTTCGCCATCGCCAAGTCCCTGGCCGAAGCCGGCGCGACCATCTGCCTCGGCTCGTGGCCGCCGGCGCTCGGGATCTTTCAGAAGCTGCTCGAGCGTGGCAAGATGGACGAGTCGATGAGGCTGTCCGACGGCGGGAAGCTCACGTTCGAGCGCATCTACCCTCTGGACGCCGCATTCGACACGATGGCCGACGTTCCCGCGGACATCCGCGAGAACAAGCGCTACATGGAGCAGGGCGATTTCACGATCCAGGGCGTGGTGGAGCGGGTGCAGCAGGACTTCGGACGGCAGCCGCTCGACATCGTGGTCCATTCCCTCGCGAACGGCCCCGAGGTGAAGAATCCGCTCATCGACACGTCCCGATCGGGATACCTCGCGGCCGTGAGCGTGAGCGCCTACAGCAACGTCTCCTTCGTCCGCAACTTCGGACCGCTGATGCGGGCCGGCGGCTCGTTCCTCTCGCTCACCTACATGGCCGGGGAACGGGTGATCCCGGGCTACGGCGGCGGCATGTCATCCGCCAAGGCGGCACTCGAGGCGGACACCCGCACGCTGGCCTATGAGGCCGGGCGCCGGTTCGGCGTACGGGTCAACGCCATCAGCGCGGGACCGTGGGCCTCGCGCGCCGCGTCCGCCATCGGCTTCATCGACATGATGATCGAGTATTGTGCGCGTAATGCCGCGCTGCCCAAGAAGCTCGAGGCCTCTGAGGTCGGAGGCACTGCGGCATTCCTTGCAAGCCCGCTGGCCTCTGCCATCACCGGTACCGTGGTGTACGTGGACAACGGGTATCACGCGATGGGCATGGCGGTGTCACCGGAAGCGCTCGCCACTCCACAGGGCTGAGCGCCACCCGTGTTCCTGGGCCATTACGGGCTGGCATTTGCGCTCAAGCGGGCGGAGCCCAAGGTCTCGCTTGGCACACTCTTCCTTGCGACGCAGCTCGTGGATCTCGCGTGGGGTGCCACCATCCTCCTCGGATGGGAAGTCGTCGTAATCTCGCCAGGCGTGACGCCCGCAACGCCGCTCAGGTTCATCTCCTATCCGATTACCCACAGCCTCGTGGCCGCGGTGCTCTGGGCCGCAGCCGCCTCGGCTGTGTGGTACACCCTGCCCACACGAGATACGAGTCACCACGCGCGTGCCGCGATGGTCGTCGCCTTCGCGGTCGCCTCGCATTGGGTCCTTGACCTGGTCGTCCACGTGCCGGACCTTCCGCTCGCCGGCGACGCGTCACCGAAGTTCGGCCTGGGACTGTGGAACAACCTCCCTGCGACGCTCACGGTGGAGTTCGCCCTGCTGACCGTCGGCGTCGGACTCTACCTGGGGAGCGGGACGCGGCGCCATCCCGTGCGGCGGGCCTGGACCCTCGCCTTCGCAGCCGTGCTCGGCGCCGTGTACCTCCTCGCCACGCTCGGTCCGCCGCCACCGAGCGTCAAGGCGATCGGCGTCGGGGCGATCGCGAGCATCGCCGGGATTGCCGGCCTGGCCGGCTGGCTCGACTCTTCCCGGTGAACCGCACCTTCTTCCGGCTCGGTGCAGTCTCGGCGTTCCTGGCCGTCGCCGCCGGCGCCTTCGGCGCGCACGCCCTACGATCCCGCCTTGCGCCCGACCTGCTTGCCGTCTTCGAGACCGGCGCCCGATACCAGATGTATCACGCCGTCGGCCTGTTCGTCGCCGCCTGGGTGGGGTCGTGCCGGCCTGGCCGCATCGCGGGGTGGTGCTTCGCGGCAGGGACACTGCTCTTTTCCGGCAGCCTCTACGCCCTCGCCCTGACGGGCATCCGGCCGCTCGGCGCGATCACCCCGTTCGGCGGAATCGCGTTCCTTGCCGGCTGGGTCTGCCTGCTGTTCGCCGTCGGCCGTGACGACGCGTGAGTGCGCTCGCCGGAAAATACCGCGCGCTCCTCGGACGACTCGACGATTGGACGCTACAGGTGCGGGAACGCAACCCGGGCGTGATCCCCTGTGCTCGGGGATGCACCGCCTGCTGCCATGGGCCGTTCGATGTGTCGGCCGCCGACGTTGTACTCCTCCTCTCTGGCTTCGCTTCCCTCCCGGACGATCAGAGGCGCCAGGTGCTCGCGCAGGCGAAGCACCTCACGGCTCGCATTGCATTCGTGGAGCCCGCCTGGCGGGCGCCGTACGACGTCGGTGAGCTCGGGGAGTCCCGGTTCGACGCACTGACCATGGCGCTGGCGGACGAACCCTGTCCGTTCCTGCAGCAGGGCTCGTGCAGTATCTACGTGGACCGGCCGTTGGTCTGTCGCGTGATGGGCCTGGGACTCCTCACCCCGGATGACCAGTGCCTGCCGAATGCCTGCCCTATCCAGGCCGATTTCCCCGAGTACCTTGCCCTGCCGCCCCAGCGATTCGATCTGGCCGGGCTCGAACGCGAGGAAAAGCCATGCCTGGCGGAGGCCGGGCGAGAACTGTTCGGACATGAGTCGGCGGAATCGTACGAAACGACCATCGCGACCGCGCTGATGCATTTCGCACACCCCGTCACGGAGGCCGGAGCATGCTGAGCACCGCGACCACGCACAACAGAACCGGTTTCGGACGAAACCGGCTGCTCCAGGCCCTTGTCGCGTGGTATGCCGTGATCTGGGTGGTGACCGCCATCCACCCGGTGTACCCCGCGGACTGGCTGCTGGAGAA
>DASTCF010000087.1:0-4558 GCA_035711365.1 Gemmatimonadales bacterium
GGCCTATGACAAGTCGGGCGAGGGGCACTTCAACCTCATTTCGGCGCTCCACAAGGCCGTGCGCGGGAGCGATCCGCAGGGCGCGCTTTACTGGCTCGCCAGGATGATCGAAGGCGGCGAATCCCCGCTGTACATCGCCCGCCGGGTCGTGCGGATGGCCACCGAGGACATCGGCCTCGCCGATCCGCAGGGACTCACGATCGCGCTGGCGGCGAAAGACGCGTATGACTTCCTCGGGTCGCCGGAGGGCGAGCTGGCGATTGCAGAGGCGGTCGTCTACCTCGCCACCGCGCCCAAGTCGAACCGGGTGTACACCGCATGGGGTGCGGCCCTGGAAGCAGCGCGCGAAACCCCGGCCGCCCCGGTACCGCTGCACCTTCGGAACCCGGTGACGGGTCTGATGAAGGAGATCGGGTACGGCAAGGGTTACCGATACGCCCACGACGCACCCGAGGCCTATCAGGCGCAGGAGTACCTGCCGGCCGGCCTGGAGGGCAGCACGTTTTACGAGCCTGGCCCGATGGGATTCGAGAAACGGATCGCCGAGCGGATTGCGTGGTGGCAAAGGCAGGCCCGGGGCCTCCCCGAGGCATCGCCCGATCCGGAGTAGCAGGCGGCTTATATTTCATTCGTCAGTCACCACTTGACCTTCTGAAGGGCAGGCCCGGCGATTCGCGACCTCATCACCATCACCCCGCCCCTCGAGCGTGCCGTGCTCGTCGCCGCTCCGCGCAAGGGTTCGGCCGATGCCCGCGCGATGCAGGAGCACCTCGATGAGCTGGCCCGCCTGGTGGATACCGCAGGCGCCGACGTGGTCGGCCGCGTCACCCAGAACATCGAGTCACCGAATCCTGCGACCCTGATCGGTGAGGGCAAAGTCACGGAGCTGGCCGCGCGCCTCGAGGCGGATGGCGCGACGCTCGCGATCTTCGATGACGAATTGTCGCCCGTGCAGGGCGCCAATCTCGAGCGCGAGCTCAAGGTGCGCGTCATGGACCGGGCCGAAGTCATTCTGGACATCTTTTCGACCCGGGCACGGAGCCACGAGGCCAAGCTCCAGGTGGAGCTCGCGCAGCTCGAGTACCTGCTGCCGCGCCTTCGCCGGATGTGGACGCACTTGTCCCGCATTCGCGGAGGCATCGGTCTCCGGGGGCCGGGCGAGACCCAGCTCGAAACCGACCGCCGGATGATCCGGCACAAGATCCAGGCTCTCAAGGGCAAACTCCGCGCGGTGGAGCGCCATCGCGAGAACGTGCGCGCGGGCCGGGCGCCGATGCTGAGCGTCAGCCTCGTGGGCTACACCAACGCCGGCAAGTCGAGCCTGCTCCGCGCCCTCTCGGGACAGCACGAAATCGTCGTCGAGGACCGGCTGTTCGCGACCCTCGACACCCTCACGCGCGAGGTCGACCTCGGCGAAGGGTATCGGGCGCGGGTGACGGACACCGTGGGGTTCATCCGCAAGCTGCCGCACCATCTGGTCGCGAGCTTCCGCGCCACGCTGGAGGAAGCCAGGTCGGCGGATGTCCTGCTGCACGTGGTGGATGCCAGCCATCCCGACTGGGAAGAACAGATGGCCGTGGTGGAGGAGGTGCTGACGGAGCTCGAACTCCAGGACCGCCCGACTCTTCCGGTGTTTAACAAGATCGACCGCCTCCCCGACCCGGTGGAGTTCGGGCGACGGGTGCACGCGGTCTACCCCGGCGCCGTGCTCACCACCACGATGCGAACCGATGGCCTGGAATCACTGAAGGCGGCGCTCCGGTCGCGTGAGCAGATCGCCCGGCCGGCAGTGCGAATCCGGCTGCCGCTCTCCGACGGGGCGCGCGTCGCCGCGCTGTATCGGCTGGGCGAGGTGCTGCAGCGGCGCGAAGTGGACGGCGTCTGCGAGGTCGTTGTCCGCCTCCTGCCCCCCGATCTCGATCGCCTGCGCAAGGAGGGGGTCGAGATCGTCGAGGAGCGCCTGGCCCGGCGGGAGCTGGCATAGCGGACACTTCCTGCCTCCGCTATTATCTGCCCATCCCCAACGGAACTCTGCTGATGCCCGACCTCCCGGGTCCGATCGTAGACCGGAAGATCCGCTTCGCGCTGGTCGGCTGCGGCCGGATCGCCAGCAAGCACGTCGAAGCGATCCAGCGCCACGCAACCAACGCGGAACTGGTGGGCGTGTGCGACACCGACCCTGTCGCGCTGCGCCGGGCGGAGGCCACGGCGGGCGTCCCCGGGTTTGGATCGCTGACCGAGCTGCTGCGCGGACCCGCGGCGGACGCGGTCATCCTCGCGACGCCGAGCGGTTTTCATGCGAGCCAGACCATCGAGGCCGCCGGGGCGGGACGCCACGTCGTGACCGAGAAGCCGATGGCGACCCGGTGGCAGGATGGGAAGGCGATGGTGCAGGCCTGCGACCGGGCGGGAGTCCGCCTCTTCGTCGTGAAGCAGAACCGGCGCAACGCCACGCTGCAGCTCCTCAAGCGGGCGGTGGACAAGCGGCGGTTCGGCCGCATCTACATGGTTGGCGTCAATGTGTTCTGGAATCGGCCGCAGGCGTATTACGACAGCGCGAAGTGGCGGGGGACGTGGGAGTTTGACGGCGGGGCGTTCATGAACCAGGCGAGTCACTACGTCGATCTGCTCGACTGGCTCGTTGGTCCCGTGGAATCCGTGCACGCCTTCACCGCGACCCTGGCGCGCAATATCGAGGTCGAGGATACCGGCGTCGCCGCGATCCGGTGGCGCTCGGGCGCTCTCGGTTCCGTGAATGTCACGATGCTGACCTATCCCGAGAATCTCGAGGGATCCATCACGATCATCGGGGAGAAGGGCACGGCCAGGGTCGGTGGAGTTGCGGTCAATCAGATCCAGCACTGGGCCTTCGCCGAGCCGGACCCCGACGACGCGCTCGTCGCCGACGCCAGCTACCAGACGGGCTCGGTCTACGGCTTCGGACATCCTGCGTACTACGAGAACGTGATTCAGACGCTTCGGGGTACGGCGGAAGCCGAGACGGACGGGCGGGAAGGGCTGCGGTCGCTCGAAATCCTGATCGGGATCTACCTTTCCGCGCGCGACGGACGCCCCATCCCGCTTCCGCTGGACTACTAGGTCGCCGGCCGGTCCGCGAGCGCCCGCCAGAACTGGAGGGTTTTCCGCGCGACCGCGTCATCAACGTATTCCTCGATCACGCGGCGCCGGCCTTCGGCGCCGAGCTGCCGGCGGATTTCCTCCTCACGGCCCAGCCGGGCCAGGACCTCGGTCAGCGCGTCGGGGTTGTCCTCCGGCACGACGAGCCCGGCTGTGCCCACGACTTCCGGAAGCGCTCCCGAATCGCTGGCAACCACTGCCACCCCATGCGCCATCGCCTCCAGCACCGGAACCGGGTAGGTCTCCACCCATCGGGCGGCCGTGCGCGACGGCGCGACGAGGCAATCCAGGCGGGGCCAGATGTTCGCGAGCTCGCGGCGAGGGAGCGCTCCCATCCAGTGGATTCGCGCGGCCACACCGAGCTTTTCGGCGAGTGCCTCGAGTTCCTCCTGTGCGGGGCCGGTACCGACGACGGTGATCGACCAGGTGCCGAACAGCCGAACCGAGGCGCGGAGCAGGATGTCGAAGCCCTTCTCCGGCACCAGGCGGCCGATGAAGCCGATCGCGAGCGACTTGTGGGTCTCCTCCGGCGGTGAGAGCGGAACGCGCACGCCGAGTTGCGGGATAGCGGCGCTCGGGAGGCCAGGGCGATGGCGCGTGGCGAGCCCGGCGGCCAGTGCACTCCCGCCCACCACGCCGTCCAGTCGCGCGAAAGTACGGTTTCTCCGCAGTCGCTCCGCGAAGGAATGCTCCTGCGGAACGCTCTCCCACGTGAGCAGGGAGCAACGGACGCCGAGCTTCCTGGCCATGCCGGCGACGGCGGCCGCCACTGCCGTGCCGGGCTCCTCCTCCACGTGAACGATGTCGGGGCGGAAATCCGAGATGAGTCGCCGGAGGGCGCTGGCCTTCCATCGGGCCGGCGCGCCATGCCGGTCGATTCCCCGGACCGCGATCGGGGTGATACGGACTCCGGCATCGTCGCCGTAGGTGGTTGTAAGCGGCTCGAGCCGACCAGGCGGGGTCCACCGATCGGGAACCGCTACGGCGAGCACGCAGCCCTGCCCGGCGAGGGCGCGAAGCTTCCCGCGGTTCGCGGGGTCGGCGTAGGTATGGGACACGATCACGGTGCGCACGGGCAGTAAGATCGCCGATGCCGGCGTTTGTGCAAAGCCTCCGTCACGCCCGCCACAATGGCCGTGGTATATTCCGCCATGCGCATCCTCTACCTCTCCCAGTATTACTGGCCGCACACGGGTGGACGCGAGCGAGTCGTGCAGGACCTCGCCGAGGAGATGTCCGCGCTCGGTCACGACGTGGAAGTCGTCGCCGTCCAGACGACCGCCCGCGGCCATGAGCGCGGCCGGCCGCGGTCCCGGGTCACGCGGGTCTTCTCCTTCGGCACGCTCGCGTCAAGCGACGTGGCGCCGGGGTATCTCGCCGCGGCGTGGCACCGGGCCGACATCATCCACGTGCATCACCC
>DASTCF010000088.1:0-5614 GCA_035711365.1 Gemmatimonadales bacterium
AGAGGCGGTGTTCTTCTCGTTCATCGTGTACAAGTCGCGCGCCCACCGGGACCGCGTGAACGCCAAGGTGATGAAGGACCCGCGGCTCGCGAGCATGATGGACATGAAGGCGATGCCCTTCGACATGAAGCGCATGATGTACGGCGGCTTCAAGGCGCTGGTCGACCTCTAGGGCCATAGCAGGCCCGATGCCGGACCTCCTCGGATGGCAGCGGGAGCTCGCCCGGGGAGTGGCGCCGGAGACCGGCATGGTTCGGGGTCTCGGCGCCCCCCCCAGTCCTTGAGCCGCGGCGCCAACTTGGCAATCGCTCCCCACGGGAGGGTCCAGGCCCCAGGTCCATCGCATACTGCACCTCGTCCCCATCCCCTGACTGCTGGGAGATGGTGAATCCCAAATTGAAACCCGCGGGCGGCCTCGGCCGTCTAACGGTTGTACGTTGCACAGCGGGGGGCGTCCCGCTGGGTTTTCGCATGCTCACATAAGGTGATCAATGCCAGTTGAGAGAGACCATTGCCAATCCTGGGGCCTCACGCGACGATCCCTCGGGCTGGCCCTGCTCGTGGGCGGAGTTGCCCTTGCGGCGTGCAGCAGCGCGACCGGGCAGCAGCCCCCTCCCCCTCCCGCCCCCGCGCCCCAGACGGCGCCCAACAGCGCCCGGTCCGCCTATACCGAGGCGGACGTCCGGTTCATGTCCGGCATGATCCACCACCATGCCCAGGCCCTGGTGATGGCGGGCTGGGCGCCCACTCACGGCGCGAGCTCGTCCGTGCTGGCTCTGTGCGAACGGATCGTGGTGGGCCAGGGTGACGAAATCGCGCTGATCCAGCGTTGGCTTCGTGATCGCCACGAGCCCGTGCCCCAGATGGACTCGACGCATCACATGATGGGGGGCATGGACCACGCGATGATGATGCCCGGGATGCTGACGGCCGAGCAGCTGGCGCGGCTGGACGGTGCGAAGGGACCGGCGTTCGACCGGCTGTTCCTTACGTCCATGATCGAGCACCACAAGGGTGCCCTGACGATGGTCGACCAGCTATTCGCCTCCCAGGGCGCTGGGGAGGAGGAGGGTGTGTTCCGGTTCGCCTCCGATGTCTACGCCGACCAGTCGACCGAAATCGATCGCATGCAGCGGATGCTCGTCGCCCTTCCGCCCGAGGCTCAGAGTCCATGATTCTCCCGAATTCGTCCAGCCGTCCACTCCTCTCCATCCCCACACAGGAAGCAGCCATGGCATCCGCACACAGGGTCCACCGTCCGGCCGCACGCTCGACCGCCCGGTTCGGCCTGCTGTCGCTCGCAATCGGGGCGTTGTCCCTCGCGGGTTGCGCCTCCTCGTCGAACCCGGCGGGCGGCGCCAACATGTCCACGGTGGCCCCCAGCCCCGACCCCCGAGTCGGACTGCGCGCCGGAGCCACGAACGCCGCCGAGGCGGCCTGGAACCTGAAACTCGTGTCGAACACGCCGGCGTCGGAAAAGTTCGTCGGCGTGACCAATTCCGACCTCTCGTTCGTCAAGAACTATGCGATTCAGGGCAACTACAACGGCTTTCAGGTCTGGGACATCTCGAACCCGGCCAAGCCGACGCTGAAGGTCGGATTCCTCTGCCCCGCGTCGCAGAGCGACGTGTCGGTGTACAAGAACCTGCTGTTCGTCTCCGGCGAGGGCACCGGCGGCCGGCTCGACTGCGGCACCCAGGGCGTCCGCGACACGGTCAGCCATGACCGCCTCCGGGGCATCCGCATCTTCGAGATCAGCGACATCACCAATCCGAAGTACATCGCGAACGTGCAGACCTGCCGCGGCTCCCACACGCATACCGTGGTCGAGGACCCGAAGGACAAGGAGAACGTGTACATCTACGTCTCCGGATCGGCAGGCGTGCGCTCGCCGAGCGAGCTGCCGGGCTGTTCCAGGATGGCGCCGGACCAGGACCCCAACTCCGCGCTCTTCCGGATCGAGGTCATCAAGGTGCCGCTGGCGCATCCCGACCAGGCGAGCATCGTGAGCTCCCCCCGGATCTTCCAGGGCCTCTTTGCGCCGCCGGTGCACGCCGAGGCGCCGGAGGATATCGCGGCCGCGGCCAAGGAGGCCGCCGAGGCGCGCGCCAAGGGTGGTTACACCGCGATGATCAACGGGCGGGAAATCGTCGCCCCGCCGCAGTTCATCCAGCCGATGCTTGACAGCATCGTCAAGGCCCGGAACGGGACCGGCGCGCCAACCGCGGCGGACAGCGCCGCGCTGCGCTCTGCCCTGCAGGGCATCGTGGACAAGCTGGTGGGCGCTCCGCCTCCGGGCGGCGCCGCGGGCCCCCGCCCCGGTCCCACCCAGTGCCACGACATTACCGTCTATCCGGCGATCGGTCTCGCCGGCGGCGCCTGCGGCGGCTACGGCCTCCTCCTGGATATCCGGGACGTGGCCAACCCGAAGCGGATCGACGCCGTTGCCGACTCGAATTTCTCATACTGGCATTCGGCGACCTTCAACAACGACGGGACCAAGGTCCTCTTCTCCGACGAGTGGGGCGGCGGCGGCCAGCCGAAGTGCCGCGCCACGGACAAGCCCGAGTGGGGCGCCGACGCGATCTTCACGCTGGCGGACAGCAAGATGACGTTCCGCAGCTACTACAAGATGCTGGCCCCGCAGACCCAGTTTGAGAATTGTGTGGCGCATAACGGCTCGCTGATCCCGATCCCCGGGCGGGACGTCATGGTGCAGGGCTGGTACCAGGGGGGCATTTCGGTGTTCGACTGGACCGATGCGGCGCACCCGAAGGAGATCGCGTTCTTCGACCGCGGCCCGGTCGACTCGACCAAGATGGCGGGCGGCGGCTCGTGGTCCGCCTACTGGTACAACGGCAGCATCGTGAGCTCCGAGATCTCCCGCGGGCTGGACATCTTCCAGCTGACTCCGAGCGGGTTCATTTCGCAGAATGAGATCGACGCCGCGATGTCGGTGAAGCTCGACTACCTGAACGTCCAGGGCCAGCCGAAATTCGTGTGGCCCGCGAGCTTCGCCGTGCCGCGCGCCTACCTCGACCAGCTTTCACGCTCGAACGGCCTCGCCGCCGCCCGGGTGTCCGCCGTGCGAAAGGAGCTCGACCGGGCGGAGAAACTGACCGGGCAGGCGCGGAAGGATGCCCTGACCCAGCTGGCGACGCAGCTGCACAGCGATGCCGCCAGCGCAGCGGATCAGGCCAAGGTCCACAAGCTGGCCGCAGCAGTCGGCGAGTTGGCCGGCGCATAGCGGTGAACGACGGCCGGTCGCGTTTCGCTTGACGTCGACTGAGACTCCTGCCCCCGCCTCGACGCCGACCTCCGGGACGGCGTTGGGCGGGGGCGGGCGTTTCGGGCCGGTGGACATCATCCGTTGGGCGGTGATGACGGCCACGAGGAAGGACCGGTGGCTGAGCTACCTGTAGACCGGGAAGATCCGCGGGTGAACTTCATCGCGGCCGCGACCTGGCACGGCACCCTGGAGCGCGCCGAGGCCATCCTGGCGGCGCATCCCGGACTCGCGGGCAGTGACATCCACATCGCGGCCATACTCGGCGATGACACCGCCGTGCAGCGGTTCCTCGAACGGGACCCCGGAACGGCCACCGCTACGAGCCCCCCGTACGGCGGTGATCCGCTGGTTCACCTCTGCCTCTCCAAGTACCTCCGCCTTGATGCGTCGCGGTCGGCCAGCTTCCTGAGGGCGGCCGCGGCCCTGCTTGACGCGGGCGCGGATCCCAACACCGGATTCTGGACCACGGGCAAGTTCCCCGAATTCGAGACCGCGCTGTACGGCGCCGCCGGTGTGGCCCACCATGCGGAGATGACGCGCCTGCTGCTGGCGCGCGGAGCAAATCCGAATGACGAAGAGGCGGTCTACCATTCGCCGGAGACCGGTGACAACGCCGCCATGAAGTTGCTCGTCGAGACCGGCCGGGTCACCGGCGACAACCTGGCGCTGATGCTGATCCGCAAGCACGACTGGCACGATTACGACGGGGCAAAGTATCTGCTCGAACACGGCGCCAATCCCAACGGCCTCAGGAGCCGGGGCTGGCTGCCGCTGCACCATGCGCTGGCCCGAGACAACAACCTGATCATGTTCGAACTGTTGCTGGACCACGGTGCCGATCCGACTCGGATCAATGACGGCCTGTCGGCGATCGCGAGGGCCGCGCGCGAAGGACGAAGCGACGTGCTGGACCTGTTCCGGGCGCGGGGCATCCCGATCGAGCTGCACGGCGTCGATCGGCTCGTCGCGGCCTGCGCCCTCGGCGACGCGGCCGCGGTGCGCGCCATCGCGGACCGGGAGCCGCACCTCGTCACCGAGGTCCTCGCGATGGGCGGCGATTTGTTGGCAAAATTCTCCGGCACCGGCAACTCGCCTGGCGTCCGCCGGCTCCTCGACCTCGGCGTCGATGTCGCGGCGCCGTTCACGGAAGGCGACAGCTACTTCGGCATTCCGGCCAACAGCCTGGCGATTCACGTCGCGGCGTGGCGGGCGCGCCCCGAAGTCGTGGGGCTCCTGCTCGCCCGCGGGTCCCCGGTGGATGTGCCGGATGCCAATGGCCGCACGCCGCTGGCACTGGCCGTCCGTGCCTGCGTGGATTCGTACTGGACCGAGATGCGCTCCCCGGAGTCGGTCAAAGCCCTGCTCGATGCCGGGGCCTCGGTGCAGGGCATCCAGTACCCGTCCGGCTACACCGCAGTCGACGACCTGCTGCGGCAGCATGGACGCCGGCCCTGAGCAGCGCCCTCCAGCGAAACAGGCCTCTGAAACAGTGCAATGACGATCGCACCGGGATACGTTTCAATGCGTCACAAGGAGCGTCCGTGAGGGAATTGGAAGTGGTCCGGCATCGCCCGCAGACTCGTGGCGAGGAGATCGCGAACAGCATCAGCCACGGCGTCGGCTTCCTGGCCGCGCTGGCGGCGATGCCCGTGCTCATCGCTGCGGCAACGCGGCACGGGGTGGCCGGCGTGATTGGCGCCGTGGTGTTCGCCGGGAGCGCCGCCCTGCTCTACCTCACGTCAACGCTCTATCACGCGCTCGCTCCGACCCGTGCCAGGCAGGTGCTCCGGATCCTCGACCACGGTGCCATCTACCTGCTCATCGCGGGAACGTACACCCCGTTCACGCTCGGCATCCTCCGCGGACCGCTCGGTTGGGGCCTGTTCGCCCTCATCTGGGCGCTCGCGGTCGCCGGCGTCACGCTCAAGGCGATCGGAGGCATTCGCCATCCCCGGCTCTCGACCGGGGTGTACCTTGCGATGGGCTGGCTGGTCGTGGCCGCGGCGAAGCCGCTGTGGGCGCTGATGCCGGCGTGGGGGCTGTTCTGGCTCGTCGCGGGCGGGCTCCTGTACACGGCCGGAGTCGGTTTCTACGCCGCGAGCCGCGTTCGCTACAGCCATTTCATCTGGCACCTGTTCGTCCTCGGTGGAACCACCTGCCATTTCATCGCCGTGCTGCACTACGCGGCCTGAGCCGTCCTCGCGGCTGGGGAGCCTGAGTGACTTCGGATGACCTGAAGGGGGTTGTGGAGTTCCTTCGGTCCGCCGAGCGCCTGAAGGCGACATATCGGAGCGCGTGGACGTCCGACGGAGACCGCGAGAGCGT
>DASTCF010000089.1:0-17880 GCA_035711365.1 Gemmatimonadales bacterium
CCCGGCCCGCCTCTTTCCGATCGATGCCCGTCGGGTCATCAACAGCGAGACCGAAGTCACCGAGCTGAGTCTGCAGCTCCCCGAGGGCTGGAGGCCCCAGCTTCCGAAGTCGGTACAGGCCCAGAGTCAGTTCGGAAAATATGAAACGACGTATGCCTTCGAGGGAGGCGTCCTTCGGATGGTGCGGCGGATCTCGGGTTCCCGCGCCGTTCTCCCGCCGGAGGGGATCGGCGAGCTGGTGGCCTGGTTCCGCCAGATCGCCGAGGACGACGCCCAGTACATCCTCATCGAGCCCGCCCCCTCGCCGTAGGAGCTGTCCGCTCGGACCAGATGACGCCGCTCGCCGTCACGCCGACCGCCCGCATCGCCCCGTCCGCCCGCGCGATACTGGCGGACGAGATTGCGCGCGCGGGTGGCCGTGAAGTCTCCTTCGTCGCGGATGTCGAGAGCGGCGTGGTGGTGACGGCCCGGGCGGTGGCGAGAGGTACGGTGGACATGGTGCTGGCCCTGCCGGGAATCGCTGCCCGCGGGCAGATGTGTCTGCATAACCACCCAGGCGGCTTTCTCGAGCCCTCGCAGGCCGACCTGTCCGTCGCGGCGCAGTTGCACGATGGCGGTGTGGGCTTCGGCATCATCGACAACCGGGCCGAATCGCTCTACGTAGTCGTCGAAGTCCCGCGGGCGCGGGAGACGGTCCGGCTGGACCCATACGCGATCGTGGCCTCCCTGGGCGAGCATGGCCCGATCGCCGGTGTGCTGGGCCAGTATGAGGATCGCCAGAGCCAGCGGGACATGGCGGCGTACATCGCCGACGGATACAACGACGGCGGCGTGCTGGTTCTGGAGGCGGGGACCGGGGTGGGGAAGTCGTTTGCGTACCTCGTGCCGGCGCTGGCCTGGGCCCGGGCGAACGGCGAGCGCACCGTCATCAGCACGAATACCATCAACTTGCAGGAGCAGCTCGTCGGCAAGGACCTGCCGATGCTGCGGAAGGCCCTCGCCACTCCCGACTACACACCCAGCTTCGCGCTGCTCAAGGGGTGGCGCAACTACCTTTGCCTGGCGCGGCTCTCACATGCGATGGGGGCGCAACAGAGCCTCCTGGAGCCGGACCGACAGGCGGAGCTCGTGGGCCTCGCGGAATGGGCCGCCCGGACCTCCGACGGAACCCTCAGCGACCTCGCCGTGCATCCCAGCACGGAAGTCTGGGACGAAGTCAGCGCCGAGGCCGACCTCTGCACCCGCCTGCAATGCCCACACTTCGACAAGTGCTTCCTCTTCCGGGCCCGTCGGAAGGCCGCCGAGGCGGATGTAGTGATCGTGAATCACCACCTCCTCGCCGCGGACCTCGCCGTCCGCCAGTTGCAGGACAACTGGGAGGAAGCGGCCGTCCTGCCGCCCTATCGGCGGCTGGTTCTCGACGAGGCCCACCACATCGAAGATGTCGCCGCGAATCATCTGGGGACTCAAGTCACAAGCCGCGGCGTCCACCGGCTCCTGGGCCGGTTCGAGCGGAACAAGAAGGGACTCGCCCCGTCCCTGATGCACGAGCTTGCAGGGCGCGGTGACCTGCTGAGCCGGGCGAGCCTGGACCTGCTCCGCGAACGGCTGCTGCCGGCCATCGGCGACGCGCGGCGGGCGGCGGACCAGCTCTTCCTGCGGCTGCACGGGCGCCTGGAGGAGGCGGCCGGCGGCCAGTTGCGGCTCACGGACGAGTTTTCGGAGGATGCCGTCTGGGCTGACGGACTGCGGCCTGAGCTCGACGCCCTGCTCGGCAGTTTCGATCAGCTCAAGGGCCACGTCGAGACGATCTCAGACCGGCTCTCGCAAGTGGAGTCCACCGAGCGGGGCGACCAGCTGCTGCAGGAGATGCGCGCCGTGGTCCGGCGGCTCGAGGCCACCTCGGACGGGCTCAACCGCACGCTCCGCCCCGGCCCGGCCGGCCCGCCGCTGGTGCGCTGGATGGAGCGCACAGGCCCCCGGCGCCAGCAGGTGCTCATGGCGGCGGTGCCGCTCGACCTGGCTCCGCTGCTGCGGGACCTCCTCTTCGAGCGGATCGAAACGGTGATTCTCACCAGCGCCACGCTCGCTGCAGGCGGAGATTTCGAGTTCCTCGAGCGGCGGCTTGGGCTCGCCACGCCGCCGTCGCCCGTGACGACCCGCGAGATCTTCCCCTCGCCGTTCGACTATCCGTCGCAGTGCCTGTTCGGCGTGCCCGACGACATGCCCGACCCCCGCGACGACGAGGCCGCGCACGATGCGGCCGTGGCGCACGTCGTGACCGACCTCGCGCACGCGGCGGACGGAGGGCTGTTCGTGCTCTTCACCAGCCACGCCGCCCTCCGCCGAGTCGCGTCCCAGCTCCGGGGAATGCTGGATCCCCGCTGGCCGTTGCTGGTGCAGGGAGAGGGGGCGCGGGACGCCCTGCTCCGGCGTTTTCGCGATGCGGGCAACGCCATCCTGCTGGGGACCGATTCCTTCTGGGAAGGGGTGGATGTGCCGGGCCGGGCCCTCCGGGCCCTCGTGCTCTGCAAGCTGCCGTTCAAGGTGCCGAGCGAGCCGCTCACCGCCGCGCGCCTGGAGCGGCTCGTCGAGCAGGGGGAGGATGGCTTCATGAACTACCTCCTCCCCCACGCCGCGCTCAAGCTCAAGCAGGGGTTCGGCCGGCTGATCCGGTCGGCCCAGGATGTCGGGGTCGTCGTGCTGCTCGACCGGCGCGTTGTCACGAAGCGCTACGGGCCGCTCGTGCTCTCGGGCCTTCCGCGTGCCGACCGGATCATCGCTCCCTGGGCCCGTATCCGGACCCGCTGCGAGGATTTCTTCGCGCGGCACGGCATTGGGGCGATCGAGTAGCCATTCTGCTATCGTTCAGGCGCAGCAGCCGTACCCCGTCGAACCCAGGATGGAGCGATTTACCACCATGATCGAGTTCAGTGCGCGCCTCGGCGCCCTTCCCGGATATCCGCTCGCCGAGCTTCCCGCCATCAAGCGACGCCTCATCGCCGAAGGCATGGACGTCATCGACCTCGGCGCCGGGGACAACGACACCCCTCCGCCCGAAGTGGCCGTGCACGCGTTGCAGCGCGCAGCCGAGGACCCGGCATACAGCAAGTACGGTTTCCAGCAGGGGTTGGCCGAATTTCGCCGTGCCGCCAGCGACTACATGCACCGGCGGTTCGGTCACCGGCTCGATCCGGTTACTGAGACCCTTCCGCTGATCGGGTCCAAGGAGGGGATCGCGCACCTCCCGCTGGCCGTTGTCAATCCGGGTGATGTTGCCATCGTTCCCGAGCCCGGGTATCAGGCATACCTGGGGGGGACCATCCTCGCCGGCGCCGAACCGTTCATTGTTCCGCTCGAGGCGCGGCACGAATTCCTCGTGCCAATGGACGAAATTCCAGCGGCGGTGCTGCGGCGCGCGAAGCTGCTGTTCCTCAACTACCCGAACAACCCGACCGCTGCCGTGGCCACGCACGACTATCTCGAGCGCGTGGTGAGCGCCTGCCGCGAGCACGACATTCTCCTGGCCTACGACAACGCCTACTGCGATCTGACGTTCGACGGCTATCGGGCGCCCAGTATCTTCGAGATTCCCGGCGCGCGCGAGGTCGCCATCGAGTTCTTCTCGCTGTCCAAGAGCTTTTCGATGACCGGCTGGCGGCTCGGCTGGGCCGCCGGGCGGCCCGAATTGATCGCCGCGCTCACCCGGGTCAAGTCATATATGGACACCGGACCCTTCCTCGCCGTGCAGCGGGCCGGGGTGGACGCGCTCGACCATGCCGAGGCGCTGGTGGAGCCGATTCGGCGGGAATTGCAGCGCCGGCGGGATGCGACGGTCACCGCGCTTCGCGGGGCGGGATTCCCCGTCGAGTCTCCGAAGGGCGCGATGTACCTGTGGGTGGCGCTGCCGGCTGGCTTGACGTCGGCGGCCTTCGCCCGCCGCGCCCTCGAAACACATGGGGTGCTGGTCCTGCCGGGGAGCGCGTTCGGTCCGGCCGGCGAGGGCTTCTTCCGGATCGCGCTGACGGTCAACGCGGCCCGGCTCCAGGAGGCGGTGGAGCGCCTGTCCCACGCCCTCGAGGCCCTCCGGGGAGCGGAGGTTGCCGCACAGGCCTGAGTTGATCCCGCCCCGGCCGCAGACGTGGCCGGTCTGGGCGATCGCACTGAGCGTCGCCGTGCACGGCGTGCTGTTCCTGACGCTGGCAGTCTATGGCCGGCTTCCACGCGTGCCGCCGCGCGACCCAGGATTGATTTTCCTGCTCCCGGTCATCGAGGACGGGCCGCGCGAGGCGACGATGCCGCGCTTTGCTCGCCCAGAGGGCCAGGGGCGATTGGGTGCGCCCGGTGGGGTGGTGGTGGCAGCCGTCCGTCCGGCCCGTCGCACCGCACCAGCGTCCGGGCCAACGCCGGCGGCAGAGCTGGGTGCCGGGCGGGCGCGGGGGCCGGTGGCGCGGCTCGGCCCGAGTTTCGGGAAGGGAACGCTCTGGGTGCGCCCACTCCCGGTCGCGCCGGGCGAGCTGGCCCGCCGCGTCAAGCGGAGTCACGCCGAGCTCACGGACAGTGCTGTCAAGACGATCGTGCAGGCGTTCCTGGATTCCATTGCCAGCGAGCCCGGTGCGGACCGGGTCCGGATGCCGGACTGGACGACCACGCTGGGCGGAAAGAAATTCGGGCTGGATCCGCAATACCTCTACATCGCGGGGCTCAAGATCCCTGCCGCCGTGCTGGCGCTTCTGCCGATCCCGATGGGAGGCAACGAAGCCTACGCGCTCGACCATCAGTCGCAGCTGATGCGGGAAGATCTCTACCGGGCGGCGCGGCGGGCCGAGACGGTGGCCGACTTCAAGGAAGCGGTCCGCGAGCTCCGGGAGCGGAAGGAGCAGGAGCACCAGTTCAAGAAGGCGCAACGCGAGCTTCCACGCTCCGACACCGTGCACGCCGAGGTACGCTGATGATCGGGAGCCCGCGTCACGTTCCGTTCCCCCAACCCGTTGCAACCCTTGCCCTTCTCGTCATCACCGCCTGCACCACCGAACCGACCGGCTCCGTGATCGTCGGGCCGCTTGCGGTCGACGCCCGGCTTCCGGCATGGTCGGTGGCACTTCCCTCCGACGTGGTAATCACCGAGGTGGCCGTGCAGGTGCTGGAGCCGGCGACTCTGGCGGTGCGCGCCACGGCGCTCGTACCATTCGATCGCGCCAAGGACACGCTGGTGGTTGCGATCCCGGTCGAACTGCGGCAGTCGGTGGAGACGCTACTCGTCAACATCGGCTATTTCGGATCGACAGGAGCACCGGTCTTCCAGGGATCCGGGCCGGTGGAGGTGACCGCAGGGATTCCCGCGCAGCCGGCCAAGATCCCGGTGACCTACGTCGGCCCGGGCCAGGAGGTCCGCTCCATCGGCATCACGCCGCGGCAGGTCGGCGCCGCCTTCAGCGAGACCGTGCTGTTCGACGTGCTGGGCTCCGACTCGATCTTCACACCGGTGCCGACATTCTATGTGGGATGGGAGACCTCATCCGCCGACGTGCCGATCGACGCCTACGGTCGCCTCACTGCGCCTGCGCGACCCCTGCTGGCCAAGATCCGCGCTCACACGCCAACCGCGATCGGGCTGGTGCGTGATTCAACCGAGCTCTATGTGGATGTGGATGGCTTCGGGTTGCTTCCGACTTCGGTGAGTGTGCAGGTGGCGCGGAGTACCCAGCTGCGGCTGTTCGACCGGAACCGCGGCGGGATCAGCCTGACGGTGAATGGCGTCCTCGATGGGACACCGCAATTCGGATTCGTGTCGGTGGACGGAGACGTGCTTTACGTCGCGCCCTCGGTGGTCCCGTTTCCCGAAACCTTCCCGGTCTGCGCGACCTCGGTGGTCGCTCCCTCGTCCACGGCGTGTACGCAGGTGACGGTCACGCCCTAGGACGCCGAGCGAAGGCGCGCCAGACTCTGCTGGCGGCCAACGACCGCGAGCAGCTCATTCACCGGCTCCGAAACCGTCGATCCCGTCAGCGCGACCCTCACGGGCTGCATCACATCGCCCAGCTTGAGTGACTGCGCCTCCGCGACCGCCTTCAGGTAGCCAAGCAGGTGGTCGGGAGTCCAGTCGGATTCCGGGACGGCCTCCAGGGCCTCGACTACTGACCGGAGATTGGTGGTGTAGGCAGGCCCCATCTTGGCGACCAGTTGCTGTCCCCGCTCGTCTCGCTTCGTCCGCATACCGTCCAACCGGACTGCCACCTGTTCCGCGATGTGGAGGATTGTGCGTGACCGGGCCTTCACGGCGTTGATCACGGGCCGGAGATCGCGATGATCGAGGGCGATGCCCATGCGCTCGAGTTCCCGCCGGGTCGGCGCGAGCAGCTCGTCCGCCGAGAGTTGCGAGAGGTACTGCCCATTCATCCACTCGAGCTTGGCGGTATCGAAAACGGCGGGCTTCTTCTGGATTCCCCCCAGTGAGAATGCTGCGATCATCTCACTCTCCGGCAGGATCTCGCGGTCGCCGCCGGGGGACCAGCCGAGCAAGGCGAGGAAATTCCGCATCGCCAACGGAAGGATGCCCTGATTCCGGTAGTCGCCGACCGCGGTAGCCCCGTGGCGCTTGGAGAGCTTCTTCCCGTCCGAGCCCAGGATCATCGGTACGTGGGCGAACACCGGCGGCTCGTGGCCGAGGGCCCGGTACAGCGCGATCTGCTTGGGTGTGTTGGACACGTGGTCGTCGCCGCGGATCACGTGGGTGATGCGCATGTCGATATCGTCGGAGACGACCGCCAGGTTGTAGATGGGCGTGCCGTCGCTGCGAAGGATGACGAGGTCGTCGAGGTCGTGACCCTGGAAGCTGATGCGCCCGTGGACCGCGTCCTCCCAGTCGATCTCGCCCTTCGGCATCCGGAATCGGATGGCGCTCGGAGCGCCCTGCGCCAGGCGGGCAGCCACTTCACCGGCAGGGAGCCGGTCGCAGCGGCCGTCGTACTTGAAAGCCGCCTTGCCGGCTGCGGAGGCTTTTCGCTGCTCCTCGAGGTCCGCCGGAGTGCAGAAGCACCGGTAGGCCTTGCCCTCCGCCAGCAGGCGCTCGGCATCGGCCCGGTGGCGGGAGCCGCACGCGCCCTGGAAGATCGGGCCCTCGTCCCACTGGAGCCCGAGCCAGGCCAGCCCGTCGAGAATGACCTGCGTGTGCGCGTCCGTGCTGCGTTCCCTGTCGGTGTCCTCAATCCGGAGAATGAATACTCCGCCGAGTTTCCGGGCGTAGAGCCAGTTGAACAGCGCCGTGCGGGCGCCTCCAACGTGCAGATATCCGGTGGGAGAGGGGGCGAAGCGAACTCGGACGGACATCGGACCACCAGGGGAGAATTCTCAGTCGTCGGGAGCGGAGTGGGGGGGATTCGAACCCCCGATAGGAGCTTTAGACCCCTATAACGGTTTAGCAAACCGCCGCCTTCAGCCGCTCGGCCACCACTCCAACGCGCGAGGAAACTGCCACCGGAGAAGGGTTTACGCAACCCTGCGGGGCCGCGTGCACGCCTCTTCGGCTGGAGCGTCTCCCTGCTATCTTACGCCCAGACCCCTCTTACGTTGGAGCACCTTCATGCGCATGAGAATGTGGGCACTCGGCCTGGCCGGGGCCCTGGCCGCGGGCGCGGCGGCCTGCTACCCCGACCGGGTCGAGGATCCGGGTGACTACGACTCGATCGTCACCAACTTCGATACCGACGCGACCTTCAGCGACATCACGACGTTCTTCATTCCGGATAGTGTGATCCACCTCGTGCCGAGTGGCGATGCGGATGACATTGACCGAACCTTCGACGCCCTGATTCTGACGAAGATCCGCGACAATATGATTGCCCGCGGGTACACCGAGGTTCTGGACCCGCTCGTTACCCCGCCGGATGTCGAAATCCAGGCCGTGGTGACCGCCACAGACAATACCGGCTACACCGGTTGGCCCTGGTGCACGGAATTCGGCTGGGTGTATCCGTGGGAAGGTTGCAGCGGATGGGGCATCGGCTTTCCGTCGGGCGTCGTCTCCTATGAGTACGCGGCCGGCACTCTGGTGATGCAGATGCTGGATCTCCGCGATGTCACCCCCGGTGTGGGTGATTTCCCGGCGACATGGGTCGGGTCGCTCAACGGGGTCTACACCGGCGGCTCGACGTCCGAGGTGCAGGCCCGGATCAGTGACGGGATCAATCAGGCGTTCATTCAGTCGCCCTATATCGAGAAGGCCGAGGCCCCATGACCACCAGACTTCGCGGCATCCCGCTCGCCGTCGCGCTGCTGGCCCTGGCCTCCGCGACTCCCGCCCGCGCCCAGGTGCTGTTGGGCGCCACGTACAGCTGGTCGCTCCCGTCCGGCGACCTTGAGTCCTTCGTCGGGAACAACAGCTGGCTCGGCCTCTCACTCGAGGGCCGGAAATTCATCGGGACGCACACCTCCGTCGGCCTTTCGCTCGGATGGAATGAGTTCTACGAGCGGACGGATGAGCCCCTCTCCGTTGGCAACGCCACGATTACGGGCGACCAGTACCGATCGGTGAATGCGTTCCCGCTGCTCGTCACCGGCCACATCTACTCCAAGGCCGGCGAGACCATGCAGATGTATCTCGGCCTCGGGGCAGGAGTGTACTACATCCGCGAACAGATGGATGTCGGGACCTACACGATCGAGAGGACGAATTGGGTCTTCGGGGTGGCGCCGGAGGCCGGCGTTCGGATCAATTCGAGGTCCGACGTGCAGTTCGCCCTTTTCGGGCGGTACCATTATCCGGTCGAGGCAGGCAGTTTCCTGCCGGACGCCCCAGCTTCGATGCAATACCTGAGCGTGGGCCTGATGGTACTGCATAAGAAGTGACGGAGGCAGAGCGGGGCGGTACCAGGTTCTGGCGGCGTGTGGCGGCCACTAGGTTCTCTCGAACACCAGCCGCCAATGGTCGAGCAGCTCCCGCTCGAAGCAGACGCTGTTCGCACTCACCCCTGAGACGAACGCAAACCGAAAATCCCGGCTTGCAAGGTAGCGGGGCAGCAGCGACAGCTTGAGCAGCGTCTTCTTGTAGCTCCGCGCGGCAAAGCGCCTGCGCCACTGGCGGATCGTCTCGATGTAGTCGATCCGGCCGTTCTCCGCCGATACGATGCGAAAATGCGGTTCCGCCGCGCGCATGACCTGCTCCCAGCCGTAGGGCAGCCAGGATCCGGGGAATAGCTTCGACATGAGACCGAGATACCACCCGTCGGAGTGCTGCGGCGCGTGGACGTCGATTTGGTCGACGGGGATCATGTTGCGGCCGAACACCATCGTCTGGAGGAAGAGACGTCCCCCCGATGGCAGCACGGTCGCGATCCGGGCAAACAGATTCGCGTAGATCTCGTCTTGTTTCCCCGCTCTGAATTCCTCGAGTGAGCACAGGTGCTCGAACGCGCCCAGGCTGACCGCCGCGTCGAATGGGCCAAGCGTATCCCGGGAGAGCGTCCGCATGTCCAGGAGGTGGGCCTCGAGCCCGTTCCGCCGGCATGCAGCCGCTTGCGCCGACGAGAGGGTCAAGCCAACCCCCGTTGCGCGCCTGCTCCGGATGAAGTTGAGCATCGCCCCCCAGCCCGATCCAAGGTCGACAACCCGCCGCCCTTCATCAATGCCGATGCGCTCGGCCACGTATTCGTGCTTGCGCCGCTGTGCCTGCTCGAGCGTCAGCGAAAAGTCACCGTCATACTTGGCCCCGCTGAAGTCCGCCATTTCCCCGAGGCTCAATCGAAAGATCCGGTCGATCAGGGAATAGGTGAACTCGAGATCGGAACGGGAAGCCAACGTCGGCTCCGGCGATCAGGGTGAGAGAACTTCAATCAGATGCCGCCCCAAAGCGAATGTTATCGATCTCCGAAGGCAACTGCACCCCGGCGCCCTCCTCATGGTGGTGCGTCGACTCGTCGCCAGCCTCCGGGCGCGCTCACCGCGCCGCCTTCCATTCGCGTTGACAGCACTGGTGACTCGCCACATGCTTCACGCACGGCGGCTGAGATGTGTGGCGTTCCCCGCAGCGCACCGTGACGGCGTTGGCGCAGCGCGTGTCCGGCCAGGCTGATACCAGGAGGCGTAAGGTGAGGCAGAGATTCCGCGGCCTTGAGGCGGGCGCTTGATGCCGCGAACGGCACATCTCGAGGTGTCGGAACTGCTCGCCCGCCTGCCCGGACCCTCGGGCGAGCGCTTCGTGGAGGGGTTTCGGCACGGATCGCTGACGGTGGAGCTCTATGCCCCTCGCGGCCGGGATTCCCAATCCCCTCATACGCGGGATGAGGCTTACGTCGTCGCCAAGGGGCGCGGCCTGTTCTGGGATGGCGAGTCCCGCCGGCCGTTCGGTCCCGGCACCTTCCTGTTCGCGTGTGCGGGACAGCCTCACCGTTTCGAGGACTTCACCGACGACCTGGCAGTTTGGGTACTTTTCTATGGTCCGGATGGCGGCGAGCTGGGCCCGTCGCGGCCGGACGCACCTGGCGCCGAAGACAACCTGCAGGAGGATCGATGACCAAGCGGGACGACCAGCGCATTGCTGCACTGGCGAAGAAGAACGCGGCCAAGGAGGCACCTCCGACCGCGGAAAAGGCGGCACAGTACGATGATACGCTCCGCAGTCAGCCACCCGAGCAGGATGCGGAGACCAAGCGCCTGTTCAAGGAGATGAAACGGCGGGAGTTCTAGGCCTCCCGACCGGCGGTTCGATGCACCCAGCGACCCGCTATGTCGACCTTCGTGCCAACCGGCTCAAGCGCGGCACCCGGACCGGTTTCTCCCTCCGGAAGTCGGAGCCGGTCGTCCCGGTGGTCCGGCGATGATCCCCCGCAAGATCGGCCTGCTGGCTGTGGTCGTCCTCCTCACATCCGGGGCGGCCTGTACGGATCGCTGGTCCGCGACGACTTCTAATTATTCCGCCACACAGCCTGCCGTCGGATCAGCAACGGACTGGACCGCGCATCTTCAGGGCACGGGACCGATCCCGTTCGGGATGAGCCTCGCCGGGACCGGCGGTGGATCACTTCGAGAGCTGCTCCTGGCGGCGGTCAGGGCTGCTTCGGCGCCGGCTTGACGCGGCTCGCCGCGGCCGCGAGCGCGTCGGCCAGGTCGCCGTGGCCGTGCGCGGCGGCGACCTCCGCGGGGGACTGTCCGGCATCGTTGGGCCAGGTCGGATCGGCGCCGGCGGCCAGGAGGGCCATCGCAGCTTCAGACGCCCCCACTTCGGCCGCGTGGTGCAGCGGGGTGAACCCCGTCAGGTTCGTCAGCTGGATTCCGGCGCCGCGGGCCAGGAGGAGCCGGATCGCCGGGACATGATTGTTGAGCGCGGCCCAGTTGAGGGCCCGGCGGCCATTACGGCTCTGGCGCAGGTCAAGCGAGTCGACTCGGGCGCCGTCGTTGAGGGCGCTGGTGATGGCGGCGGTGTCGCCCGCGATGGCCGCGTCCCACAGGCGGGACTGGGCGTCCGGTCGGAGCGCCTGAGCGGCTCCGGTCGCCGGATGGCCGAGCGAGAGCAGTGGGACGACAAGCGTGACGACGACCAGGGAACGCAGCGAGGACATGGGGAACTCCGGACGGAAGGAGACGTCGAGTCCCCCAGTAAGACGGGCGTGACGCGCGAAGAGTTGCATGCGGCCAGTGGGTGGAACGCGGCAAAGCGAGGGAGGATCCCATGAACGACGAACTCTTCAACCTCGAACTCCGGAAGTTCCTCAAGCGGTTCGGGATCACCGCCCAGCGCGAAATCGAGCGCGCCGTGGATGCGGGCGTGAAGCACGGCGTCCTGAAAGGCACCGAAGTGCTGCCCGTCCGGGCCACTCTCACGATCCCCGGGGTGCTGGCAGAATTCCAGATCGACGGCGAAATCGCGCTCGCGGAAACGGGGACGCCAGGGTCCTGATTTTCACGAGCCCGACAACCCTGCGCGCCGTCGGCCCGTCCAACCCATCACTTCCTCTTCCCAACCTCGCCCGCCTGAGCCCAGGAGGGGGTCGGCTCTTGACAAAAAACTACAGTTGTAATATTACATGTGTAGACTCAGTCCAGGACCGCCGATGCCCGACGCACCGCATCTGACCGATCTCCAATCCGCCATCATGCGTGTTCTCTGGGACCGCGGCGAGGCGACCGTGGCCGAAATCCATGCTGCGCTCCAGCCCGAGCGTGGCCTCGCGCTCACTACCATCGCGACCATGCTCTCCCGGCTCGAACGGCGGGGCATCGTGAAACACCTGACCCGGGCCCGACAGTATGTCTATTACCCGAAGGTCTCCGAGCGTGACGTCCGCCGCTCGATGGTTGCCGACCTGACGGAACGGCTGTTCGATGGGGACGTGGCTGAACTGGTGAGTCACCTGCTCAGTGCCCGCGAATTGAGTCCAGGCGATCTGGAGAAGGTGAAGGAACTGATCGCGAGCCACGAGGCTCGCACGGAGGGATCCCATGAGGACCGCTGATGTCATCGCCTGGCTGATGACCTATTCGCTGCACAGCACACTCTTGCTCGGCGGGGTATGGGTGCTGACCCGGCGCGGATGGATCCGGTCGCACCAGCTCCGCGACCTCTTCTGGAAGACGGCGCTGATCGGTGGGCTGGTAACGGCCACCACTCAGTCGGTCCTGCTCCGCTACGTCGGCGAAGATGGCCTGCCGCTGCCCGCCGCGCGGACCTCGCTGGTGATCCCCCGGGCCGACCTCCCCATGCCCCTCAGGCAGCTCCGCTCGCCCGCTGACCGCGCCGAGGCGGCCCCGATCAGGGAGGGTGCGGGGGGGGTGGATTGGATCGCCGTGCTGCTTGGCGTGTGGTCGCTCGGTGCGGTGTTTGGCCTCGGCGCCTTCGGGCTTGGGCATCTCCGCCTGTCGCGCCGGCTCGGTCGCCGTGAGACGGTCGACGATCCGGTGCTGGTGGCGGCCCTCAACTCAATCCGGAGGGAAGCCGGAATCCGTCGACCCATACGTCTCACGTCGTCGCCCGCCCTCGGCAGCCCGGTGGCGCTCGGCCGATCGGAAATTTGCGTCCCGGCTGCAGTGATCGCGACGCTTGATCGCGCGCAGCAACGCAGCGTGCTCGCGCACGAACTGGCGCACCTCGTCCGCAGCGACCCGTTCTGGCTCGCCGCGTCCTGTGTCATCGAGCGCGGATTCTTCTTCCAGCCGTTGAACCGGGTGGCCCGCCGAGAGTTGCAGGAAGCGGCGGAATATCTGTGCGATGACTGGGCCGTCCGCAGCACGGGCTCCGGTCTCAACATGGCCAAGTCCCTGATGCGGGTTGCGGAATGGATGCACGGACGTCCCAGCCCGGTCCCGCTCGCAGGGATGATGGAGCGGCCCTCACAACTCGTGGCGCGCGTGCGTCGGCTGATCGATCACCGCGGGAGCGCTGAGGCCCCTCGGAACTGGCCGATTCCGGTTGCGTTCGGGCTGGTGCTCCTGATCGCCGTGGTCGTGCCCGGGGTGGCCGGCTCCCGTGCGGCCGCGCAGGACCCTGTCAAGCCACAGGACGCACAGGACCCGGCCGTGATCGTACACCCGAAGCCCGTGGTCGACGCTGGCAAGCCGGCCGATCGCGGCCCCCGCGGGTCGGGACCGGTGCTTGCGAACGGTGACCTCCAACTGCACCTGGATGTCGCGGAACTTGCGCGTGAGGGTGCGGCTGCCGCTGAGCTGGCGTTGAAGCGCGGAAACACACCGCCAGATTCTACCATTGTCGCCGCGCTGATCGCGGCGCTGCGTGACAGCGACGCAGGCGTTCGCCAAGCGGCGGCGCATTCCCTTGGTCATCTCGAGGATCCGCGCGCCACTGAAGCCCTGATCGTGGCCCTCCGCGATACGGACGTTGAAGTCCGGCGCGCGGCGGCCGAGGCGCTCGGCAACATTGAGGACCGGCGCGCCACGGCAGGGCTGTCGGCCGCACTCAAGGACGCCGATGCCGAGGTGCGACAGTCGGCTGCCTGGGCACTCGGAAATATCGAGGATTCGACTGCCGCGCCTGCGTTGACGCGGGCCTTGGGCGATGAGTCGCGGGAGGTGCGGAAGTCCGCGGCCTGGGCGCTGGGCCAGCTCGAGCTCACCGTGGCGCCTGACGCACTGATTGCGGCCATGCGGGACCGGGACCCTGAGGTTCGGAAGTCCGCCGTGTGGGCCGTCGGGCAGATGAGAGATCCCCGGGCCGTGCCCGCCCTTCGCGCGCTGCTCGAGGATCCGTCGGCCGAGGTGCGCCGGAGCGCTGTAGAGGCACTCCACGAAATCGAAGGTGCGGCGGCAATGCAGGCATTGCTCGATGCCATGAACTCGAAGGACGCTGAGGTCCGCCGGGTCGCTGCCGAAGCCTTGGGCGAACGGAACTGACCTCGAGGAGAATCGATGGCTACCAGCCAGGTGAGGCTGCTCGCAGCTGCCGCGTCGCTCCTGCTGATCGGCGGGGTGCTCGCCGCGCAGTCGACACGGAACCGCATCCGGGTGCGCACCGGCCCGATCACGGTGAACACGTCAATCTCGATTCCTTCCATCGCCAGCCTTCGGGGCGACGATGGGCCGGGGCCGGATTCCGCCCAGGTGGAGGCCCTCCTGGCGGGACTGGGGCGGGCCGATCCAGTCGTGTGCGAGATGGCCGTGGACAATCTCGGAAACTCGTGGGGTGGCTGGGCGCGCAGAGAAGTTGGCGCGCTGCACGACCGGACCCCGGCGGCCGCCGGCCGCGAAGCATTCGAGGGTCGTGTGAAGGACGCCCGTGCCGTGGCCGTGCTGGGCCGCGAACTGGCGAACGCGAACCCGTGTGTCCGGCGCGCTGCGGCCCGCCTGCTCGGGGAGAGCCCCAACCCGGAGGCACTCGCCCGGCTGCGTACGGCATTCCGTTCCGGCGATGCGCGCGTGCGAGAGGCCGCGGCACATGGCCTGGGCACCGCCGAGGATCCGGAGTCCTTCGACCCCCTGGTCAAGGCGCTCAGGGACAACGATCCGGCGGTGGCCCGCATGTCGGCATGGGCGCTCGGTGAGATCGAAGACCCCCGTGCGGTGGATCCGTTGGCCGCGCAGCTTCGCTCGTCGGACACCGGCCTGCGCCTGGCCGCGGTGTGGGCGCTGGGAGAGATCGAGGATGCCCGGGCGGTGAAGCCGGTCATCCCCATGCTTCGCGATGCAGACCCGCGTCTCCGCGTGGCGGCTGCCCAGGCCCTGGGCGAGATCGAGGACGCCGGGGCAGTCGACGCGCTGGTCGAGACGCTGAAGGACGGCGACGAATCGCTGCGCCTCGCGTCCGCGGACGCTCTGGGAGAGATCGAGGACGCCGGGGCGGTGGATGGGCTCCTCCGCTCGCTGCGCGACAAGAGCCCATCGGTCCGCGCCGCCTCGGCGCATGCCCTGGGAGAAATCGAAAGCCCGCGCGCCGCGGAGGGGCTCGCGGCGGCGCTTTCGGATTCCGATCTCGAAGTGCGCCGAGCGGCCGTGCATGCCCTGGGCGAGCTGGATGATCTCTCCGGCGCGCCGGCCGGGCTGACGTCTGCGCTGAAGGACGCCGACCCCGAAATGCGGGAAGCGGCCGCGCACGCCCTGGGGGAGATCGGCGATCAGAGCACGGCGCCGGCGCTGGCCGCAGCCTATCGTAGCGACGAACGCGTCGAGGTTCGCCGGGCGATCATCGAGGCGCTCAGCGAAATCGAAGGCGTCAAGGCCAGCGAGGTGCTGGTGGCAGCGATGAAGGATCCGGATCCCGAGGTGCGCCGTGCCGCCGCCGATGCACTGGGAGACCGGGACTAACGAAAGCCGCGCGGGATGGCGCATCCGCCGGGGCGGCATAGGTTCTAGCGCGCGGGACCCCCTGCGCTGGAAACCGTCCCGGAGGATTCACTGCGGCTGGCGTTTGCCGTCCTGGCCCTGATCCAGGCCGCTCCCGGCGCTGCGCCCCAGGGCGCCCAGCCGCCTGAAGTGCGCTACTGGCTCCGCGCCGCGCTGAATGACACCACCGGCGTGGTGCGGGGCACGGCGGAAATCCGTTATATCAACCTCCGCGCCGATACCCTCGGGTTTCTCACCCTCTCGCTCGGATCCAACGCTTTCCGCCCGGGAGCCGCGGCCTGGCCGGCCGGGGAGAGTTCCGGCCGCTGGGCGACCGGATATCAGCGGCTCCTCAACGTCCGCCTCGACGGCGCACCCGTCCTCCCAGAGTGGCCCCACGCGCCCGACAGCAGCACCGCGCGGGTGCCGCTCCCGCGCCCACTGCTCCCCGGTGACACCCTCGTCCTGACGCTCGGTTGGGAGGCCCGGCCTCCGGCCGTGTCGTGGCGCACCGAACGGCGGGGCCGGAGAATCGACCTCGTCGCGTGGTATCCCCGGCTCATGGACGACAGTTCCGGAACCGATGTGCCGATGCCGGCCCTGGCCACGTTCCTTCTCGAGCTGGACCTGGCCGGCGACCAGGTGATCGGCGGCACCGGCGTCCCGACCTGCGGGGACCCCGGTTGGGCCGCGGCGGCCAACCCCGCTCGCCCGCCACCATCGCTGCAGCGCGACTGGTACGGCTACGCCAGACTGCAGGGGAGTCCCGCCGCGACTTGTCATGGCGCCGGGCCAGGCCGGAAGCGCGTGACGTGGTACGCCGAACGCGTGACCGAGGTCGCCTATGCGCTGAGCCCGACCTTCCGATACGAAGAGGGGGACATCTTCGAGAAGCCGGTGCGGGCGCTGTACGAGGCGGGCGGCGAGCGGACGTGGGGCGCCGGCCTCGCCACCCGGCGCGCGGAAACGGCGCTCGCCTGGACCCTCGAGGTGGCCGGAGCGTATCCCTGGCCGCAGATCACGGTGGTGGAGGAACTCGGCCCCAGCAGCCGCGCCCTCCCGATGATGCTGCTCGCAACAGGGTCGAGCCAGACTACGATCCTCAATCTGATGGGCCTGATGATTACGGAGCAGATTCTGCCCGGGAGCGTGCGTCCGCTCGCCGTCGGCGGGGCGGCGTTTCAGGCGGCGTGGTTTTTCGAAAAGCTTGGAGGCCGCGGGTACTACTCGCGCATCGAGCGTGAGATCCTCGACTGGGACCTCGACGGGCTGGCGAAAGCGTTCGAGCCGCTGCCGGCCGCGGGCACCACCTCCCCGTGCACCGACACCGACTGCCGCCGCGCTGAGTTCATGTTCCATCAGCTCCGATGGTGGGCCGGCAGCGACTCGACCCTTCGAGAATTGTTCCAAACGCATATCGCGCGTCACCAGCTGTCTCCTGCAATCCCCGGCAGCTTTCAGGGGCTCGCCCGGGAGCTTATCCAGCCACCGCCTGACCCCCTCTACCGGCAGTTGCCCCGGGGTGGGGTGCTGTACGACGACGCCGTCGCCGGAGCGCGCCGGGAGCGGCTCGCCGACGGGCAATGGCGCACGACCGCGGTGATCGAGCGGCGGGGAACCGGGATCTTCCCGCGCACGGTATGGGTGATCGCCCAGGGGGACACGGGCAAGGTGCGCGCGCCTGGGACGGCACCGCGGGAGACTGTCATGGTCGTGACCCGCACACAGCCGCAGCGTGTGGTACTGGACCCGCTCGCGCGCAGTCACGACTGGAACATGCTCAACAACCAGCGCGTGTTCGGATTCTCGCCTTCCGCACTGCTGCTGGCTCCGCATCGCCCGTCTGAGTCTTACGTGGACCGCTACTTCTCGCAGCGATCGGCGCGCGACCGGCTGACCAGGGGATGGGCTCCCACCATCTGGTACAACGATGTTGGCGGCTGGACTTTCGGCATGCGGGTGCGGGAAGACTATCTGGACCGCTTCGAACAGAACGAAGGCTGGGCGTCGCTCAGCACCGGCTGGGGGCCGGAGGGAGGCCGGAACGATCTCAACGGCCAATTGCGGCTGCGGAACCCGGTCTGGCTCAGGGCGCAGGGCTGGTCGCAAACCCTG
>DASTCF010000090.1:0-4156 GCA_035711365.1 Gemmatimonadales bacterium
GCTCGCGGCGTTGTCCGCGCAGGCCGACCGCCTCGCCGCCGGCGAGACGTCGTCGCCGCCTCCGGCACTCGAAACGCGGGAACTGGCGCATCTCGCGACCCGCTTCCAGGCAATGGCCGAACAACTGCTCGACGTGCAGAGCCAGGTGGTGCGGGCCGAGAAGCTCGCCGGCGTGGGCCGGCTCGCGGCCGGCGTGGCTCACGAGATCCGGAATCCGCTCGGCGCGCTCGGCACATACGTCGAAGTCCTCCGGCAACGCGGTGCCGATCCGGGCGTGGTCCAGGCGATGCAACGGGAAATCGGCCGGATGGACCGCATCGTGGACGGCCTGCTGGAGTACGCACGCCCTGGCACGCCCTCCGGGGAGGCCGAGCTGAGCGAGGTCGCCCGCGACGTGGTCGGATTCCTGACCGATCAGGGCGCTCTGAAGGGGCACGACATCCGGCTGGCGCTGACGGAAGGGCTCCCCCTCGTGCGCGGGGACCGGGCGGCGCTCGAGCAGGTGGTGGTGAATCTGCTCATGAACGCCTGTGATGCGCAGGCTGATGGCCCGATCCGGGTCGGCACGGTTGCCAAGACTTTCGTGCCCCGGACCCGGCCCGAGGTGCGGCGCGAGGACGTCCTCGCGGACGACGGGCCGGAGCCACCGCTCGGCAGGCCGCCCGTCGCGGCGCGCCGACCCTGGCGGCCCGACCTGCCGGCCGGTACACGGGGCGTGTTGCTCTACGTGGCGGACGAAGGTCCGGGCGTTCCGGAAGCGGATCGCGAGCGGATCTTCGATCCGTTCTTCACGACCAAGGATCCGGGCAAGGGCACGGGCCTGGGCCTCGCCATTGTGGCCCGGACAGTGCACGACTCGGGCGGTGTAGTGTGGGCAGACCACGCCCGCGAAGGCGGCGCCGTCTTCAAGGTCTTCCTGCCCCTCGCAGAGGCAGCTGATGCGCGTACTGATCGTAGATGATGATCCGGGGCTCCGACAATCACTGGGGCTCCTCCTCTCGGAATCCGGCCATGAGGTTGAGGCCGAGGGGGACGCGACGCGCGCCCTGGCACGGGCGCGCGAGGAACGGCCTGACCTGATCCTGTGCGACGTGAAGATGCCGGGGATGGACGGCCTGACGTTCCTCCGCGCGTATCGCGAGGGTGGGGGCGAGGCGCTCATGCTGATGATGAGCGCGTACGGCAACGAGGACGCGGCGGTCGCCGCGATGCGCGAGGGCGCGTACGACTACCTCCAGAAACCATTCCGGCCGGACGAGGTGTTGCTCACCCTCCGGAAGGCCGAGGAGCGGGAGCGTCTCCGGCGCGAGGTCGCGACGCTCCGCGCCACACTCGGTGCCGGGCAGGTGAAGGACGAGATCATCGCGGAGAGCCCCGCGATGCGCCGGCTGCTCGAGCTGGCTAATCGGGTGGCCGGGCACGACACCACCGTGCTCATCACCGGGGAGAGCGGTACCGGCAAGGAAGTGCTGGCCCGCGCCATTCACCGGATGAGCTCCCGCGCGTCCGCACCGTTCGTCGCGATCAATTGTGCCGCCATCCCCGAGCACCTGCTCGAGTCGGAGCTGTTCGGCCACGTGCGCGGGGCCTTCACCGGCGCCACGGCCGACCGGGCAGGCCTGTTCGAGGATGCCGACGGCGGGACGCTGCTGCTGGATGAGATCGGGGACCTGCCGCTGGCCCTGCAGGCCAAGCTGCTGCGCGTGCTCGAGGAAGGGGAGATCCGCCGGGTGGGTGAAAGCAAGAGCCGGCCGGTGGACGTGCGCCTGCTCGCGGCCACCGCGCGCAAGCTCGACGCCGCCCGGGCGGCGGGCCATTTCCGCGACGACCTCTACTACCGGTTGAACGTGGTGGAACTCGTCGTCCCGCCGCTCCGCGAGCGGCAGGAGGATATTCCCGCCCTGCTGACCCACTTCGCGCAGCAGGCGGCCCAGCGGCTCGGCCATCCGGTCAGCCTCTCCCCGGCCGCGCTCGCCTTCCTTTCCCACTACGCCTGGCCAGGCAACGTGCGCGAACTGCGCAACGCGGTCGAGCGCGCGGCGGTCCTCGGCACCGGACATCGGCTGGAACGGGAGGACTTCCCGCTCGACCCGCGAGCCCAGCGGAACGGGACGGGCAACGGCACCGAGCCGGGGACCGGCGAGGCGAACCTCGCCCTCAAGACGCGGGTCGAGGCTCTGGAGCGCGACCTGGTGCAGCAGGCGCTGGAGGCCAGCGGTGGCAGTCGCCGCGGGGCGGCCGACCTGCTCGGCGTGAGCCTGCGCACGCTCTTCTACAAGCTGAGGCGGTATCGGCTGGAGTAGCTGCTGTATTCTGCAGTTCGTGCAGAATCTTGCGCGCAGGGGTGCGTGGCATCCTTGCGCTGTTTGTTGTCCGGCAAGGACTTACGTGGTGGTACGGCCCCTGCTCCTAAGCCGGGGGACCGCCCATCCAGGAGACCCAAGGGTGCGACGCCGAAACGGATTCACACTGATCGAGCTGCTCATCGTCGTCGCGATCATCGGGGTGGTGAGTATCGTCGCCTTCCCCAGGGTCCAGGCGGCCTGGGTGCGCAGCAGCATGCACGGCGCCCGGAACAAGATCGTGGCCATCTACGCCTCGTCGAAGGCTGCCGCGATCGAGACCAACCGCAGCGTCTGGGTGCACTTCCGCGCGGACACGGTCTGGGTCACCGCGAGTCCGCGCCTGGCCACGACGGGGACCGGCACGGTCGACACCCTCGGGAACGTCCAGTCCCTCAACGCTTCGTACGGCATCGGGCTCGCCAGCACGTCGGACTCGCTGCAGATCGACCCGCGCGGCCTCGGCGTCAACAGCTCGAGCACGACGTTCAGCATCAGCAAGTACGGATACGCCGACACGCTGATCGTGAGCGGCTTCGGGAGGATCGTCCGATGACGGGCCGGGACACCAGGGGATTCACACTGATCGAAGTCATGATCGCCATCGTGGTGCTCGCCATCGGCGTCACCGCTCTGGTCGGGTCGTCCGCGGTGGTGACCCGGATGATCGGGCAGGGCAAGATCAGCACCCAGGCGGTGCAGGCGATTTCGCAGCGGATGGAGCGTCTCCGTGCCAGGGCCGCCTCCACCTCGCCGAACTGCACCGCGCTGTCGAACGGGTCCGCGACCTCCGCGAACGGGATCGTCACGACCTGGACGATCGTCCCGAACGGGGAGCTCCGGACCATCCGGATCCGGGTGGACTATCCGACCGCCGCCGGCGGGAATTCCGATACTGTCTCCACCATCCTCCGGTGCCTCTGACCATGCGCAATCGCCACGGCTTCACCCTGATCGAGCTGATGATTGCGCTCGTGCTGCTCGGCATCGTGGGCGGCGTGACCTATCAGATGCTCATCAATACCCAGCGGCTCTCCACGGCCCAGGCCGAGCGGATGAACCTGCAGTCGGCGGTCCGGACCGGCGCGCTGGTGGTGCCTTCGGAGCTTCGCGAAGTCGGCATCAATGCGGCAGGCGCGAGCGACCTGGTGCACATCGCCACCGACTCGGTCACCTACCGGGCGATGCGGGGTGTGGGCTTCACCTGCTCGGTCACCGCGACCCAGATCAAGCTGATCAATTCCTTCGCGCTGCCGTTCAATTCGCTTCGGGGCGTGGTGGCCGGCGGCCGTGATTCCCTGCTCATCTACGTGGACAACGACCCGACCACCGACGGCGACGACCAGTGGATCACGGCGCCGGTGAATGCCGTGGCCGCCAGCACCTGCGGCGGGACGGCGGCCATCGCCATCACGACCAACGACATCACCGGCTCGATCTCGTCGGGCACGATCGACGCCGTCATCGTGGGCGGGCCGGTTCGGACCTTTGAGATGATGCGGCTCAAGCTGTACACACTGGATGGCCAGAGCTGGCTCGGCGCCCAGTCGTTGAGCGCGGGCGAGTCCGTCCAGCCGGCGCTCGGCCCGCTCACGAACAATGGATTCGAGCTGGCGTATTTCGACGTGAACGGCAATGCGACCACCAACGCGGCCAATGTGCGCAGCATGCAGATCACGCTGCGCGGCGTCACCGAGCGGCCGATCGCGCGCGGCGGAAATGTCGGCGCCAATGCCTACGTGCAGGACAGCCTGGTGGCGCGCGTGATGCTGCGCAACGCGCCACGGCTGTGATTTCGAGAGGACAGGAGCCCT
>DASTCF010000091.1:0-28379 GCA_035711365.1 Gemmatimonadales bacterium
CGGCCTGGGCCCGGGGCTCTTCCGGCGGGAGGATCTCGAGCTGCTGCACCAGGTCATCCCGCTCGTCGCGACGCGGGTGGACAGCTTCATGCTTGCCTGGCAACTGCAGGTCATGCGATCACACCTGAGCGTGCTGCGCAATGTGCCCGCACAATTGGGCCGGATCTCAGAGCTCCTCGCGACCACCGCGCACTTCGGCGCGGCCACCCGGCTTTTCGCGCGGGAGGTGGCGACAGTGCTGCCGTTCGACCGGGTCGAGTTCTCGCTCCGGTTCGGCGACGAGGATCATGTCGTGGTACTGGGGCCGGGAGAGACCAAACCGCTGGCGGACCTGCCGCTCATGTCCATCGCAGGGACGGAGCTGGGCCGGGTGCTGAGCGGCGAGATTCCGCACGCGTTCGCGACCTCGCGTCGTGCGCTCGAGCCGGCCGCGCCGGGGCCCGCCCAGCCGACGGCGGTGCTGCTGGTACCGTTGCGGGTGGCGGGCCGGGTGTTCGGCGGGCTCACGCTGCTCGCCGCGGGGCTCGAATCGTTCACCCGGGCCGACATCGCCCTCGCGCAGCAACTCGCCGATATCATCGCACCGCATCTCGAACTGCTGCGGCGCGCCTCGATGGCTCCGTCGCCGATTGCGCCGGCGTGGCGGAGAAGGACCTAGAGCGGGGAAGTGGGAACGCGCAGATTTCTAAACGGATCGGGAAGTTCTCTTAACTATCAAGCTTGATAGTTCCACATCGGCAGACCCCGGCCTATATTGCCCTTCCCCCGCACTCAGTTTACGCGTCTCGGTCTGTTAATTCTCCCTGGCGCGCTTCCATGAGCATTCCATGCGTTTCCTCGGGCAACCACGTTCCGCCATCCCGGTGTCCTTACTTTATTTGCTCGCCTGCGGAGGTTCCGACAGCGGAACCGACCCAATCGAACCGCCCCCGCCCACGGTGGGATCCCTGAGGGCGATTGTCGTCAATCCTGGGCTGGGAACTGACGCCGACGGCTATCTCGTCACCCTCGATGGCGTGGTGAATCAGGGGGTTCAATCTACTGACACCGTCGTGTTCGCTGACCTGTCACCAGGGCCGCACTCGCTAAACCTCTCCGGTTTCTCTGCGAACTGTCGCCCGCCGACATCGCCGCTCCGTATGCCGAACGTTGTGGCGGGACAGACTGTGACGGAGACCTATATTACGGACTGTTTTCGCCGGTTTGCGGGGCACATTCTGTATGTCAGGAGCGGCAGCAGCAATCAGATGTTCGCGTATCTGATGGGCGTGGGGAGCACCGCCATAGGTGGAAGTACCACGGCAGAGTTCCTGGAATACCCTCGTGCCTCCCCCGATGGCATGCACCTCGCCTACGTGCATGGATCCGGGACTGCCCGGATCTCAATTGCCGACCCTGACGGTAAGAACGCGCGCGATCTAACCCTGACATGCGGAGAGTCGCCCGCCTGGCGCCCGGATGGCAGCGCGCTTGCCTATTCGTGCGCCACTGACCTCTACGTAATCAACGCGGATGGGACCAGTGCAATTGATCTGACAAACACGCCGGGCGAATACGAGGAACACCCATCCTGGTCCCCGGACGGCACCCAGATTGTTTATGAGGGCAACAACCCTGGGGGCGGGCTGTACATCATCGACGCGGATGGTTCGAATCGACGGCAGCTGACAACCGTAAGTACGGACGAAGATCCCGAGTGGTCCCCGAACGGCAACGCGATCGCGTTCGCCAGGTGGAATGGAACCACACGCCAGATACTCACGATCAGCACTGATGGGATCACTATTACCGAAATAACTCCGGCTCTGGCGAATGTCGACGAGGCTCCAACCTGGTCTCCTGACGGTTCACGGATTGCATTTGTGCGTTACCTGGGGAGTAGCTGGGATCTGTTCGACATCTCGGCAACGGGGACAGATCTAACGCGTCGCACGTTTGGGCTCGTCGTTCGTCAGCCGGGCTGGAGCCGGCAATAGCCCGTGATGGGCGAGGTGCGTGTATCATCGGTGGCCTTGGCAAGGCGCAGAAGGAGCTGATTCCTCCTTCCTCCATTCTTCCAAGGATTTCAGCTGAACGTCGCCGCCCTCCCGAACATCCGGCGCCAGACCAGTGCCACCAGCAACAACACGCCGAATGCACACACGATCACGGGCCCGGTAGGCAGGTCATACTGGAACGACAGGGCCAGGCCGCCGGCCGAGGCGAGCACCCCCGCGCCCCACGAGAGCAGCGCGAGTCCGCGCTGGTGGGTGGTGAACTGGAATGCGACCGCGGCGGGGACCACCAGGAAGGAGAACACCAGCAGCACGCCTGCGATCGGGACCGACCGCGTGATCACGACCCCGAACGACAGGTAGAACCAGAAATCCCACCACCGGATCTTCCACCCCTTGGCCAGCGCCGCCTCCGGCTCGAACGAGATGGTGAGGAAGCGGCGGCGCAGGAGGTAGTGGAAGAGCCCGAGCAGGGCATAGGCCCCCGCCAGTTTCAGGATCGTCGGCCAGGTCACCCAGAGCAGGCTCCCGACCAGAATGTCCTTGATCGCCTCGCCGCCCCGCGGGGCGCGGTCCGCCACCAGGATCGCCGCGGCGGACGCGACGACGTACACGATCCCGATGATGGCCTCCTGCGGAACCCGACCCTTCTCACTGGTCCGGGTCAGCGAGAAAATCGCGGCCCCGAGCGTCGTGAACCCCAGCGAGTAGGCATAGGCGGACGCAGAGCCGGGCTCGATGCCGGCCAGGATCGCGACGGTGGAGCCGAGCGCGGCCATCTGGGCCAGCGAGAGGTCCACGAAGATGACCTCGCGCGCGATGATATGCAGGCCGAGGTAGGAGTGGATCGCCACGATGATCATGCACGCAGCGAGCGGAGGCAGCATCAGGTCGAGCATGGGCGCCTACTTCCCGAAGCCGGCCGCGAGGCCGTTGATCCAGGTGTTCACGAGGTCGAAATAGGTTTCGACCCCCGGGGCACCGTGGGTGTTCTCGGGCACGACGACGGGCGTCGCCCCGGTCTTCTTCGCCACCTGCGCAATCTGATCGCGGCTGAAATAGTTGGACGCGAACAGGACCGGAATCTTCCGTTCCTTCATCAGCGCGATGACCTCCTCCACATGTCGCGGAGTTGGTGGAATGCCGGGCTTGGGCTCGATGTACGCGACGCACGTCACCTTGAACCGCGCGCTGAAGTAGGCCCATTCCTTGTGATAGCACGCCATCTCGCGGCCCGAGAACGCCTGGGCGGTCTTGAGCCAGCCGCCGAGCCGGGTATTGAGCGGGCGGCCTTCGTAGTTTGTACGAGAAAGGAAGCCGTCGAGCTGCCCGGTCTTGAGGAGATTCAGCGCCGCGGCCGGTGTCAGGATCTTCACCAGGTCGGGACCCATGGTGGCCTCGAGCACCCGGCGCTCGAAGTCCTGCTCCCGTCCCTTGAAGTACTCGGCATCCGCCGGCGACACCCGTGAAAGGCCGGTCAGGATATTCCGCGCGATGATGATCGCGTTGACCGGGTCGGTGTGGATGTGCGGATTGCCGTCGGCGTGGATGTCGCCTTCGGATCGGCTGAGGGAGGTCGGGATCTCGAGCAGCGTGATGCCGGTGTACGCGGTCACGTAGCCCGCGCCGCCCTCGGACACCCTGCGGTTGTTGGCGCGATCGAGCAAGGCAGGGACCCAGAGCTCGAGATCCAATCCGGTCGTGACGAATACATCCGCATCGCGAAGCAGCGCCACGAAGCTCGGCTTGGGCTGCACGAAGTGCGGGTCCTCGTCGCCCTGGGCGATGGAGGTCACGGTGGCGCGGTCGCCGGCGACTTCCCTGGCGATGGCGCCGTAGGTGGTGAGGCTCGTGACCACCTTGAGCGGTGGCGCGGGCTCCCCGGCGAGAGCGGCGAGCAGCAGGATCGATGTCAGCATGTCAGTAGGTCTCGTGCTTGTGAGGGCCCATTGCCCAGACCACCTGCAGGGTGAGGCGGTCGAGGGTGCCCGTGAGGTTGTCGTGGTGGCGCTGTCCCTCCAGGCGGAGGAAAACGAATTCGCTCTGCCACCAGGTTATGGCGGGTGTCACCGCCCACTCGGCGACGTTCGGGCCGCTGGGCGGCTCGACGTAATCGTACCGGGCGCCGAACACCCAGCGCTGGCTGGTGCGCCACTGCAGGTCGGCGAAGGCGCCATAGCGGGTCGCGACCTCACCGTCGAGGTCGGAATGGAAGCGGTACCCTTCGGCGCGGGCGGTGAAGTCCTGCCGCGTGCCGGCTTCCGGCGGGCGGATCGTAAGGCGCAGATCTACGCCGATGAGGTCGCTCGTCAGGCTCGTGTCGGGATTCTCCGCCACGATGCCTGTCGCCCCCAACTGGACGTACGTGCTGCGCGAGAGTTGCCAGAAGTTCTGCAATCGCCCGAGGACGAGCGGCAGGTCTCCACCGGCCACGAGCGGATCGCTCTCGGAAGCCGTGGCCTGGAGGTAGAGCTCGTGGGTGCCGCCGGCAATGGAGAGGGGCAGGGCGGAGTAGAGTGAGAGCCCCACGCCGGACAATCCTTCCTCGGAGAGGTACCGCTGATACACCAGCGGGTATTCGCCCTCGGGCAAGGCGTGCAGGTGCCAGCGATTCAGGTCACCCACCGGCTGGCGGAACTTGCCGAGGTCGACACGCAGTCGGCCCGGGAGGCCGGTCCAGTAGAGATAGCCTTCCTCGATTTCAATCCCGTCCTCGCTGATCCCGGCGAAAATCTTGGTATGCGAGTAAGGATCGAGCGCCGCCTGGAAGGCGAGTTCGATCTCCTCGAGATGGAAATCCGGGCCCTCATGATCCTCGCGGACCTCGAGCCGCACATCGCCGGTGGCGCTGATCTCGGGATTCATCGCCGACTGGTTCCGCTGCCGGCCGATGAATTGGGTCGGCGTGCTCGTATCCTGGACGGCCGGCACACCTGCCTCCGCAGCCGCACTGTCCGCCGCCGCGCGGATGGCGGCCAGGGGATCAGCAGTGTCCGCCGGAACCCGCGGTGGTGCGGCGGCTCGGCAGCGCGCCGCGATCGCACCCTCAACGCGCGCAGCGAGCGCACCGACCGCGGCCGCGAGCGAATCGACCGTGGCATCCCTTCCGGGTGTGATGGTGGGAAGCGGCACTCCCGGGCCGGCGGGGCAGGTGCCAGCCTCGAGGGAATCGAGCCGGGCCGTCAACCGGACCACTGCGTGGCGGAGCGAATCGACCGCGGCCACCGGAACCTGGGCGGCAGCGGCGGCGGGCCACGTACTCGCGGCCAGCAGGGCAAAGACGGCCGTGCGGAATATGGACCGCATGGACCTCCTCTTGAGTTTCCTTGGGGAGCGGGCAGACGCCCGCCCCGGTTCAATTGTCGTTGATCAGAACCGGACAGGAAACTCAGGCAGGAGGGGCGCGGGAGTGTTGGCTGGAGGTGGGGAAGGCGGCGGCGGGAAAGGGCGTGCGTTCCGGGATCGAATACTGGATGATCGGGCACACCTCAGCCACGACCGACGGAATCTCCAATGCTTCGCGCGGCGCTGGAGCGGCATGGCTCAGCAGGCAGCGTTCGGCATGATGGCCGGTGTCCACGCCCTCGACGTGCACCACGCCGGCGAGCGGATCGCGCCCCGCATGATGGAATACGAGCGCGTCGGCGACAGGGACCCCGAAGCTGCCGGCCAGGAACAGGGCGGCGAGCAGGGCGGCGCGGACGCGGTGGGGCATGGGCGGCACGACGGGAATCTGCGGGGAACGGTTTCCCAGCACAACCGCGGCGCGCGCCGGGCGGGTCTTGCGAGCGCGGGAACGCAGCGTAGATTCAATGTAGATACGCCACGGGGATGGGAGGATGGGCAGATGGGCGGCTAGGCAAACCAAGCTCGAGGCCTGACTCGATGAGATCTCGCATATCGAAATGGGGCAATAGCTTAGCGGTTCGGATTCCGCGCGGGCTCACCGAGGAGGCGGGACTCTCGGACGGCTCGGATGTGGAGATCACGCTGCGGGACGGACGCATCGTCATCGCCCCCGTCGGACCCGAGTACCACCTTGACGAGCTGGTGGAGGGGATCACGAGCGAGAATCGGCCCACAGAAACGGACTGGGGCCGGCCGGCCGGGAACGAAGTGTGGTGACTCCCGACCGTGGCGATCTGGTCTGGCTCACGATCGAGCCGCGCGAGGGTCCCGGCACGCCCGTTCGGCGACCCGCCCTCGTCGTATCGCCGGCCCTGTACAACAGCCGGTCCGGCCTGGCGCTCGTCTGCGCCGTGAGTCGCCGCACGACAGGGTATCCCTTCGAAGTTGCGCTGCCGGCGGGGCTCCCGGTGTCCGGCGTCGTGCTGGCCGACCATCTGCGCAGCGCAGACTGGCGCGCCCGGCACGCGGAGATCGCCGGGCAAGTGCCGAAGCACGTCGTCGAGGATGTGCTGGCGAAGCTCAAGCCGCTGTAAGGCGAGGACTAGGGGAAAAGGACTGAGGACTGAGAAGGGTGGAAGGGAAAAAGAGGAAAGAGGAATGCATCCTGACGAGCCGATCCAATTGACCAATGCGGCGCGGCGGGTTCGCGGCACCTTCCGGGTGAACGGCGAGCCGCGTGAGATTCTCTACCCCGCGCACAAGACGCTGCTCGAGGTGCTGCGGGAGGAGATGAACCTCACCGGCACCAAGCACGGCTGCGAGTTGGGCGAGTGCGGCACCTGCACCGTGCTGGTCGACGGAGTGCCGGTGCTCTCCTGTCTGGTACTCGCACAGGCGGCGGAGGGCCAGGAGATCACCACCGTCGAGGGAATGGCGGACGGCGTGGTGCTGCACCCGCTGCAGCAGGCGTTCGTGGAACTGGGCGCGGCGCAGTGCGGCTACTGCACGCCGGGGATGCTGCTGACCGCGGAGGCGCTGCTCGGAGAAAACCCCGCGCCCACACGGGACGAGATCAAGGCGGCACTCGCCGGCAACCTCTGCCGCTGCACGGGCTACGTGAAGATCTACGAGGCCGTGGAGCTCGCCGCGGCGCGGATGCGGGGGGAGTCGGGCGAGGTGAGAAGGGAGACGGTGTATGGGTACTGAACAGCGGGGCAGATGGGCAGATGGGCAGATGCGCGGCTCACTCCCTGCTACCGCCCATCCGCCCATCCGCCCATCAGAATACGCCGTCATCGGCACCGCCCGCCCCAAGACCGACGCCGCGGGGAAAGTCGCGGGCCAGACGCTGTTCGCCGACGACATCGTGCTGCCGCGAATGCTCTGGTGCAAGCTGCTCCGGAGCCCGCACCCACACGCAGTCATAAAGAGCATCGATGTTTCCCCCGCCCGCGCCCTGGACGGCGTGATCGCCGTGCTGACCGGCGCCGACCTGCCCATCGCCTTCGGCATCCTGCCGGTAAGCCAGGACGAGCACGCCCTCTGCCAGGACCGCGTCCGCTTCATCGGCGACCCGGTCGCGGCCGTCGCCGCCGTGGACGAGGAGACGGCGCTTGCCGCCTGTGATCTCATTGACGTGGAGTATGAAACGCTGCAGCCGATTTCCTCGGTGGAGGAAGCGGCGGAACGCCCAGCCCCCCAGCTCCACGAGTACGCCGACCAGGGCAACTGGCACAAGCTGGTGCATCTCGAATTCGGCGATCTCGAGGCGGGGTTCGCCAAGGCCGACCTGGTGCGGGAGGACCTGTTCCTCTACGAGGGGAACACGCACCTCCCGATGGAACAGCACGCCTCCATGGCCCAGGCGACGCCGGACGGCCGCGTCACGGTCTGGTCCAGCACTCAGACTCCGCACTACCTCCATCGCGCACTGTCGAAGGTGCTGGAGCTCTCGCCATCCCGGATCCGCGTGATCGCGACGCCCAACGGCGGAGCCTTCGGCGGCAAGAGCGACCCCTTCAATCACGAAATCGTCGTGGCCAAGCTGAGCCTGGTCACCGGGCGGCCCGTGAAGATCGGCCTCACCCGCGAGGAGGTGTTCTACTGTCACCGCGGGCGACACCAGGCCCTGATGAAGATCCGCACCGGGGTCACAAACGACGGCGCGATCACCGCGATGGATTTCGAGTCTTACCTGGACGGCGGGGCCTACGGCTCCTACGGCGTCGCCTCACTCTATTACACGGGCGCGCTGCAGACCGTCACCTACGACGTGCCAACCTACCGGTTCCGTGGTGCCCGCGCGTTCACCAACAAGCCTCCCGGCGGCCCCAAGCGGGGGCACGGTACCACGCAGCCGCGCTTCGCGGTGGAGGTGCATCTTGACAAGATCGCCGAAGAGCTGAAGATCGATCCGGCCGACCTCCGGCTTCGCCACATCGTCGAGCCGCAGAGTGTCACCGCCAATTGGCTCCAGCTCGGCACCGTCGGACTCGCGGAGTGTATCGAGCGGGTGGTCCAGGGGTCCCGGTGGAAGGAACGCTTCCGAAAGCTTCCCTACGGGCGCGGCCTCGGACTCGCCTGCTCCTCCTATATATGTGGCGCGGGGCTCCCGATCTATTGGAACGACATGCCGCACTCGGGGGCGCAGATCAAGTGCGACCGGGGCGGCGGCGTCACCATCTTCTGCGGGTCGATCGACATCGGACAGGGCTCCGAGTCGGTGCTCGCATATGTGACCGCAGAGGTGCTCGGCCTCGAGCCGTCCGAGGTGAAAGTCATCACCGCCGACACTGACCTCACGCCGGTGGACCTCGGCAGTTACTCCTCGCGGGTCACGTTGATGACCGGCCAAGCGGCGCTCCAGGCCGCGACCCGGGTGCGGGAGATGATCGCGCCGCCGGTCGCCGCGCGGCTGGATGTCCCGGCGGACCGGCTGGTGTTCTCGGGTGGGCGCGTCTTCGATGCGCAGGATCCCGAGCGCGGAATGAGCTTCGCCGAGGCGGTCGTGACCGCGGAGTCGAAGCTCGGCACCATCGGCGCGCTCGGCAGCTACGCGCCGCCGCGCGGACCGGCCCGCTACCGCGGCGCCGGCGTCGGTCCATCGGCTGCCTACAGCTACTCGGCGGCGATTGCCGAGGTCGAGGTCGATCCCGACACGGGGATCGTGAAGGTGCCGACGATCTGGATCGCGCACGACATGGGCCAGGCGATCAATCCGGCCCTCGTCATGGGCCAGGTGGAGGGTGGAGTTTACATGGGGCTCGGCGAGGCGCTGATGGAGGAAATGGCGTACCGCGCCAATCGGAACGTCGTCCATAAATGGCCTTCGATGCTCGAGTACAAGAGCCCGACCACGATGGAGATGTGTGACGTCATCACCTACCTGGTGGAAGGCCCGGATCCGAATGGACCGTTCGGCGCCAAGGAGGCGGGGCAGGGGCCGCTCAATCCGGTGATGCCGGCGATCGCGAATGCCATCTACGACGCGGTCGGCGTGCGCATCGATGAGGTGCCGATGAGCGCGCCCAAGGTGCTGAAGGCGATGCAGGCCAAGGCCAAGGGGAAAGACCCGCGATTCGGCCCCGCGCACACGCCGCCGGTCGCGTGGCCGGAAGCGGTGTATGTGCCGACGCCGGCTCAAGGCGGCGATGGGAGGGCGGGGAAGCGGGAAGGCGGATCGGAAGGACTGAGGACTGAGGACTGAGGACTGAGGACTGAGAATGCTGCGTTTGCCACCGCACGAGACTTCTTTTCCCTCCTCCATCGCCGAGGCGGTCGCGCTGCGCGCGCGGGCGGGCGGGGCGGGCGCGTATGTCGCCGGCGGGACCGACCTCTATCCGAACATGAAGCGGCGGCAACAGGTGCCGCAGCAGGTGATCGACCTTCGGCGGATCCCCGAGCTCACCCGGCTCGACGTTCGACCCGACGGCACCCTGGTCATCGGGGCGGGGGTCACGCTCACGCGCCTGATCCGCGAGTCCCGCGTCCGCGCCGGGTGGCCGGTGCTGGCGCACGCGGCGGCGGAAATCTCCACGCCGCTGCTGCAGAACATGGGAACGGTGGGCGGCAACCTCCTGCTCGACACCCGCTGCAACTACTACGACCAGAACTACGAGTGGCGGAAGGCGATCCACTTCTGCATGAAGAAGGACGGCGACATCTGCTGGGTCGCGCCCTCGAGCCCGCGCTGTTGGGCGGTCCAGTCGAGCGACCTGGCCCCGGTGATGGTGGCGGTCGGCGCATCGATCGTGCTGGCGGGGCCGGATGGGGAGCGCGCGATCCCCGCAGAGGCGCTCTACCGCGACGACGGTATCGATTACCTGACGAAGCGGCCGGAGGAGCTGCTGGTCCGGGTGGAGGTGCCTGCGCTGGCGGGCGCCCGCGCCAGTTACCGGAAGCTCAGGCGGCGCGGGGCCTTCGATTTTCCAGTTCTCGGGGTGGCCGCCTGGGCCCGTTTCGACGGCCAGGGGCGGATCGCTGAAACCCGACTGGTGCTTGGGGCGGTAGGGTCTTATCCTAGGGCCTCTCCGGAGGCGGCCACCCTGCTCGTGGGGCAGCCGCTCTCGGACGAGGTGATCGACAGGGCGGCCACCGCGGCCGCCAGACCGGCCAAGCCGCTCGACAACACCGATTTCACGATCGGGTGGCGGAAAGACATGGTGCCCGTCTTCGTCCGGCGGGCGTTGGAGGATCTGCGCTGACTGCTCGTCGCTGTGCCCGCTGGATTCTCGCCCCGATGCTGCTCCTGGCCGTGGTGGCCACGCAGCTCGAGGCCGGGCTCCGCGCGCCCGCCTGCGATTCGCACACGGTGGCGGCGCACCACGCGGGTCATGACGGCCCCGACGGCAGTCACCAGCACCGGGGCGAGGCACCGCGCTGCGTCTGTCCCGCCCTCTGCGCCACCAGCATCCTGCCGAGCCTGCCGCTCCGCCTGCTTCAGGCGCCTGCCGCATTGCCAGTTGCACACACACTCCCCGTCCCGACGGCCGGCACTTCCCGACCGCTGCCTTCACAACTCCTTCCTCCCTCGGTAGGACCACCCCTCCTCGGCTGATCCCGCTCGTTCCTCCTCCGAGGGAGCATCCGCTCCGGCCGGAGGTTTGACGTTCGCCCAATTCCGGACCGCCGATGCCTCGCACTACACCCCGCGCCCGCGCCGGGGCACTCCTTGCCGTTCTTCTCTGCCTGCTTGCGCCCGGAGCACTCCGCGCGCAGCAGCCGACCGACACCACGCCGCCGCGGGTGGTGCTGCCCACCCTCGAGGTCACGGGCTCGCGTGAGCGTGCGGCCCCGCCGCCCGTCGTCACGGTGGATCTCACCCCCGCAGTGGTGCAACACACCCTGCACGCCGATCCGTACGACCTGATCCGGCGAGCGGCGGTGATCGAAGTGCACTCCCAGGGGCAGGGGCCCGGATTCGCATCGGACGTGGTGGTGCGCGGATTCACGTCCGACCACGCCTCGGATGTATTGCTGGTCGTAGATGGCGTGCCGGTCAATCTCCCGATCAACGGCCACGGCGAGGGGTACGCCGATTGGAATTCAATGCTGCCGGCGGCGGTGCGCTCGCTCCGCCTGATGTACGGCACCGCGAGCCCGCTCTATGGCGACTTCGCGCTTGGCGGCGTCGTCGAGGTCGTGACCGACGCCGACGCCGAGGACACCAGGACCGCGGTCACCGGCGCGAGTTACGGTGGGGTGGGCGGATGGATCCGGACGGGCCAGCGCGGCGAGCGGAGCGGCTGGCTCGCGGCCGGTGAAGGCCGGTTCGACAACGGATGGCGACCCAACAGCGATTACTGGCTCGGCAACGCGCTGCTCCGCGGCTGGCGCCAGGTCGGTCGGGGACGGCTGGAGGGCGGGCTCGGCATCTACGGCACCACGTGGAATTCACCCGGTTTCGTGACGGTGGAGCAATTCAACGACGAGAAGTACGACTTCGCCGCCGATTCGACCGACGGAGGAGATGCGTTCCGCGGCGTGGCCCACGCCCGTTACGCCACGCCGCTCGGGCAGCGGACAACCGGCTCGCTGACAGCGTGGGTGGCGGGTTCCGAGTGGAACCTGTTTCTCAACATCCCGGAGGATGAAGCGGAGCCGGTATCGCAGACCGGGGAGCAGGACACCCGGTTCGGGACAGGCGGGCAGGCCGCCGTGACCTGGTCACCACCGGAGGGCGAGTTCACCTTCGGGCTCGACTGGCGCTACGAGGCCGCGGACTACTGGCAGGCGCACACCGTGGAGCGCGAGACCGTCGTGCCCGAGGCCGACTACGACGCCCGCTACGCCGCGGCCGCCCCGTTCGTCCGGTGGCGCCGCACGTTCGCCGACCGGTTCGGGCTCGACCTTGGCGCCCGGCTCGACGCGCTGCACTACGAGAGCCGTGACGTCCTCAATGGCGGAGCTAAGGAGAGCCATGACCGGGTCATCGTGAATCCGAAGCTCGGCGCCCGCTACCTGCTCTCGGGCAGTCTCGCGCTGCTGGGCTCGCTGAGTCACGGATTCCGCGGAGCGCCGGGCGTGATCGGGGATCCGTCGCGGCCGCCACTCGAGGCATGGGCGGGGGAGCTGGCGGTCGAATGGTTGCCAGGGACGGTGGAGCTGCACCTGGCGGCGTTCCGGATGGACGTCTCCAACGAGCGAACCCTCGATCCGATCACCCTGGAGATTTCGAGCGCCGGGTCGAGCCGGCGTCAGGGCATCGACGTACGCGGCCGGGTGCCAATCACCGGGACGCTCGCGCTCAACGTGGCGGGAACCTGGAACGACGCCCATCTGACCGATGCCGCCGCGGACACCCACACGGAGGACCACTCGCCGGCGCCTGCTATCGCTGCGCACCAGTTTCACCACGACGAAGCGCTGAGCGACGACGTACCGGGTGTGGCGGAGTACACGGCGCAGGCGGGGCTCCAGGCTCTGCTCAGTTCCAGCGTGTCGGCCACGGCGACCGTGCGGGTGCTCGGACCGTACACGCCGATCGGCGAGCCGGACATCCGCACCAAGGCGTATGGCGTCGTGGATGTGAGTGCCCTCTGGGCACTGAACGATATGATGACTGTGGATATCGGTATCGAGAACCTGTTCGACCGCAATTACGCGGAGCTTCGCTCGTCCGGCTTCATCAATCCCGGGCTCCCGCGCACGCTCAGGCTGGCGATGACGTGGGCGCCACACGGGACTTGAGGACTGAGGACTGAGGACGCCCTCTGTTTTCTCGCCGTGGAAGCCGTGATTACCGTGAATGTCTCCCGGCCGATACGCTCCGTCTCACGCAGGCCGGTACGACCGGGGTCGTGACCGGCGACGCCGTCGCGGGCACGCTCGGTACGGTGATGGTGGGGTGGGGTCACGAGGAGGCGGCCGACGATCTGGAGTTCGGGCCGTTCGACGTCAAGATCGACTAGAACGCAAACCCCGTCTCGAACAGAGCCGTGTTGTCGTCCGCACTCTGCACGAAGCTGAACACGATGCCGAAGCTCCGGTCGGCGAGGGCGAACCAGACCCCGCCGCCGGTCCCGGCGTGCCAGATGTCGGAGTGCTCCCCTTCCAGCCAGACCCGTCCCACATCCGCGATTCCCACGACTCCGAAATCGAGCGGTGCGCCGACCGGGAGGCGTGCCACTTCGAGCCGGGCCTCGCTGTTGGCGAGCACGCCGGCATCGCCCGCGTAACGCTGGGGTTCGTAGCCCCGGAGAGACTTCGCGCCGCCGAGGTAGACGGCCTCGTGGTACGGGTACCGGCCGAATGTCAGCTGGCCGGAGAGCCGGAGCGCGAGGGTGAGATTGTCGAACCAGGCGGGTGTGTAATACCCGGCTGCCGATGCGCTCGCGTTGCCGAACGACTCCTCCGCATCCCACACCTGCGGATGCCAGGTCATCCCGAGTGTCAGGTGCGAGCCGCTCCGGGAGAAATTCGGGTGGTCGCGGGAATCGTGCGTGAGCGAGACGCTTACGCCGACCTGCCCGAAGCCGGGCACCCCGTACGGGGCCGCATCACTGATCAGGTTGTCGCCGGTGGTATCGGTCAGCACGTGCTTGACGATTGCGCTGGCAGAGACGGTAGTGCGAGGGCCGGTGGCGAAATGGACCGCGGGGATGACTGCGATGTAGCGGTGGTTGAGCCGGTAATAATCGAGACCCTGCGTGCGGGCGGACTCATTGCCGAAGCCGAAGAACCGCAAGACATCGATGCCTGAGCGCCGCGCGTCCATGCTGAATGACGTACGAGAGTGCCGGCGCCGGAACTCGCCCACGTATTCGATCGCGACCTCGTCCGGGGTCGTGGCGTAGGCGGCACGCACGTGCTGACGGCTCCGCCAGGCGCCGTAGCCGAGCCCGTAGCCGGTGCGCGAGATGCCGGCTCCAAACAGCAGGCCCACATCGGAGTTGAGCTCGAACCAGCTGAGCGGCGAATAAGTCGACCCGCTGGTTGGAAAGCTCCGGACCGTGTCGGACCGCTTCGCGTCCGGTAGCTCGGACCTGCCCGCTTCGACGATCTCGAGGCGGCGTCGCCGGTTCGAGTCCCCGGTGACCACAAGAGACGATGGGGCGGTGACGAGCAGGCGCGGCGCGTGTTTCTCCAGTCCCCGAACGTCGAGCGTGTCCGCGCCTCCCAGCAGGAAAAGGCGCACTTCGGCGGTCTCGGAGAGTTCGACTCGGCGGTGGAAGCCGGTGGAAAGCTCGATGCTGAGCGATTTTCCGGAGCGGAGCGCCGTCGCGTGGTCCGCTCCCGTGCTCGCATAGACCTCCACCTCCGAGCTCAACATCAGGTAGAGCCGATGCGCCGCCTCCGGGAGCGAATCACGCCGCAGCCGGAGCCGCGCGGCGAGCTTCGGTCCCGAGCGCTCCGCATACTCGGGCGGGAGGCGGCCGACGGCGGCGTTGATCACGGAATCCGTCAGTCCGGCCTGCATCGCCTTGGCAGCGCTGTCCCAGAGCTCACGCGTAACGCCGGCGAGCAGGCGGCGATCGACGGAGCGTTGGTACGGCATGAGTCCCAGCTGCTTCGCGTAGCGTCCCCCGAACGGGACGAATGCGGGTACCGTACCGCTCGCGAGTCCGGCGATCACCCCGTCGTAATTGGCGAAGGCGGCATCGCGGTCGCGGGGCAGGGGTGCCCAGCGCTCCGCTTTGCGGTCGAGGGCCCAGCGCCATCCCACGGCGGCCATGTCCCACTGACCGAGAAAGAGATCGAAGAGGCGATCCCGGAGATAGGCGGCCGTGTCGACCGGCGCGCTCGCGGGCTCATCGAGCTCGCCGAGCAGGGTGGCGGTGGTCCGGACTTCACTCGAGAGTTCGGGTGGCGCGTCGCCCAGGTAGCCGAGCCGGCCTCCGAAGGTTTCGCGCCAGGGACCGAGTGCCGGATCGTCGGCCAGACGCACCAGGCGCACCGCGGTCATGGTAATTCCCGCGGCGGGTGCGAGTGCCTGAACCACCAGTGGTGCTCCGGGGTGTCTCGCGGCGGTAAGATCTTCCAGCGTGCTGGCGGTGAGCTGCGTCCGGATGTATGCCGGCAATCCGCCGGTCGGGTCACGGTCGATGCGTCGAAACGCGTAGGAGCGGCCGTCGGGAGCGTGCAGGTAGAGGATGCCGGCGCGGAGGCCGGAATCGGCCCCGGTGGGTGCGAGGCCGCCGTGCAACTCCGAGAGCTTGAGGGTGGGCGCATCGATCGGCGTAGTCCAGAGCTCGCGATACCTTGCGCCCGTGAAGATGCGTCCGATTCCGCCGGCTTTGAACTGGGGGCCGGCCGCGAACAACGAATCGTCGGCCGGCGATTGCTGGCCCGGGACGGGCGCTGCGACCAGGGGCATGAAGATGGCGACCGTGAAGGCGACCTGCCGGAGGCAGCCGGGCATAGGGGACAATATGGAGGCCGGGCCGACAGGCGGTAAGGCGGGCGGACCGCACTGGCGCCCCTACGCCCGCCCACTACCTTGTCCGGAGTCCCCACTGGGAACCCGGATGCGTCCCGCACGGCCACTCCTGTTCCTGACGATCCTCCTTAGTGGCTGCCAGGCCGAAGCCCCTCCGGTACGTCCGGGGGCGACGGCGGACGAGCCGCCCCCGCCCGTCGCCGTCCGGGGAACCGTCCATCTTGCCGGCGACACCTCCTCCTTTACGCCATGCGCCTCCACCCGCCCCATGTGGCTCGAGGACAGCACCGCGGGCGTGCTCGGGGAGGTACAGCGCGCATTCGGCGCGGAAGCGACCACGATGTACGCCGAGCTGGAAGGGCGATGGGTTGCCACACCTTCGACGGGGCTGGGGGCCGGGATGGCCGGGGCATTTGCCGCACGCGGCATCCGGCGAGCCAATGCAGGCGAGGGGACGAGCTGCGCCCGGCCTGCGGCGACGGGCCGGTTCGTGGCCCACGGCACCGAGCCATTCTGGGGTGTGGAGATTACGGAGAGCGCGATCGTGTACCGGAGTCCAGAGCACCTGAATGGCCTGACCTTCAGCACCGATTCGGCGGATCAGACGGCATACGCGGATTCGGCGAGCTGGCGGGGGTTCCGGGGTGGGGGTGAACCGGCCGAGATCACCGTGGAGGTTCGGCGTGTCTCCTGTCGCGACGGGATGTCGGGAGAATACTTCGGCTGGTCCGCGAGTGTCCGCCTGGGCGCGCGCGACCTGACGGGTTGCGCTGCGGAGGGATTTCCGGAGGGAACGCCGTGATGCGAAACTTCCTGTCAGTTGCCGGCGGCGTGATCGCGGGCGCCGTCATCGTGACGCTGGTCCAGTGGCTGGGTCACCGGATGTATGCGCCGCCTTCGGGGATGGACTTTTCGGATCCCGAGGCCGTCCGCGCGATGATGAAGGAGATCCCCAGGGGCGCGCTCGTCATGGTGCTGGTGGCCTGGGCGCTCGGCGCGTTCGTCGGCGGTTGGGTCGCGGCGCACTTTGCGAAGTCCTTCCCCCTCCGCGCGGCGCTCACCGTGGGCGGCGTGCTCCTCCTGTTCGGCGTGATGACGATGGTCTCGCTGCCCCACCCGCTCTGGTTCTGGGTCGTCGGTATCATCCTCTTCCTGCCCTTGGCACACCTGGGCGGGAAGATCGCGATTCACTGGACGCGCTGAGAATCCAGGCCGTTCAGCGTGCGCACCACCCGGAACAGGTCTCCCGTCCGGTAGAAGTCCACGCCGACGATGTTGGGCAGGCGACGGCGCTCGCGCTCGCACTCACGTGCCCGCTTGAGCAGGAAATCGTACGCGTTCACGATCGCGGCGTTGGAGGGCTTCGGTGTCGGGGTGGTCTCGATCCAGTGATTGATCTGGAAGAACGCACCGGTGGTCCCGCCGCGGTTGGGCGCGCATGACATCGAAAGCGCCGGGTCGTGGAAGGTGTACGGGGTCTCCTGGACCGCGCCGATGGTGGGCCGCAGCCACCCCACACTGGCCGGGATGTGCTCCGCGAAGACGACGACCCGCTGATTGAGTTCGATGAGGTGCCTGAGGGAGGGCGACGGGCGCTCGAGCTCCCCGCGATAGACCAGCTCCCCCAATCCCCCGGCCTCCAGCGCCGCGATGAGCTCCTGGGGCTCGACATAATCCTCGATGATGATGATCAGCACCTCGTTGGGATTCTGAATCAGGAAATCGCGGATCCATCCGACCGCGTCCGAGAGCGGAATCGCCCCCAGCTCACAGAAGCCGTGGCAGAGGTACATGCCCCTCGGCCCTTCCGAGGCACCCACCAGGCGCTCGCGGATCCGCATCGCCGCCGCGACGCCTTCGGGACCGAGTGCTTCAGCCGCCGCCTGCTCGACCTTCGGGCTCAGCTCGGTCTTGACCCTCCCTGCGGTTGGAAATCCGTAGTGCACGTCGAAGAGCAGCGCCCGGATCCCGTCCTGGAGCTGGCCGGCGATGCCCTTCTCCTGTTGCGGGAAGAGCCAGTCGGGGATGTCGGCCGCGGACATTGCATTGTGGGTCCCCGCGAAGACCACACGGTCGAGCGGCCGGTCGCACAGTTCGGGAGCGCCGTTGCAGGCGTCGATCGTGGTGGCCACCGGCTCGTCGATCTTCCTCCGGCCGATGACCACGACCGCGGCGGCCAGTCCGACCGCCAGCAGGATCACGGCACCTGCACCGAGCGCCCACCGGGACTGCGCGGCGACGGCTCCGGTTTCGAGTCGCTTCGGCACGGACGCGAGCACCACTGCGAAGAGCTCCCTCAGGCCCACAAGAGTCAGCGAGGCGCCCACAATGAGGATCACCGTCGCCGCGGCGGCCGAGGGCCGGCTCACCGAGAGCAAGCCGAGCAGAATGAGCAGTGCGGAATACGAGGCGCGCGCCAGCCGGCCGGCCGGCAACGTGAACAGGTGCTGCCGGCACCAGTTCCAGACCTCATTGGGGTGGAGCCGCTCCATCAGCGAGCCACCGGCCGCGGCCAGCACCAGGCCGATGCCGCCGATCAGGAAGGCCCATGATCGGAGGCCTGCCATCGCTGCATCCCAGACGCCGGCGACTGCGCCCCGGGCGAGCGGATCGCCGATGCTCGAGGCGACCGCGACACGTCCGACCGGGACCAGGGCCAGCAGCACCACCCCGGTGGCGACCAGCGCGAACCCCGCGCGCATCAGGCCGCGCTGCCGATGGGGATCGGCCAGCAGGCCGAGCAGCAGCAACGCGCCGGCGACCGCGAGGAACACCGGGGCAAAGTTGCTGACCCGGCGCAACCTGGGAAGTGCCGTCAGCACCGAGGCGACTGGGTGCTTTCTGTTGGGGTCGTTCAGCGCGGCGGAGAGCCGCGCCGGAATCTTCTCGGCCAGTGCCGGATTCGCGGAGGTGAGCGCGCCCCGGAGGATGACGTCCACGTCCGGCACCGAGAGCGCGAGTGCCTGCACGCCACGGGACAGCATCACATCGTGCATTCGTCGAGCTCCGACCCTGACGAGGCTCCGGAACGGGGCGGACCCGACGACGCCTCGCGTGGTCGCGAGCAGCACGGGCCGGAAGGCAATCAGGTCGGGCTTCTCGTGCAGGACGGCCGTGGTAATCCGATCCGCGAGGAAGTCGGCGACCCGCGGGTCGCTCAGGCTGGCAGCCGCCCGGTCCGCGAAGGCATCTCCATTGAGGACCGTCCGCGTGCCGTGGCTCATCAGCGCGCCGGCGACGAGGAGGAAGGCGCCTGCGACGGTCGCCACGGTCGAAAGGGCGTTGCGGTGCCAGGTCATAAACCGGTCTCCTGAAGGCGCTGATGGCGAGCCCTCGAGGCGCTGCCGCTAGCGGGCAGGCACATCACGCTTCAACAGCAACTGCGGGGCCCGTGATACCCTTCCGGCGTATCGGTCCTTCTGCCGGCAGGATGAACCAGAAGGTGCTGCCCCGGCCGAAAATCGATTCGGCGCCGATGGTCCCGCCGTGCATCTCGACGAGCTTCCTGCTGAGGGCAAGCCCGAGCCCGGTACCCGCCTGGCGGCGGCTGGCGGAGCTGTCCACCTGGCTGAACTCCTGGAAGAGCCGCGCCATATCCTCTTCCCTGACTCCGATGCCGGTGTCGCTCACGGAGACCCAGATGGCATCGCGGGAAACGAGCCTCGGCGTCTCCCCGGCACGGTCGCCTGGCGCGGGCAGCGGCGCGCGGGTGCGGACGATGCTCAGGGTGATCTGGCCGCCTTCGGGCGTGAACTTCGAGGCGTTGGACAGGAGGTTGAAGAGAATCTGCCGCACGCGCACGCCATCCGCAAGCGCGACGAGATCGCCCTGGTCCACGTGGACGTTGCACTCCTGCTGCTTCGCGGTCCGGAGGCTGGCTGTATCGGCGACGGCCCCGGTCACCGCGTCACGGAGATCCGTCGGCGCGAGGTCGAGCGTCATCCGGCCCGCCTCGATCTTGGAGAGATCGAGCACGCCGTTGATGAGGCCCAGGAGATGGCGTCCGTTTCGGAGCACCGCCTCCAGGAATTCCTGCTGTTGCGGGGTCAGGGGCCCTACCGATTCGGTGAGGAGCAGGTCCGAGAACCCGTTGATGGCATTGAGCGGGGTCCGCAGCTCGTGCGACATGTTGGCCAGAAACTCGCTCTTGAGTGCCGTGGCGCGGACGAGCTCGCGGTTCTTCAGGACGAGCGCCTGCTCATTGCGGCGAATGGCCTCCATGGCGCTCGCGCGGTCCAGGCCGACCACAACCTGGTCGCCGAGGGTCTGGAGCAGCTGAATGGCGTTGTCGTCGAAGCGCCGGCCGTCCCGCCGGTTGTGCGCGCTGACGGTGCCGATCGCCATCCCGGCCGAGCGCAGCGGGACGATGGCGGCGGTCTTGAGTGAGAGCGGCATGCCCTCGGGACGGTAGCTCCGCGGATCGGCCTCCATGTCGTCGCTGAGGAGGGACTCGTCGTTCAGCACGACCCACCCCACCAGCGAACGTTCCACCGGGAGGAGCTGCCCCATCGTGGGTTCGAGCGGGCCCGACGCCGCGGCGATCCGCAGGAACCGCCCTTCTTCCACCATGAGAGTCACGACAGCAGCCTCGGCCTCGAGCAGATCGCGCGCCGATTCCGCAACCTCCCGCAGGAGGTCCTCCAGCGGACGGCCCGAGAGCAGGCTGGCCGCGAGCCGGCGCAACCGGTCGAGCTCGCGGTTCCTCGCGCCGGCCGCCTCGAGCGCGTGGCGGAGAGAGGCCTGTTGTGTCGCAGTGCGGATGCGACCCTGCCGCCATGCCTGCCAGGCGAGGGCCGTCGTCACAAGCGCGAAAAGAACGCCCACCAGCTGTTGCTGGTAGGCGAGATAGATCGCGATCCAGCCACTGATTACCGCCCCCGCGGTCATGGGGCCGGGAGTGACGGCCCGGCGAAGGGAGCCGTTCCGGCCTGCGGGAGTGGGGTGAGCCATGCGGTAGAGGTTAACGACAATCAGGAGGAAAGAGAAAGGAGTATGGAGAGGATGAGGACTGGGGAGTGAAAACTGAGGATCGAAGCCCGAAGTCCGAGTGCGCTACTCCCAGATCACCTCGTGGAATTCGGTTTCACCTGTTGTGAGCATACGCCTGAGATAGGGTCGGCAGAGGCCACACTGATCGCCGCAGCCGGTTTCGCGCATGATGGCATCGAGATCCCAGGCGTGCTCCCGCGCAAGCGGCAGCAGCTCCGCAAACGGGAAGCGGCGGCAGACGCAGCGGGAGATGAGGGGGGAGGGCACGGGACCAATATAGAAGCGAGGACTGAGGACTGAGGACTGAGGACTGAGGACTGAGGGCCGGAATCATTTCGCGTTCCGCTGTGATTGGACGGTTCGTCGCATGCGACCGAGCATCCGTCCGATCTCCTCCGCGAGCTTCAGCAGCTGAGCGAAGTCGTTGTGAGAGAGGTACCCCGCATCTCGCGCCACGTAGAGGCTCGAACGTGTCTCGCCGGATGACCCCTTGGCCATCGACAGGAACTGGTGGAACTCGCCCCTGCCTCCCCGTTCGAATCCTTCCGCGATATTCGCCATCACCGATACCGCCGAGCGGCGCAGCTGATCACGCAACCCAAAATCCCTCGCAAACTTGCCGCGCGCTGAGGCAAGATAGATTCCTCGTGTGAGCTCTCTGGCCTTCTGCCAGACCAGCAGCTCTTCGAATCGCTGGATCTTGACCTTGGCCAGATCGACCTCATTCATCGCACAGTCCTCAGTCCTCAGTCCTCAGTCCTCAGTCCTCAGTCCTCAGTCCTCAGTCCTCAGTCCTCAGTCTCGCCCCGCTTCATGCCAGTTTCATCATCCTTTTCCCCTGTCCCGCACCCCATTTGACATCCCCCGCTTTTCGGTCCAGACTCCAATTACCCAGGACCAAGGAGGTGCAGGCCATGCGTGTCTATGGCTCGGACGCGATTCGCAACGTGGCGTTCGTCGGCCACGGGGCCAGTGGCAAGACGACGCTGGTGGACGCACTGGCGTTCGTGTCCGGCGCGAGTCGCCGGCACGGCACGATCAAGGAAGGCACGACCCTCACCGATTACACCCCCGACGAAATCGCCCGCCAGCACTCCATCAGCCTCGCCGTGGCGTTCGCGGAGTGGATGAATACCAAGGTCAACATGCTCGACGTGCCGGGTTACCTCGATTTCTTCGGCGAGGCGGTCACGGGACTGCACGCCGCCGACAGCGCGGTCGTCGTGCTGAGCGGAGTCAGCGGGGTTGAGGTCGGGACCGAGAAGGTGTGGGAGATCTGCGATCGGCTTCATCTGCCGCGCCTGCTGTTCGTAGGCCAGATGGACAAGGAGAACGCGGACTTCGAGCGTGTGTTCGCGGACGTGAAGGCCCACCTCTCGCCCAAGGTGCTGCCGGTGGAGATCCCGGTCGGCGACGGGCCCGCCTTCCACGGCATCGTGAATCTCTTCTCCGGCAAGGCCCACATGTACAAGCCGGGCACCAAGTCCGGCGAGTACGACGAGGTGGACGTGCCCGCGGAGTATGCGGACCGGTTCCGGAAATACAGCGATCTGCTCACCGAGACCGTCGCGGCGACGGACGACGCGCTGATCGAGCGCTATCTGAACGGCGACGAGATCCCCCGCGACGAGGTGATCGCGGCGATGAAGCAGGCGGTCGTCTCCGGCGCCATCGTACCTCTCTTCGTGGGCAGCGCGCACCATACCTACGGCATGCGCGCCCTCCTGACGAAGATGGTGGAGCTCCTTCCCTCCCCGCTCGAGGTGACGCCCCCGGCCGACGCTCCCCTGCTGGGCCGCGTGTTCAAGACGATCTCCGAACCGCACGTGGGCGATGTGACCCTCTTCCGGCTCTACACCGGCACGATCCGGAATGGCGGGGAGGTGTGGAACGCCGTGCACGAGGTGTCGGAGAAGCTCAATCACCTGTCCATCCAGCAGGGGAACAGCCGGGTGGAGGTGGACGAGCTGCGCGCCGGCGACATCGGCTCGGTCGCGAAACTCCGGGACACCCACACCGGCGACACCTTCTGCCAACGGGGCGCGCCCGTGCGGCTATCTCCGATCCCGTTCCCTGAAGCCGTCGCCACCTCGGCGGTCGTGGTGAAGCAGCGCGGCGAAGAGGACAAGATGGCGGCCGGGCTCCACAAGCTGCATGAGGAGGACCCGACCTTCCACTTCGAGTACAACTCCGAGCTGCGCCAGACGCTTCTGCACGGCATGGGCGAGCGCCACTTCGAGATCCTGCTCGGCCGGCTGGAAAGGAAGTACGGCGTCCATGCCGAACTGACCCGGCCGAGAATTGCGTATCGCGAGACCATCAAGGGAAAGGCCGAAGGCCAGGGGAAGCACAAGAAGCAGAGCGGAGGTCGCGGCCAGTACGGCGACTGCTGGGTCCGGCTCTCACCCCGCCCGCGCGGCACGGGATACGAGTTCGTGGACGAGATCGTCGGCGGGGTGATCCCCAACAAGTTCATCCCGGCGGTGGATCGCGGCATTCAGGAATCGGCCGAACGCGGCGTGATCGCCGGTTATCCAATGGTGGATTTCCGGGCGGAGTGCTACGACGGGTCCTACCACGATGTGGATTCGAATGAGATGTCGTTCAAGATGGCCGGCATCCTGGCCTTCCGGAACGTGGCGCCCAAGGCGCGGCCGGTCCTGCTCGAGCCGCTGGCCGACATCGAAGTGTGGACGCCGGAGGACGTGCTCGGCGACGTGATGGGCGACCTGAGCGCGCGGCGGGGGCAGATCCTCGGGACAGAGGCGGACGGAAGGCTCACGCGAGTGCGCGCCATCGTCCCCGAGGCCGAGCTCTACCGGTATTCCACTTCACTTCATTCGATCACCCACGGGCGCGGGACCTTCCGCCACAAGTTCCACGGATATGTGGAGGCTCCGCCCGACGTGGTGGCGAAGGTGGCCGCGGACCACAAGGAAGAGGTGGCCGTGCACTGAGAGGGGGCGAGGGGGGTGAGGTGGCTACTCCATCCGTTCGAGCAGACCTTTCGCTCCGAGCCGCCGCAGCCCCGCCGCCGCCTCCTCACGCCAACGTGCGGCGGAGGCCGCATCCCCCAGCGCCCGGAAGGCGCGCGCGGCAACGCCGGCGCACTCCGCTTCCAGCAACGCGCTGCCCAGGGCCTGGGCCGAGCTGTACGCCCGGAGGGCTTCCTCGACCGCACCCCGCGCATCTCCCTGGCCGAGCCGCAGCAGCGCCCGAAGGCGGCCGGCTTCCGCCACTCCGACCGGGTCGCGGCCCTCGGCGGCCAGCCGTGTGGCCCGCTCGATTTCCGTACTGGCGACTTCCCACTCTCCCCGATCGAGGTGCAGCTCGGCGCGGCCGGTGGCCGCGAGCGCCACGAGCGCAGGTTGCCCCGTGGAGGCGGCGTGGCGCACCGCCTCGTCGGTGGCACGATCCGCGTCGGACCAGAGGCCAAGCTGGCGGAACGCGAGGCCGAGGTTGTGATAGGTCTCGGCGGTGCCACGGCGGTCGCCGAGCCGCTGATACGAGAGCATCGCGTTCCGATAGAGACTCAGCGCGAGCTCCGGCCTGCCGGCGAGGTGCGCCACCGAGGCCAGGTTGTTTGAGGCGCGAGCCGCCATCAGGCTGTCCTCGAGATCGTGCGCGATGCCGAGCGCGGCTCCGAAGCGGGATTCCGCTTCCCCGACCTCTCCCCGTTCGAAGGCCACAGCCCCGAGGAGATTCTCCGACCGCATCCGGCCGTCGGCATCACCCCGGGCCCGGAACTGCTCGAGCGCGGAAGCGGCGAGGCGCCCGGCGCGGTCCAGGTCGCCCTGGCGCATCGCACCAGTGGCCTCCTGGAGGAGGCTGCCCGGATCGGGAAGGGTCGGATTCACCACAGGGACGTCACGTCTCCAATCAGTACGCGATGGCGTAACGGCTGAAGCTCGTGAGCTCGGCTTCGATCTCCTCGAGCTCTTCGGACTTGGCCGTTCCCACCCGGACGAACGGCTCACCGGGCGCCTCCTGGCGCCAGATGTCCAGCTCCTGCTCGACCAGATCATCATCCGCATCCACGTCGCCATCCTCATCGAGGTCGTCGTCGGCGTGGTCATAGTGGATGCGCAGCTCCGCCGGCACGTCGGGATTGAACTTGAGCCCGGTCGGCTGGAGGTCGAACAGGATCGAATCGATGCTGACGACGTTCACCTTGATCAGGACGGAGTCGCCGACGGCGATCGGCGTCCCGTCGGGACGCTCCAAGAGGGTGGGAGCGTCCACCCGCAGGCGGAGATATTCCTCGCCCTGGCCGCCCACCTCGTCCTGGAAGTAGATGTGGAGTTCGCAGTCCACTCCCTTCTTGCAGTACGCGGAGTCCACCGGACTCACCAGCGGTGGGCTGGTCGCCGCGAGGCGGATGATCGACAGCTCGCCAGGGTCCTTGATGTCCCCGTCACCGGGATCGCTGGAGCCGCACGCCGACACCAGCAGCGTGGCGGCGGCAAATAACATCAGACGGGCAGCACGCATACCACAGTCCTTTCGAAGTCCGTTCATTCGTCCTGATGATCGAGCACCCGCTGCAAGCGCGGGCGCGAGATGCCGAGGCGGCGCGCCGCCTCACTCTTGTTGCCGCCGCACCCTTCGAGCATCGCCCGCACCGCCGCGAGGGTGATCGTCGCCAGCTCGGCGGGAAAGGGGAGCACCCCGGCCTGCGGTGGTCCGTTCCCGCGCACCAGGCCGAGCGCCGAAGCGCTCAGCGTACCGGGGGGCGAGAGCACCAGGGCGCGCTCGATGGCGTTCCGGAGTTCCCGGACGTTGCCGGGCCACGAGTGCTCCCGGAGCAACTGCCGCACATCCGACCCCAGCGCCGGCACCGCGAGCCCGTGTGTGGCTGCCAGGCGGCTCGCAAACGTCTCGGCCAGAAGCTCGACGTCGGACCCGCGCTCGCGAAGTGGCGGCAGGACGAGCCGCACCACGTTGAGCCGGTAGTACAGGTCCTCCCGGAACGCCCTCTGCCGCACCGCCTCGGCCAGCTCGACATGGGTGGCCGCGACCACGCGGACATCCACGGTGCGAATGCTGGTGCCTCCGACCCGCCGGATCTCCCGGTTCTCCAGGGCCCGAAGCAGCTTGGCCTGCAGCTCGAGCGGCAACTGGCCGATCTCGTCGAGGAACAGGGTGCCGCCGTGCGCCTGCTCGAAAAGACCCGGTTTTGCCGCCACCGCCCCAGTGAAGGCTCCCTTCTCGTGACCGAAGAGCTCGCTTTCGAGCAGGAGCGCCGGGATCGCCGCGCAGTTCACCTCGACGAACGGCTCGGTGGCGCGCGGACTGGCGTAGTGAATTGCGCGCGCCAGCAGCTCCTTGCCCGTTCCGGTTTCTCCGCCGAGCAGGACCGTGACGTCGCGCAGCGCCGCCACCCGTGCTGCCTGGGCCAGCACCTCCCTCAGCGTGTCGCTGTTTCCGACGATTGCCGCGAATCCGCTCTCCCGCCGCTCGCGGGCTGCGAATTCCACTGCCTTGTCGCGCCCGCCGGCGCCGCGCAGGTCCCGCTCGAGCGAGCGGCGCAGCAGGTCGAGATCCTCGGGGAGCGCGAAGTAATCCCTCGCTCCGCTCCGGACCGCCGCCGCGGCGATCCGGTGATCGGCCGCCGCCCCAATCAGATAAGCCGTGGTACCCATCCCCACGAGGCTCGGCAGCAACTCCAGGGCTTCGGCTTCCATGCCGCCGGCCAGGAGCAGCACCGCGGCAGCCCCGGGTGCGGCCCGGCCGGCGTCGGGCGCCCGGGTTTCCAGGCGCCCGCCGAGTTCTGCCACCAGCGAGCTGAGCGTGGCGTGGAAGCTGTCCGATAGGAGGACCGCTTCCACGCACGTGATGCGCTCAGCCACGCCGGCGCCCGGCCCGATCAGTCATCGTCACTGCCGTCATGATCCTCGTCTTCGAAGGCCTGGAACGAGTTCTTGATATTCTCCTTGACGATACCCTCGTTGGCCTGACCCACATTGGCGCTCGAGGGGTCGATGAGCGAGCTGTCGCCCGCACGGAACCAGGTGCCCAGATCGATGAAGAGCGTGAAGTCGGTGGCTCCCGCTTCGGTCACGACCAGCGGCGGCACGAGGTCGATTTCCTGCTCGGCGTCGAGGTCGGTCTCGTAGATGAATGGCGTGCCATTCCAGGTGCCATGCACGCGGATGCTCACGCCGTCGAAATCGGGGTGCGCCGCGAGGAAGGCATCATCGTCGCCGCCGGACTCGGGCTTGTGGATCTTGAACTCGAATTCGTCGTACGAGCCGGTGTCCACCGGCACGCTGATCACCTGAGTGGCGCCCGGCGAGAGCGGCAGATCGAGCAGGAAGGCTTCGATCTCGAGCTCCTCGCAGTCATCGTTGTCACCGGACACATCCTCGGCGCAGGTCACGGAGCCTTCCACCCGCTCGATCTCCAGTTCCTCGACCACCATCTCGACCTGGGAGATCACGAGTGTATTGGTGCCGTCGGTGTACGTCACCGGGGCGATGCTCATGCTCAGTCCTGGCGCGGGTGCGGGGGCCGTGGCCACGCTCATCTGCACCGCCGGGCCGTTGCTCGAGGGTCCGGACGAGTCGCTACAGGCTGTGATCGCGCCGGCCGCGGCCAGCGCACCGAGAAGTCGAATGGAACGGGACATTGTGTGCATCTCCGGATCAGGTTCGGAAGAGGAGTTGATTGCTTGGGCGCCGACTCCCCTAGTGGCAACCGCAGTGCCACGCCTTGGATGATAATCAAGTCCTTGCTGGACAACAGCTTAATGAGACTTGAGTGAATTTTGTATGAAGCCGGATCGCATCGGGGCGGGGTGGGGCGTAACGAAACGATGCACGCTCAAAACCAGGCTGATTCTGGTATCTTGGCTCTATTCCATCCGATCGAGGCTACGAACCGTGAGACGAAATCGCCCCGGACCTCGCCTCTGGGCCAGCGCGCTCGCCATCCTGGTTCTGACAGCGTGCGCACGCGAGAAGACGTGCCCGGAGTGCTCGACACTGGTCATCGCAGCGACCGGAGAGCCCTCGAGCCTGTTTCCGCCACTCGTATTTGAGACGGTCGGGCGTGACATCTCGGACCAGATCTTCGAGCGGCTCGCCGTGCTCATGCCCGGTGGCGCCACGATCGACCCTGCGGCCTATCTGCCCGCACTGGCCGACCGGTGGGACAGGGTGTCGGACAGAGCGTGGCGGTTTCACCTTCGACCCGATGCCCGGTGGCATGACGGCTCGAGAGTGACGGCGGAGGACGTCGTCTTCTCATTCGAGGTCTTCGCCGATTCGGCGCTCGATGCCGCGGCGCGCCCCGCGCTCGCGGGGCAGGTGAGCGCGGAGGCGGAAGACTCCGCTACCGTGATCGTCCGCTTCACCCGCGACTACCCGGAGCAGCTATACGACGCCACGTGGCACGTGCGGGTCCTGCCCGCGCACATCTGGCGCGCGATGCCGCGCGAGGAATGGCCGGCCGACACGGCGCTCGGGCACCTGGTCGGCAGCGGTCCGTATCGCGTCGCGGAATGGGTTCGTGGTCAGTCGCTGCGGCTCGAGGCGGCGCCGGGTTCACCGGTGGCGGTCACGCGCGTCGTCTGGCGCTTCGCGCCGGATGCCGATGCGGCCTTGAATCTGCTCCTGGCGGGCGAAGCAGATGTGATGGAGCATCTCGGTTCACCTGCCCGGGTGGAGCGC
>DASTCF010000092.1:0-4241 GCA_035711365.1 Gemmatimonadales bacterium
AACAGCGTGGTATCGCCTTCGATGCGGGGCTCGCCGAGCAGGGCGACGGCGATCTTGCCATGCAGGTCGACCCCGGCGAAATCGTCCCACCGGTAAATCGGCGCGTGGATGCCGTAGCCGACGAAGACCAGTTCGCCGCCCGTGTTGACGTCGCCGTTCGCTGAGAAGTTCGCGAAGCGGATCTCGCGGCCGTGCTCCAGCGCACGCGCCACGCGTCCGGTGAGCCGCGCCTCGTTCGGCGAGGTGGAGTCGGGCCGGTGGGTCAGGATCGACAGCGGCTGGAGCCACGCGGTGTCGCGGCCGGGACGGAGCCCGAAGCTCTCGAGCTGGCTCACGAGGTAGGCGGTCGTGAGTGCCTCACCGCGGGTGCCGGGGTAGCGGCCCTCGAAGAGATCGGAGGAGATATACCGGAGCCGGGCGCCGAGTTCGGCGGCGGTGATGGCCAGGGAGTCGGGCTGGGCGGCGGGGGCCGCCTGGGCGGACAGGCGGACGGACGGGAAGGCGGACAGGACCAGGAGAACGAGCAGGAGGGGCATGTAGACCTCTACGGCACGGCAGGCGGTCGCGTTTCTGTCGGGCCCTCGGACGGTCACCGCGCTCACGGACCGCCTGTCCGCCTGTCCGCCGATGCGCCCGTCAGTCCACCAACCGCAGCGGCATCACCAGGGTGAGGAAGCTCGCCGGATCGTCCCAGCCCACCGGCTCGCACGTGGCGGCCCGCTCGGGCGCCTTGAACGTGAGCCGGACCTCGTCGGTCGGGATGAACTTGAGGATCTCGAGCAGGTAGGTCGCGTTGAAGCCGATCTCGAGGGGATCGCCCTCGTAGGTGACCGTCAGCTCCTCCTGCGCCTCGCCCAGGTCGGGCGTCTGTACCGAGAGCTTGCACCCGCCGCTCGAGAAGGCCATGCGGATCCGGTGGGTCTGGTCGCTGGCCACGGTGCTCATCCGGCGGAGGGCCGCGGTGAGCGCCGACTTATCGGCTGTGGCGAACTTGTCGTTTTCCCGGGGGATGACCTGCTCGTAATTCGGGTAGGGCCCCTCGATCAGCCGGGTGAAGACCTGGGTCGTCGCGGAGCGGAAGCCGAGGTGGTTGTCGCTCCGGGCGATCTCGACCTGGTCGTCCGCGCCGAAGAGACGGCGGATCTGCTCCAGCGCCTTGGGCGGCACGATGAGATCGGCCTGGGCCTTGCTGCCCGAGACCGGCACATCCATCCGCGCCAGCCGGTGCCCGTTGGTCGCGACCATCCGCATCTTCTCCGGCCGGAGCTCCCACAGGACCCCGTTCAGGATCGGCCGGCTCTCCTCGGTGCTCGCCGCGAACGCCACGTGGCTGATGAGCTTGTGCAGCTCCTTCGCATCGCTCTTCCAGCCGCCCTCGAACTTGACCGTCGGGAACGCCGGGAACTCCTCCCGCGGAAGGCCCAGCAGCTTGAATTTCGACTTGCCGCACTCCAGGGTGACGCGCTGCTCCCCCGCCGCCGTGAACCGGATGCTGGCACTGGGCAATTCGCGTACGATCTCGACCAGCTTCCGGGCCGGCAGCGTGATCGAGCCTTCCTGGTCCACGCTGGCGGGCACGGTGGTGCTGACCGCGATGTCCAGGTCGGTGCCGGACAGCCGGAGCCCGTCCTTCGTGGCTTCGAGGAGGAGATTCGAAAGCACGGGCAGCGTCGTCTTGGCCGGCACGCTGGCCGCCACGGCGACGAGACCTTCCTGGAATTGTTCCCGCGTGATCGTGAACTTCATGCCGTTCCTCGGCGTGCTATGTATTTCACTACCTGCTAGAGATTAATTGATATAGTAGTAGTAGTAGAGGGTCTGGATATGTGGACGGACCACGCAACCCTCGCCTCCGCTACGCAGTTATCGATTTTCCCACTGTCGACGCGCTGTGTGTGATGGGGAGACATCGGGGAGTTTTCCATCGCATTCCCGATTCCCACAACCCCAACATGCGCCGCGCCGACTATTGTGCGAACAACTCCTGCCGCGCCAGCTCCACACGTTCCCTAAACGCGCGATCACGCGCCATTTGGCGCTCGACCTTGTCCACACTGTGAATCACCGTGCTGTGATCGCGCCCGCCGAACGCCTGCCCGATTTCCACGAGCTGCATCTGCAGGACCTCCCGCGCCAGGAACATCGCGATCTGGCGCGGAACGGTGAGCGTCTTGATGCGCGCCTTGGACCGCAACCCCTCGGGGGTCACACCCCAGCGCCGGGCCACGACTTCCTGCACCCGGTCCACGCTTGGCATCGCGCGGGGAGCCGCGGCGGCCGCGTCCTCGCTCGCCCGGATCTTGTCCACCAGGGCCTCGCGGGCGAGGTCGATCGTGACCTCACGGTGCTTGAGCGAGGCGAAGAGGAGGAGCTTGATGATGCAGCCCTCGAGCTCCCGGACGTTGGACCTGACGTGCTCGGCGATGAACCGGAGGACGTCGTCGGGGATCGTGAGCTCCAGATGGTCCTGCTCCTGCTTCTTCTGCAGGATGGCGATCCGGTGCTCGAGGTCCGGCTGGCCGATGTCGGCCACCATCCCCCACTCGAACCGGCTCACCAGCCGCGCTTCGAGGCCCGGGATCTCCTTGGGCGGCCGATCCGAGGTGAGGACGATCTGCTTGTTGGCCTCGTACAGCGCGTTGAACGTATGGAAGAACTCCTCCTGGGTGCGCTCCTTCCCCTCGAGGAAGTGCACGTCGTCCACCAGGAGCAGGTCTACGTCGCTCCGGTACCGCCGCTTGAGCTCCGGCGTGGTCCGTGAGTGAATGCTCTCGATCACTTCGTTGATGAACTGCTCGGCGCCGACATACAGGACCCGGGTCGCCGGGTTCCGCTCGCACACGTGATGTGCAATGGCCTGCATCAGGTGGGTCTTGCCCAGCCCGGTGGCGCCGTAGATGAAGAGCGGGTTGTAAGTCTTGCCCGGCGACTCCGCCACGGCATGTGCGGCCGCGGCGGCAAGTTCGTTGGACTTGCCGATGACGAAGGTCTCGAAGGTGTACCGCTCGTTGAGCGGCTGCACATTCCGCGGGTCGGCCGGCGGCTGGACTGCCTGGGAGGCAGGCGGTGCCACGAAGAAGTCCATTTGCGGACGCTTCTGCCGGTCTTCCTGTACCCGGAACACGATCTCGGTCGCCTTGCCGAGCACGGGCTCGGCCAGCTTGGCGAGGAGGGTGGCGTGTTTGCTTTCGTTCCACTCGACCGCGAACTGGTCCGGGGCTCCGATGATGAGCTTGCCCTCGTCGAGAGCGATGGCCTCAGTCGGTTCCAGCCAGGTACGAATCGTGTGGTCGGGCAGTTCGCGGTGCGCGTCCTCGAGGATGCGCTTCCAAACTTCCTTTGCGGACAGCTGCATCGGAGCTCGACGGGACGGAAGGAGTTCAATCAAGGGCGCACGATAGTACGGGCCCGTTGTGGAAAAGTCAATGCGAGGAAAGCGGGAACGCGAGAAAGCGGGAACGCGGGGAAGTCTTGACAACCGCAGATCGTGTTGATTGCCGACGGAAACCTCGGCGCCGCTGCGGGAAGCGGAGTTCGTCCACACACGGGCGGACGGGCGGACAGGCGGACAGTGTGACGCTGCCTTCCGTCATGTAGATCCCTCGGTCGCTTCGCTCCCACGAGATGACGGCCCGTAGCGTGGTCCGCGCGTCTGTCCGTCTGTCCGTCCGTCCGTCTGACCGTCTAACTTGACCTGCCCCCGCGCCGGGATTAGCTTCCGCGGCTCATTAAGTCCCATTCCAGGACCGAGTTATGAAGCCTTCGTATCGGCCGCGGAACAAGCGGCGCATCAACAAGCACGGTTTCCGCGCGCGGATGGCGACCCGCTGGGGTCGCGCGACGCTTTCCCGGCGGCGCAAGAAGGGACGGAAGCAGTTGACCGTCCGCATTCCGTCGAAGCACGGGGGTTCCTGACGCGCTCTGAGCGCCTCGCGCGGGCCAGCCGGCTCGCACGGGCGTCGGAGATCCGCCAGGTGCTCACCACGGGCCGGCGGAAGCGGCTGGAGCACCTGGATCTACTCTGGACGGACAATACGGCGGGCCACCCCCGGTTGGGACTGATCGTTCCGAAGTTCCAGTCCTCCGCGGTGGCCCGCAATCGTTTGCGCCGGCGGCTGAAGGAAGTCTGGCGGCGCGAGCTGCAACGAACGCTGCCGGCGATGGACCTGCTGATCCGCACTCGGCGCGAGGCCTACCGCGCGACGTTCGCGGAATTGAAGGCGGAGTTGACGACGTGGGTG
>DASTCF010000093.1:0-7417 GCA_035711365.1 Gemmatimonadales bacterium
GTGTTGAAGGCGCTGCTGCGGGAATCCGGCTGCGGGGAGCTCGGCGCCACGAGCCCCGACGGCCGGTTCACCATCGCGGAGGTCGAGTGCCTCGGCGCGTGCGGGTTCCCGACGCCGATCCTCATCGATGATGATTTCATCGAGCATGTCACGCCGGAGCGGGTCCCCGGCATTCTGCAGGGGTACAAGTAATGGGCTTTCCGCATCCGAGCCATCCGAAGGAGACGCCGGTCCTCTCGAAGCATTTCGGGGACGCCGGCGCCCGCAGTTACGAGGGATGGGTACAGCGGGGTGGATACGTGGGGCTCCGAAAGGCGCTTGGGATGGCGCCGGAAGCCATCATCGAGGAGCTGAAGGCGTCCGGACTGCGCGGTCGCGGCGGCGCGGGGTTCCCGACCGGGCTCAAGTGGTCGTTCATGCCCAAGGGGGACGGCAAGCCGCACTACCTCGTGTGCAACGCCGACGAGTCAGAGCCGGGCACCTTCAAGGATCGCGAGATCATGCGCTGGACCCCGCACGCCCTGATCGAAGGCTGCGCCGTCGCGGCGTACGCCATCGGCGCCGAGCGCTGCTACATCTACATCAGGGGCGAGTTCACCGAGCCGCTCGCGGTGATGCGCCAGGCGGTGGCCGAGGCCTACGCGCACGGCGCCCTCGGCGCCGACGTGCTTGGGTCCGGGAAGCGCATCGACATCGTGCTCCACCGTGGCGCCGGGGCATACATCTGCGGCGAAGAGACCGCGATGATGAACTCGATCGAAGGGAAGCGGGGCAACCCGCGCATCAAGCCGCCGTTTCCGGCGGCGGCGGGCCTCTTCGGGATGCCGACGACCATCAACAATGTCGAGACCCTCGCCGCGGTGCCGCACATCCTCAATCGCGGCGCGGATTGGTACAAGGGACTCTGTCTCGGCAATCCCAAGAGCACGGGGACCAAGCTGATCTCGGTGTGCGGACACGTGCAGCGTCCGGGCAACTACGAGGTCACGATGGGCACGCCGATGCGCGATCTCATTTTCGACATGTGCGGGGGAATGCGGCCGGGGCGTACGCTCAAGGCGGTGATTCCGGGCGGCTCCTCGGTGCCGATCATGAACGCGGAGGAGGCCGGGGACTGCCTGCTCGATTACGAGGGCGTGATCGCCAAGGGCTCGATGCTCGGCTCGGGCGGCATGATCGTGATGGACGACTCCGCCGACATCGTCTACCAGGTGTGGCGCCTCGCGCGGTTCTACGCTCACGAATCGTGCGCGCAGTGCACACAGTGCCGCGAGGGCACGGCCTGGACTACGAAGATCCTCGAACGGATTCTCGCCGGGAAGGGCAGGGAGTCCGATCTCGCCCTGCTGCTCGACCTCTCCGACGGCATGACGGGCAAGACGATCTGCGTGCTGAGCGACTCGTGCGCCGCGCCGATCGTAAGCGGCATCCAGAAGTTCCGCCCCGAGTTCGAGGCCTACCTCAGCGGCGTGCGCCAGCCGGCGCTTGCACTGGCCTGATCCGATGTCCGATCGCGTCACCGTCACCATCGACGGCGCCCAGGTCAGCGTGCCCAAGGGCACCACGCTCATCGAGGCCGCCAAGCAGGCCGGTGTGCTGGTCCCGCACTACTGCTACCATCCCTCGCTGCCGTCGCCGGCCGTCTGCCGGATGTGCCTGGTCGAGGTGGAGAAGTCGCCCAAGCTCCTGCCGGCGTGCGTGACGACCGTCGCGGACGGCCAGGTGGTCCACACCAACAGCGTGAGCGCCAAGAAGGCGCGCGAGGGCGTGCTCGAGTTTCTCCTCATCAATCACCCGCTGGATTGCCCGATCTGCGACCAGGCAGGTGAGTGCGAGCTCCAGGACTACACGTTCCAGGAGGGGAGGGCGGAAGGGCGCCACGACGACTACCCCAAGCGGTACAATCCGGTCGAGGAGTTCGGCCCCGACGTGCTGTACGTGCCGAACCGCTGCATCCTCTGCACGCGATGCGTCCGGTTCATGGAGGATGTCGCGAAGGACGGAGTGCTGAACGTGTCGGAGCGGGGCGATCGTGCCTACATCGGGATCTTCCCCGAGCGCGAGCTGGATCATGCGTGGGCTGGCAACGTGGTGGACCTCTGTCCGGTCGGCTCGCTCATCTCGAAGGACTTCCTGCACAAGGCGCGGGCGTGGGATCTCGATCGCACGGCGAGCGTCTGCCCGGGCTGCACGCAGGGCTGCAATATGACCATCGATACGCGGGACAACACCGTTGTCCGGCTCCGGCCCCGCGCCAATCTCGAGGTCAACCGGCACTTCATGTGTGACGAAGGGCGGATGAATTACCGCTGGATGAACCGCGGGGACCGGGTCGAAGCGCCGCTCGTGAAGGACGGCCCGCGGCACCAGGCGGTCGACTGGGACCAGGCGCTCGAACGCTTCGTGCAACTCGTACGCGGTGCCTCCGGGAGCGCGGTCATCCTCACCTCCGGCCGCGCCTCGACCGAATCGCTCGGCCTGTTGCGGCGACTCCTGGCAGGGTTCAACCTGACCGCGGCGGTCGCCGTGCCAACGGGCGAGGAAGCGCCGCTCGCCGGCGTTCCCGGGCTTGCGCTGCGCCGGGAGCGGGCGGGCAACCTGGTCGGCGCCCGGCTTGTGGGGTACGACGCCGAGTGGACGTCGGCGCTCGCTGCGGCGGCGTCGGCCGCAGTCGTCGTGCTCCTCGATGTGGAGCTGACCGGAGCCGAGGTCGCGCGGCTGGCCGGCGCCGGCGCGGTCGTCGCGCTCGCGACCACCGAATCGGAGGTGACGGCGCGGGCCGACCTGGTGCTTCCCATCACGACCATGGCGGAGGAAAACGGCACGTACGTCAACGTGGACCACAGGGTCCAGCGCTTCCAGCAGGCGAAATCCCCTCCCGGAATGGCCCGGCCCGCCTGGTGGCTGGCGGGCGAAGCGCTCGTGGCCTCAGGAGAAGCGGCGGACGCGCCCGCCACGGCGGCGGAAGCGTTTTCCGCGCTCGGTGTGAGCTACCCGGCATTTGCCGGACTGACTTATCAGGAGCTCGGCTTCACCGGACGCGTGCTGCGCACCGCTCCCGCGGGGGCGGCGCGATGACACCGGAGATGAAGGGACTCCTCCTGGTGACAGGAGTGAAGCTCGTTCTCGTCTTTACGTTCATCATGACGCTCGTGGCCTACCTGACCCTGCTGGAGCGCTGGGTGTGCGCCTGGATGCAGGACCGGCTGGGACCGAACCGCGCCGGCCCGAAGGGCATCTTTCAGCCCCTGGCGGACGGGGTCAAGAACATTGTCAAGGAAGAACTCATCCCGGGTTCGGCGAACAAGGTGTTCTTCGTGCTCGGTCCGGCCATCTCGCTGATGGCCGCCCTGCTGCTTCCGCTCACGATCCCGTGGGCCGCGCCGTTCCCGCTCGAATTCGACATCACCCTTCCGGTTCTCGGTCGCTTCGTGCACCACGGCGTGACCTCCGCCGCCGTGGCGGAGATCCCGGTCGGGTTCCTCTACGTCCTCGCCATCAGCTCGGTGGGCGTCTACGGCATCGCAATCGCCGGCTGGGCGTCGAACAACAAGTACAGCCTCCTCGGCGGCCTTCGCGCCGCCGCGCAGATGGTGTCCTACGAAGTGGCGATGGGCCTGAGCCTCATCCCGGTGCTCCTGGTCGTGGGGAACGTCTCCTTCCCGGAAATCGTCCGGGCCCAGCAGCATGGCCCGATCGGGTGGCTCGCGCTGCCGCTCGCCCTCTCCGCCTTCATCTTCCTCGTCGCCGGCTTTGCGGAGACGAACCGCGTACCCTTCGACCTGCCGGAGTCGGAATCCGAACTGGTCGCCGGCTACCACACCGAATACAGCGCCATCAAGTTCTCCGCCTTTTTCATCGCCGAATACACCGCGATGACGACCATCGCGATGATGTTTGTCACGCTGTTTCTCGGGGGGTGGGACATTCCGTTCACCGGGTGGGATGAGCAGGCCGGGGTGGCGCAGTTCCTGGTGACGGCCGTGGTGTTCTTCGGCAAGTGCCTGGCGCTGATCTTCCTGTTCATCTGGATCCGCTGGACGGTGCCGCGGTTCCGTTATGACCAGCTGATGGCGCTCGGGTGGAAGATCTTCATCCCGATCGCGCTGGTGTACATCATGGTCATTGCGGTCGGGCTGTGGGCGATCGAGGGACCGCTGGGATTGTCGAGCCCGGTCACCCGGGGCTTCGCGCTGTTCGGGCTGAACCTCCCCATACTGGGCCTCGTGTTCTGGGTGATTGATCGCGGGCATGTCATCGGAGGTGCGTTCTCGCGGGCCCCGCTGCCGGCCGAAGGGCCGGCCCGCGCGGCCTGAGGAGTCGTCATGGCAATTGGCGTCAAGGTGATGAGACGACCGGAGCAGGGCGTGAGCTACGTGCGGGCCACCCTCAAGGGCATGGCGCTCACGTTCCGGCACCTCTTCCGACCCAAGGTGACGATGCAGTATCCGGAGCAGCAGAGCACCGCCGACTGGGCCCTGTCGCCCCGATGGCGGGGCACCCACCGGATGCTGACCGACGAGCAGGGGCGCTCGAAGTGCGTGGCGTGCGGCCTCTGTCCTCAGGTCTGCCCGGCCAACTGCATCAAACTGGTGCCGGGGGAGGACGAGGAGGGCAACCGGTATCCCCTCATCTATGAGATCGACGAGTTCCGCTGCGTCTTCTGCGGGTACTGCCAGGAAGTCTGCCCCGAGGAGGCGATTCACGTCGGTGTGCACTATGAGAATGCGGAGTACGAGCGGAGCCGCTTCGTGTACGACCTGGAGCGCCTCTCCTCCCAGACCCATGCCGTCTCGACCCTCTGGGATCCGTCCGACCCGAAGGGCCAGTAGATGAGCGAGAACATCTTCTACGTGCTCGGCGCCATTGCCATCGGCTCGGCGCTGCTCTGCGTGCTCCAGCGCAGTCCGCTCGCCGCCGCGATGTGGCTGGTGATGACCATGCTCTCGCTCGCCGGGATGTTCCTGATCCTGGGGGCGCCGTTCATTGCGGCCATCCAGGTCCTGGTGTATGCCGGGGCCATCATGGTGCTGTTCCTCTTCGTCATCATGCTGCTCAACCTCGGGCATCCGGCCTCGGACCTGCGGGGACGCGCGTCGTGGGTGGTCACGCTCGTCGGCGTGGGTGCCATGTCGGCGGTGTTGCTGGGACTCGCGGCGTACGGTCCGGAACGCCTGGCGCTGGAGTTCACGGGCACGAGCGAGTTCCCCCCCGCGGTGGTGTTCGCGGCAGGCGAAGGCGCCCGCCGCGCGGTCGAGGCCCAGGGCGTGGTCGGCGGCGTCGCGGGCCCGCTGTTCGATACGTACCTCGTCCCGTTCGAGGTCACCTCGATCCTCCTGCTGGCGGCCATCGTCGGCGCCGTCGTTCTCGCGAAGCGGAAGGTCTGATGCTCCTCGGTCCGGCCCTGGCCATTTCGGCCATCCTTTTCTCGATCGGCGTGGCGGGCGTCCTGCTCCGGCGGAACGCGATCGTGCTCTTTATGTGCATCGAGCTCATGCTGAACGCCGTCAACCTCACCTTCGTGGCGCTGGCGCAGTTCCACGGCGTCGGCGGGCAACTGATGGTCTTCTTCGTCATGACCGTGGCAGCGGCGGAAGCCGCCGTCGGCCTGGCGATCATCCTCGGGGTCTTCCGGCACACCAGGTCGGTCGACCTCAAGACCAACACTTTGCTCCAGGGCTGACCGATGCCGATGAACGTGCTCGCGACCCTGGGGGGGATCAGCCACGCCGGGCCGGCCGGTCTCGTCTGGGTCGCGGTAGCGCTGCCGCTCGCCGGCTTCCTCATCAATGGCGCGCTTGCGCTCTGGCGACCGCAGGCGAAAACCGCCGTGAGCGTCATCGGCGCCGGCGTCCTGGTCGCGTCGTTCGCGGTGGCCCTGCAGGTGTTCCTGGGCTATCGCGCCGCCGGCATCCACGAGCCGGCCATCGTTCCGCTGTGGACCTGGCTCCCGGTCGAGGCGCTTCAGGTGCCGCTCGCCTTCCAGGTGGACGCCCTTTCCCTCGTCATGCTCCTCGTGGTGACCGGCGTCGGCAGTCTGATCCATCTCTTCAGCATCGGGTATATGGGCAGCGACCCGGGCTACGCGCGCTACTTCTCGTACCTGAACCTGTTCATCGTGTTCATGCTGGTCCTGGTGCTGGGGTCGAGCTTCCCGGTGCTCTTCATCGGCTGGGAAGGCGTCGGCCTCTGCTCCTACCTGCTGATCGGATTCTGGTACGGTGACAAGGTCAACGCCGACGCCGGCAAGAAGGCGTTCATCGTCAACCGGATCGGCGACTTCGGCTTCATGATTGCGATGTTCCTCCTGTGGACCAGCGTTGGAAGCCTGGACTTCACGACGGTGGCGGAGCGGGCGCCGGAGCAGCTCGCCGCAGGGGGCGGCATCATCACTGCGATCACCCTCTTCCTGTTCCTCGGGTGTACGGGCAAGTCCGCGCAGATCCCGCTGTACACGTGGCTCCCCGACGCGATGGCCGGCCCGACGCCGGTGTCCGCGCTCATCCATGCCGCCACCATGGTGACGGCGGGCGTTTATCTCGTGGCGCGCACCAATGTCCTGTTCGCGATGGCGCCGGTGTCCAGTGCGGTCGTCGCCGGTGTAGGCGCGTTGACGGCACTGTTTGCCGCGACGATCGGACTCCGGCAATACGACATCAAGCGCGTCCTCGCCTACTCCACCGTCTCCCAGCTTGGCTACATGTTCCTCGGCGTCGGGACGGGCGCATATGTAGCCGGCATGTTTCATCTGGTCACCCACGCCTTCTTCAAGGCGCTCCTCTTCCTCGGCTCCGGCAGTGTGATCCACGCGATGCACCACGCGTATCACGCGACGCACAACCATGACGACCCCCAGGACATGCGCAACATGGGCGGTCTCCGGCGCCACCTGCCGTGGACCTTCGCCCTGATGCTGATCGCCACGCTGGCGATCGCGGGCATCCCGCCGTTCTCGGGGTTCTTCTCGAAGGATGAGATTCTGGCAGCCGCCTTCGCGCGGGGGGGCGTGTATCGGGTGTACTGGGTGCTTGGGGTGCTCGCGGCGGCCCTGACCGCCTTCTACATGGCACGGCTCGTGGCGATGACGTTCCTCGGCGAGAACCGGACGGGGGCTGCGGAACGGGAGCACCTGCACGAGGCTCCCTTGATCATGACCGGCCCGCTCGTGCTCCTGGGCGTGCTGAGCGCGGTCGGCGGGATCCTGAATCTTCCGGCATTTGCCGGCGGTCACCACGCGATGGAGACCTGGCTCGAGCCCGCACTTGAAGGCGCCACGCGGTTCTTCGTGCTGGAAATGCCGCATGGACAGACCGAAGCCCTGCTGATCGGCTTCGCGGTGATAGTCGCCGTGGCCGGCCTGGTCCTCGGGTGGCGGATGACGCTGGCCCGCCCGATCGTGCCTGCCCGTGACGCCGTG
>DASTCF010000094.1:0-17363 GCA_035711365.1 Gemmatimonadales bacterium
GGGGTCGATCCCACCAGGGGCCGGCCCCGCGTCGCTTTGTGACCCGGCCCCCGTGCGGAGCGCGCCCCGCGGGTTAGGTTGTGGGCATGCCACAATCCCGGCAGACACGGGGGCCCCGGTCCCCGCGCGCCGCAACGCCGCGTGACGTGGCGCTCGACCAGCTCGAGCGCTGGGCCAAGGTGCACGCCCGGCTGGTCGGGGGGGGCGATCCCGAGGCGCTGCACGACTTTCGGGTCGTTCTGCGCCGCCTCCGCGGCACGCTGCGCGCCTTCCGCCCGGAATTCGCCGCCGACATCTCCCGGCGCACCCGACGGCGCCTTCGGCGCCTCGCCCGGGCGTCCGGCCTGAGCCGCGACCTCGAGGTCCAGCGCGCCTGGGTCCGCGCGGAGCAGGACGCCCTGCCGGCTGAGGCCCGGCACGGTGCCGAATGGCTGCTCGACCGCCTCGACAGGCGCCAGCGGGAGGCGGACGCCCGGTTCACGCAGCGGCTCGGAAAGGTCTACCCCCGCCTTGAGCGGCGACTTCGCCGTGCCCTCGATGTGCCGGACATTTCCCCGCGCAATGCTTCGCCCCGTCGGGCGAGCCCCCTGGTCACTGTCCGCCGGATGATCCGCGAGGGGACGGCCGAGTTCCGGAGTGAGCTCGGAGCGGTGCACACTCTCGCGGATCGGGAACATGCCCACGCCGCCCGCATCGCCGCCAAGCGTCTCCGTTATCTGCTCGAGCCGTTCACGAAGGAGCTGCCTGGCGCGGCAGCCGCTGTCGCCGAGCTCACCGCCCTCCAGGACCTGCTGGGCGAGCTGCAGGACGCGCACACGCTCGCCGGGGAGCTGCGGGCCGCGTTCGGCGAAGTGGCGCTGGAGGAGGCACGCCGCCGGTGCGATGAGCTGCTGCCCTGGCCGGAGGCAGGGCCGGCCCGCGCCGGGCGCCCGCGAGCGGACGTGCACGCCGGCCTGGTGGCGTTGAGCAATCGCCTTTCCGCCCAAAGCGATGAGTGCTTCACACGGCTCGAGCGGGAATGGCTCGGCAACCGCGCCGACCGGCTGGTCGCCGCGCTGTCCGCCATCGGCGCTGCGCGGCCGCCGCGCCATCGCCGGGTCACGCGGGAGCGCCGCGGTGCAGAACGCTGACATCGCCCGCATCTTCGACGAAGTAGCCGATCTGCTCGAAGTGCAGGCTGAAAACCCCTTTCGCATCCGGGCCTACCGCTCGGCCGCCCGTACCATCCTGGACTATCCTGAGTCGCTGGAAGACGTGGTGCGCGCCGGGACACCCGCGCTCACCGACCTGCCCGGCATCGGCGAGGACCTGGCCGACAAGATCCGCACGATCGTGAATACCGGCGCCCTCCCGATGCACGCCGACCTCTCGAAAAAGGTGCCGCCGGGGCTGCTCGACCTGCTGCGCGTGCCGGGCCTCGGTCCCAAGCGGGTCGAACTGCTCCACGCGAAGCTTGGCGTGAAGTCCGCCGCTGATCTCGGGCGCGTTATCCGGAATGGCCGGATTCGAAAGCTTCCCGGCTTCGGCCCGAAGATGATCGAGAAGGTGATGGCCGGGCTCGGGCAGGCGGAACACGTCGAGCGACGCCTCCTGTTGAACGACGCCGAGGCGTATGCCACGGCGGTGGTCGCCTACCTGAAGCAGGGCGGTGGCATCACCGACATCGAGGTGGCGGGAAGCTACCGCCGGCGCAGGGAGACAGTCGGCGACCTCGATATTCTCGTCACGTGCCGGGATACCGCGAAGGTCATCCAGCGCTTCGCGGCCTACCCCGATGTGGGCGAGGTGGTGTCGAAGGGCACCACGCGGGCCACGGTCAGGCTTCGGGGCGGGCTCCAGGTAGACCTTCGCGCCGTGGAGCCGGCCGCCTACGGCGCGGCACTGCTCTACTTCACGGGATCCAAGGCGCACAATCTCGAGCTTCGTGCGATGGCGCAGGACCGGAAGCTGAAGCTCAACGAGTACGGCCTCTTCGCGGCCGCGCGGCGGGTAGCCGGGAAGACGGAGCACGAGATCTATTCCAAATTCGGCCTCGCCTGGATCCCGCCGGAGCTGCGGGAGGCGAGGGGAGAGATCGCGCTGGCACGAGCCCGCAAACTCCCGAAGCTTGTCACGCTGGAAGAGATCCGCGGCGACCTGCAGATGCACACCACCGCCAGCGACGGCAGGGCCTCCCTCGGCGAGATGGCCGACGCGGCGCGTGCGCGGGGGTATCGCTACATCGCCATCACCGACCATTCGCGGCGCGTGACAATGGCGCATGGCCTCGACCCAAAGCGGCTCCGCGCGCAATGGAAGGAGGTCGAGGCCTGGAACCGGCGCCACCGTGGCTTCACCATCCTCAAGAGCGTGGAAGTCGACATCCTGGAATCGGGCAAACTCGACCTGCCTGACGAGGTCCTCGCCGAGGCGGATTATGTCGTGGCGTCGCTGCATTACGGATTCCGGCAGAAGGAAAGCCAGATTACCCGCCGGCTCGTGGGTGCGGCGGAACACCCGTATGTCGACGCGATCGGGCACCCGACCGGACGCCTGCTCGGGAAGCGGGAGCCCTACGCCCTCGACTTTGACGCGCTCACCACCGCAGCGGCCGGCGCCGGATGCCTGCTCGAGGTGAACGGCCATCCGGAGCGCATGGACCTGCCGGATACGCTCGCCACGGCGGCTCTGCGCCAGGGGGTGACGCTCGTCCTCTCGACCGACAGTCATCACCCGGGCAACCTGGCGTTCATGCGGTACGCGGTCGACATCGCGCGGCGCGCGGGACTCCGCGCCCGCGACGTCGCCAACACCCGGCCGCTGGCCGCGTTTCGTGCCTTGCTCAAGCGGAACCGATAAGCGGCCGGAGCTGGAATGAAGAGCGGACCGATTGCGGGCCGGTGCCCATGCGACTGAAGCGGCTGGCCGAGACGCTCGCCCGGCTGGAGGCGGGGGGCACGAGGCTGAATGCCGTGCAACTGGTTGCCGGACTGCTCAAGGCTGCGAGTGCACCGGAGCGCGCGCCGATTGTCTACCTGCTGCAGGGCCAGCTCCGGCCTCCCTACGAAGGCGTCGAGGTGGGGCTGGGCGAGCGGCTCCTGCTGCGGGCGCTCGCGCGAGCATACGGGACGAGCGAGGCCACGGTCGGCCGGCGCTTCCGCCGGCGGGGAGATCTCGGCCTCGTTGCGGAGGACCTCGGGGAAACCGTGAGACCGGGGCGACTCACGGTCCGCGAGGCGTACGACGCGCTGCTGAAAATCGCCCGGACCGGGGGCGCCGGCTCGGTGGATTCGAAGACCGGCCTCCTCGCGGGACTGCTCAAGCGCGCCGGTGCCCTCGAGGCGCGCTACCTGGTGCGCATCGCCCAGGGGCGCCTCAGGCTGGGCGTCGGCGATGCGATAGTGCTTGAGGCGACTGCCGCCGGCGCGCTCGGTGACCGCCGCAAGCGGCCTCTGATCGAGGCGGCGTACAACGTCCGATCGGACCTGGGTGGGGTGGTCGAGCTGGCATTCGCCAAAGGCGGGCGGGGGTTTGCCCGCATCGCGCCCCGAGTCGGGATTCCGGTGCGGCCCGCCCTGGCGCAGCGGTTGCCGTCCGCCGACGCGATCATTCGTCGGATGGGCACCGTGCAAGTCGAGCCCAAGTACGACGGCTTCCGCCTGCAGCTGCACCGGGACGGGAATCGCGTCAGGCTGTTCAGCCGCCGCCTCGAGGATGTGAGCGAGATGTTCCCGGAGTTGACCGCCGGGGCGCGCCGGCAGCTTCGCGCCCGCCGCGCAATCCTCGACGGCGAGGCCGTGGTCTATGACCCGCGGACCGGGAGATTCCTGCCCTTTCAGGAAACCATATCGCGAAAGCGGAAACACGGGATCACCGAGGCCGCCAAGGGCAAGCCACTCCGCCTCTTTGCGTTCGACCTCCTGGCGGCCGACGGGCGGAACTATCTGCCCCGGCCGCAGGCGGAGCGTTACCGGCGCCTCGGCGCGCTGTTGCGGGGGACGGCGCGGGATGCGGTGGTCGTCACCGAGGCGATCCTCACTGACCGGCCCGCAAGGCTGAAATCGTATTTCGAGCTGTTGGTTCGCCGCGGGCTGGAAGGGATCGTCGCCAAGCGGCCCGAGGCGCCTTATCGCGCGGGAGCTCGGGGGTACGACTGGGTCAAGCTCAAGGCGGCCTATCAGTCCCACCTGCGGGACACCGTGGACCTGGTGCTCTTGGGGTATCTCCGCGGTCGCGGCAAACGCGCAGCGCTCGGCATCGGGTCCCTGCTCGCGGGGGTGTACGACTCCGAGCACGACCGATTCCGGACGGTGGCCAAGATCGGCTCCGGCTTGACCGAGAAGGACTGGAAGGCGCTCCGGACCAGGCTCGACCGGCTCGCGGTCGCCGGCAGGCCGCGGCGCGTGGATTCCGCCATCACACCGGACAGGTGGGTAGAGCCCAGGCTGGTCGTCGAGGTCCTCGCCGACGAGATCACCCGCTCGCCAAGCCACACCTGTGGGAAGACCGACAGCGGCGCGGGCTACGCCCTCCGCTTTCCGCGGCTGGTCGGCGGCGTCCGGGTGGACAAGGGACCCACCGACGCGACAACGGAGGGGGAGATCCTCGACATGTATGCCACGCAGCGCGCAAGAAGCGCTCGCGCGCCGCGGTCTCGCCGCCGCCCTTCCGAATCCCGGGTCCGTGCGCCATCGTAGGGGGCGAATCCCCTCTCCATTGGAGTCCCGCATGCGCCGTCTGTTCGCGCTCGTCCTCATGGCACTGCCCGCCTCCCTCGCCGCCCAGAATCCTGCCGCTTCCGCCCCGCCGCCTCAACCGGCGTACAGCGCCGACTCGGCCGCGGTGGTCGCGGTCATCGCGAAACTGTTCGACGGCATGCGGGCTCGCGACACGGCTGCGATGCATGGCCAGTTTCACGAAGCCGCCGTCCTCCGAAGCGCCTCGATGCGCCAGGGGCAGAACGTCATCGAGGCCGACGGCATCGGCGATTGGCTGAACGGTGTGGCCGGGGCGCCGGCCGGCCTCCTCCTCGATGAGCGGCTCGGTCCTCCCGACGTCCGGATCGACGGCAACCTCGCGGGGGTATGGGTCTACTACGAGTTCTATGCGGGCGACCGCTTCTCGCACTGCGGAGTGGACGCCTTCCACCTCGGCCGCGCGGCCGACGGCTGGAAGATCATTGCCGTGTCCGATTCCCGACGCCGTCAGGGCTGCGCGCAATCGCTCGGCAAGAAGTGACCGGCCGGTGCAGCATGCGCCGCCTCCGGCGGCCCGCGGTGGTAGCGGTACTGGTTGTCGGCAGCTCCGGCATCGCGCGGGCGCAGGAACCGGCCGCCTGGCGCTCCTTCGTGTCCGGCCTCGAGTCGTATGCCCGCGCGGACAGCATCGTCGGGGCGGCAGCCGTGCTGGTGCAGGACGGCCGGATCACGGCGAGACAGGCGGTCGGGTTCGCGGACCGCGACGCCGGCGAACGGGTGACGGACCGGACCATCTTCCACTGGGCATCGATTACCAAGACTCTCACCGCGGTCGCGGTGATGCAGCTCCGCGATCGCGGCATGCTCACGCTCGACGATCCCGTCACCCGCTGGATTCCGGAGCTCCGGCAACTGCACAACCCGTACGGATCGATGGATGCCATCACCGTGCGGATGCTGCTCTCCCACTCGGCCGGCTTCCAGGATCCGACCTGGCCCTACGACGAGGGCCGGCCGTGGGAACCGTTCGAGCCCACGCGGTGGGAGCAGCTCGTCGCAATGATGCCTTACCAGGAGATCCACTTCTCCCCGGGAACGCGATACAGTTACAGCAACCCCGCCTACATCTACCTGGCGCGCATCATCGAGCTGCTGACGGACGATCCGTGGGCCGTCTACGTCCAGAAGAACATCTGGACGCCGCTCGGCATGACGCGAAGCTACGTGAACACCACGCCGTATCACCTCGCCGCTGACCGCTCGAATCGCTATCACCTGATCAGGGACAGTGCTGGCCATGAGCAGGTTCGGGCGGGCGGACGCGATTTCGATCCGGGAGTCACCATTCCGAATGGCGGATGGAACGCCCCGCTCGACGACGTCGCGATGTGGATGGCCTTCCTGACCGGAGCCGACGGCGGAGACCCGGGGCGCCGCCGCCGCTTTGAGACCGTACTCGGCCGGAACACGCTCGAGGAGATGTGGCGGGCGGTCGTCCCTGCCGGCGGCTCCGAGTCGATGGGGCTCGGCTTCTTCCTCCGTGGGCAGGACGGCCGCCGCCTCGTGGGGCACACCGGTGATCAGGGTGGCTTCCGTTCGTTCATGTATTTCGATCCGGTCCGTCGCTCCGGTGTCATTGCCGTAGTGAACACGAGCAATGAGGTCCGTGCGGACGCATCGGCCGAGGGATTCAAGGAGTTACTGCGGCAAGGCCTGGAGGTCCTGCGCCCCTGAAGATGTGTCAAATCAAGACATCTTGATTTATCAATGGATCTTGATACATTGGGTCCATGTCCGCTCCACTCACCCCCCGCTCCGAGGCCACGCCGCTGTCCGGCGTGGCCCGCCTGTTCCACGCCCTCTCCGACCCGACTCGACTTCGGCTCGTCGAGCTCCTGGCCGGGGGCGAGCGCTGCGTCTGCGAGCTGACCGGACCGCTTGGCGCGAGCCAGTCCCGCCTCTCATTCCACCTCAAGACGCTCAAGGACGCCGGCCTGGTGGCCGACCGTCCGGAGGGGCGGTGGGTGTATTACCGCCTGCGTCGGGAGCCGTTCGAGGAAATGGCGGGCGCATTGGAAGCGCTTCAGGAGGCGAAGGCCGGCGTGTGGAAGGGCATCACCTGCTGTTGAACGCTGTCAACCAATTCGAGGAGCACAGGATGTCGAGCGAAATCAAGGAAACCGTCCGCCAGAAGTATGGGGAGGCTGCCCTTCGGGTGGTCGCCGGCCAGCCGAGCTCGTGCTGCGGCGGCGGCGCCTCCTGCGGCACAAAGGATCCCATCACGAGCGACCTCTACGAGACCGCGCAGACGTCCGGACTCCCGGCCGAGGCGGTGCTCGCCTCCCTCGGATGCGGCAACCCGACGGCCCTGGCGGAGCTTCGTGAGGGGGAAGTCGTGCTCGACCTGGGCTCGGGGGGCGGGATCGACGTGCTCCTCTCGGCCCGGCGCGTCGGTCCGACCGGCAAGGCCTACGGGCTCGACATGACGGACGAGATGCTGGCGCTCGCGCGCGAGAACCAGCGCAAGGCCGGCGTCGGGAACGTCGAGTTTCTGAAAGGCGACATCGAGCACATTCCGCTGCCCGACGCCTCGGTGGATGTCATCATCTCGAACTGCGTCATCAACCTCGCCGCCGACAAGCGGAACGTGCTGAACGAAGCCTTCCGCGTGCTCAAGCCCGGCGGGCGCTTCGCGGTGTCGGATGTCGTGGTCCGGGGCGAGATGCCCGCCGCCATTCGGCGCAGCGTGGAGCTGTGGGTCGGCTGCCTGGCCGGTGCCCTCGAGGAGCGTCAGTTCGAGGCCTACCTGCGCGAGGCCGGCTTCGAGGACGCGTCGATCGAGCCGACGAGGGTATATCACCTCGAGGAGGCGCGGCAGTTCCTGGAGGAGGCGGGGCTCGACTCCGACGCGATCGCCGCTGACGTGGACGGCAAGTTCATGGCGGCCTTCGTTCGTGCCAGGAAGCCGCTGAACTGAGGACGCGGAATTGACCGCGCTCTCGCCTGCGACCCCGGTGCCGGCGGCTATCGTCCGCCGGCTCTCGGCGATCGACCGGTTCCTGCCCCTCTGGATTTTCGGGGCGATGGGCTTGGGCCTGGTGCTCGGGCGCGCCTTCCCGGCGCTCGGGCCATGGCTCGACCGGGTGCAGGTAGCCGGTGTCTCGGTCCCGATCGCGCTCGGCCTCCTCTGGATGATGTATCCGGTGCTGGCCAAGGTGCGCTACGAGACGATCGGGGCTCACGTGACGGACCCCCGCCTCGTCGGCACCTCGCTCTTCCTGAACTGGGTACTCGGCCCGGTCGTGATGTTCACCCTCGCCTGGTGGCTCCTGCCCGACCTCCCGGCCTACCGGAACGGGCTCATCATCGTCGGCCTGGCCCGCTGTATCGCGATGGTGCTCATCTGGAATGCCCTCGCCGGCGGCTCCGCCGAGCTCGCCGCCGTGCTGGTGGCGCTCAACTCGCTGTTCCAGATCCTGACCTACTCGCTCCTGGGCTACTTCTTCCTCACGGTGGTGCCGGGATGGCTGGGCGAGGATACCACCTCGCTGGCGGTGTCGATGTGGGATATCGCGCGCAGCGTCCTGATCTTCCTGGGGATTCCCCTGCTCGCGGGTTACTGGACTCGGCGGACGCTGGTGCGGCGCCGCGGGCGCGAATGGTATGAGGGCACCTTCCTCCGCCGGATCGGCCCCACCGCGCTGGTGGGGCTGCTGTACACGATCGTGCTGATGTTCGCCATGCAGGGCGACCGGATCCTGGCGCGGCCGTTCGATGTGCTCCGCATCGCGCTGCCGCTGCTGGCCTACTTCGCCGTGATGTTCGGCCTCGCGTTCCTGCTGGCGCGGCGTCTCGGCTTCCGCTATGACGAGACCGCGGCCATTTCCTTCACGGCCGCCGGCAACAATTTCGAGCTGGCGATCGCCGTGGCCGTCGCGACGTTCGGCATCGCCTCCGGCGAGGCGCTGGCGGCCGTGGTAGGCCCGCTCATCGAGGTTCCGGCCCTGATCGGTCTTGTGTACGTCTCGCTGTGGGCGAAGCGCCTCTTCCCCGCGCCCGCGCCCGCGGACTCCATCCCCTTCTGAGGCATCGATGCCCGACGCACCCCGCTCGCCGTTTCGAGTCCTGGTGCTCTGCACCGGGAATTCGGCGCGCAGCCAGATCGCCGAGGCGCTGCTCAACCGGAAGGGCAGGGGCCGCTTCCTCGCGGAGAGCGCCGGGTCGAAGCCGGCAGCGCGCGTGAATCCGCTCGCGGTGCAGGCGCTTCGTGAGGGCGGCATCGACTGGGCCGGCCATCCACCGCGCGGCCTGGACGGGCTGGAGACCGAGCCGTGGGACTTCGTCATCACGGTGTGCGACCGCGCGAAGGAAGCCTGCCCGTACTTCCCCGGCCAGCCGGTCCTGGCGCACTGGGGCATGCCCGATCCCGCCGAGGTCGAGGGCGACGAGGCCAGGAGACTCCAGGCGTTCCGCGACACGGTAGCGACGCTGGGGCGCCGCATCGACCTCCTGCTCGCGCTTCCGATCGAGAAACTGGAGCGGCTCGTCCTCGAGCAGCGCGTGCGCGCCATCGGCTCGCAGTGAGCCAGGCTCCGCGCGAGCACAGGCTGATCGTGCCGCGGTCCGCCCGGGTATTCACCCTGGGCGGCGAGGCGGCCACCGAGGCCTGGGTGGTGCTGCACGGCTACGGCCAGCTCGCCGCGAGCTTCCTGCGCCGATTCGGGGGGATTGCCCGGCCGGAGCGGCTCGTCGTTGCGCCGGAGGGACTCTCGCGGTTCTACAGAGATGGCGGGGCGGGGAAGGTTGGCGCCGCGTGGATGACGCGCGAGGACCGGGAGGCCGAGATCCGGGACTACCTGGGATATCTCGAGCAGGTGCGCGCGGCGCTGATCCCGCCGGTGCCCATTACTGTGCTCGGGTTCTCGCAGGGCGTGGCGACGGCCGCCCGGTGGGCCGTAAATGGCGCGCCGGCGCCGCGGCGGCTCGTCTGCTGGGGAGGGCTGTTGCCCGAGGATGTGCCCGCGTCCCGCCTGGCCGCCATTCCGGTGACGTTCGTGGTGGGGAGCCGGGATGAGTGGGCGCCACCCGGCCGAGTCGAGGCGCAGGCGGCGGTGCTGAGGGCGGCGGGGGTGGAGGTCGAGGTTCTGCCATTCGATGGCGGGCACGAGATTGCTGCCGAGGTGGTCGCCGCGCTGGTGTAGATGCGCCAGGCTTGACAGTAATTAATTGGCCGATTAATTAGTCGAAATGGGTGAACCCTCCGACTCCCGTTCGGTGATTCTCGACGCCGCGGAGCGCTGCTTCGCCGACCAGGGCTTTCCGGCCACCACGATCAAGCAGATCGCCGGTGCGGCTGGTGTGAACACCGCCCTCCTTTACTACTACTTCAGCGACAAGCAGGGGCTCTACCACGCCGTGCTCGATCGGGCCTTCGGCGGGCTCGTCGCCGAGGGGCTACGGGGGCTCGAGGGCGGGCCCGATGCGGCCGATGCGGTCCGGCGCTTCGTCCAGGCGCAGTCGGCGTACATGCGTTCACGGCCGGCCCTGCCGCGCCTGCTGGTGCGGGAGCTGGTGGACCATCGCGCCGCTCACGCCACCGTTGGGATCTCTCACGTGGCGGCGACGCTGTTCGCCCGGCTCTGCGAGGTGATCCGGGCGGGACAGGCGGAGGGCACCTTCCGGCGCGACCTGGACCCCCGGCTTGCCGCGATCTCGATCGTGAGCCAGGTCGCCTACTGGCACATCGCCCGGCCCGCCATCGGCATCCTGCTGGGATTCGACGCGTCCGGTCCCTCCCCGGAAGTGACCGACCAGTTCTCCCGCCACGCCGCGGAGTTCGCGCTCGCGGCGCTGTCCTCCGACCGCCGGTCGTCGGACCGTCCGCCCCTGCGAAGCGAGGTAGCCCGATGAGAGCCGTCCACGCTCTGCCCCTGGTCCTCTGCGCGCTCGCCGGCTGCCGGACGGCCGCGCCCACGGAGGTCACGGCGACAGGAACGCTCGAGGTGGCCGAGGTGGACATCGGCCCGATGGTGCCGGCGCGGGTGGTCCGGATCTTCGTCGAGGAGGGGGACTCGGCGCGACTGGGAGACACCCTGGCGCTCCTGACCCAGGCGACTCTCCAGCCCGATATCGCGAGTCGGCAGGCGCGGGTGCGGGCAGCAGAGGCGCAGCTTCGCGATCTGCTCGAAGGTGCGCGGCCGGCGGAGCTCCGTCGGGCCGAGGCCCAGGTGGCGGCGGCGACGGCGGAAGCGGAGCGCGCGGCCAGGGACCTCGAGCGCGCGGAACAGCTCGCGCAGTCGGGGACGGTGAGCAGGCAAGCGTACGACGCGGCGAAAGCGGCGGCCGCGGCGAGAGAGGCGGCTCGCCTTGAGGCGGAGGAATCGCTCCGGCTCGTGCAGGAAGGCGCGCGTGTCGAGCGCGTCCAGGCGGCGCGGGCCGAGGTGGCCGCCGCCCGCGCGGCGGTTGCGGTGGCGGAATCCACGGCGGCGGACCTTGTGCTGACCGCGCCGGTGGCGGGTGTCGTGTTCGAACGGCACGCCGAGCCCGGGGAGGTGCTCGGTCCCGCGCAGGCGGTGCTTACGCTTGGCGAACTCGAGGCACCCTGGACCAGGGTGTACGTCGGCGAGCGCATGCTGCCCCGCATCCGCCCCGGCCAGGAGGTTGTCGGCCACCTCGACGGGATGCGGGACCGCAGCTTCCCCGGCCGGGTCGTCTCGATCGGCTCGGAGGCAGAGTTCACCCCGCGCATCGCGCTGACGGAGGAGGAGCGCGCGGACCTGGTGTTCGGGGTCAAGGTGCAATTCGTCCAGGATTCCGCCGGCCTGCTCAAGCCAGGGCTGCCGATTACCGTGACCTTCACGCTCGCCGCGGAGCCGTCGAAATGAACGGTCCGGCCATCGCGGCCACGGGACTCCGGCGGACCTTCGGACCGATCGTCGCGGTCGAAGGGCTGACGCTGTCCATCGACCGGGGCGAGGTGTTCGGGATGCTGGGGCCGAACGGGTCAGGTAAGACGACCACGATTCGCATGCTGTGCGGCCTTCTCGCGCCGAGCGCGGGAACCGCCACGGTGGATGGCGTCGACGTGACGGCCGACCCCGAACTGGTCCGCCGCAGGATCGGCTACATGTCGCAGCGGTTCGGTCTCTACGACGACCTCACCGTCGGAGAGAACCTCCGGTTCTATGCGGGGATCTACGGTCTGCGCGGCGAGGAGCGGGAGGCCCGTCTCGCGGAGCTGGTGGCGGAACTCGGGTTCGGCGAGCGGGTGAGGCAGCTCGCGGGCACCCTGAGCGGGGGGTGGAAGCAGCGGCTGGCGCTCGCCTGCGCCACCTCGCACAGGCCGCGGGTGCTGTTCCTCGACGAACCGACGGCCGGCGTGGATCCGGCCGCGCGCCGGAGATTCTGGGCGCTCATCTACGAGTTCTCCCAGCGCGGCATCACCATCCTGGTCACGACCCACTACATGGACGAAGCGGCCCGCTGCGGTCGCCTGGCCTTCCTTTCCCGCGGGCACCTGATCGCGGTGGGAACCGCGGACGAAGTGCGCGAGCAGTTCGGCCAGCCGACGATCGAGGACGTTTTCATCGAGCTGCAGCGGCGCGATGAGGGCGCGGTGGCATGAGCCTCTTCGCGCGGCTCCGGGCCTCGCCGGTGTGGCCGATGCTCTGGAAGGAGTTCATCCAGATGCGGCGGGACCGGCTCACCCTCGGGATGATGGTGGGGATTCCGGCGATCCAGCTGCTCCTCTTCGGCTACGCGATCCAGACGGAGGTGCGCCACCTCCCGACGGTCGTGCTCGACGAATCGCGGACTTCCGAGAGCCGGGCGCTGGTGGATGCGATGCGGAACACCGGCAATTTCGACATCATCGGTGCTGTCCCGGACCGGACGGCCCTCGACGCCGCGATGCACAGCGGCCGCGCGCGCGCGGCCCTGGTGATCCCGCCGGACTTCATGTCCGACCTCCGGCGGGGCAGGACGGCGGTCGCGCAGATGATCGTCGACGCGGCCGATCCGCTGGCGTCGAACTCCGCCATGTCCGGCGCCGCGCTCGCGGCCGCCGCGCGGGCCCGCGTGATCGCCGCCCGGGGCGGCGCGGCCGAGCCCCGCCTCGAGGTGCGGGTCCGCCCGTGGTACAACCCGGGCCTCCGGAGCGCGGTGTACATCGTGCCGGGCATCATCGGCGTGCTGCTCTCGATCACGATGATCCTCGTCACCAGCCTCGCGATCGTGCGCGAGCGCGAACGCGGCACGCTGGAGCAGCTCATCGTGACGCCGATCGACAAGACGAGCCTGATGCTGGGCAAGCTGGTCCCCTTCGTGCTGGTCGGCTATATCCAGATGTCCGTCATCCTCCTCCTGGGACGCCTGCTCTTCCACGTGCCGTTCCGGGGGAGCGTGGTGGCGCTCTACGCCATCACCCTGACCTTTATCGTGGCGAGCCTCGGCCTCGGGCTCTTCATCTCGACGATGGTCCGCACCCAGACCCAGTCGATCCAGCTCGGCTTCTTCCTGATGCTCCCGAACATCCTCCTGTCAGGGTTCATGTTCCCGCGGGAGGCGATGCCCGCCCTGGCGCAGTGGATCGGGCTGGCCCTGCCGCTGACCCACTACCTGACGATTCTGCGCGGGATCATCCTCAAGGGGGTTGGGATCGAGCACCTGTGGCCGCAGGTGCTCGTGCTGGCGGGACTCGCGGTGCTGTTTCTCACGCTGAGCGTCCGCCGGTTCAGCAAGCGGGTCGCCTAAGGGTTAGAATTAGATCATCCTCACCCAGCCGGCGCCTGTCGCCGGCCCCCGAACATTCCAGTGCGAGGTGCGATGGATCCGGTGGTGCCGAAGCCCGTCGACGCCGGTCTCCCGCGCCGTGCGGGCGCCACCCTGCGTGGTGGGCTGCCGACGCCGAGGCGTCTGATCGCGTGGCTCTTCGCGTCCCGCATGGTCCTCGCGGTGGCGACGCTGCTCGGTGCCTCACTGGTCTGGACCCGTACGCCGGACGTCTCCTTCATCGTCACCATCTCGGTGCTGCTCGCCGTGACGGTGACCGCGTACGGCTGGTGGGCGGTGTGGATCACCGGGCGCCCCTACGGCAACGTGTTCCTGGTGACCCAGGCGATCGTCGACGTGGCCATGGTCACGACGCTGGTCTATTTCACCGGTGGGGCGAGCAGCCCGCTTTCCGCCCTGTACATCGTCGGTATCGCCGCCTACGCAATCCTGCTGCCGCTCTGGGCCGCGTTCGCGGTGACGCTCCTGGCCAGCGCATTCTATGTGGTGGTCGTGCTGGCGAGCGGCGCCTCGCTGGGTGTCGGGGTGTGGGGCCAGGTCGCGGTCTTCAACGTCGTGTTCGGGATCATCGGCGCGCTGGGAGCGCGGCTGCGTCAGGCCGGCGCGGAGCAGGACACCCTCGAAATGGAGCTTCGCCGGGTCCGGCTCGAGGCGGACGACATCCTGCTCAACATCCGCTCCGGCGTGCTGACGGTGGACGGCTACGGGCGCCTCGCGTTCATCAACCCGACCGCCGAGCGGCTGCTGCAGATCAGCGGCGCCACCCAGGTCGGCCTCCCGGTGCTGGACCAGCTCAAGCACCGCTCGTCCGAACTCTGGGCCTGCCTGGTCGCGGGGATCCGCACCGGCCGGAAGGTGAACCGCGCCGAGGGCGCCATCTTCCGGGATGACGGCTCGTCGTTCCCGATCGGGCTCACGACCACGACCTTCGAGCGCGAGTCGGCGCAGCAGCCATCGGTGACCGCCCTGTTCAACGACATTTCGGAGAGCAAGTACCTTCAGGAGCTGCACCTCCGGGCCGAGCGCCTGGAGGCGGTGGCGGCGCTCAGCGCCTCCTTGGCACACGAGATCCGGAACCCGCTGGCGTCGATCCGAAGCTCCGTCGAGCAACTCTCGCGCTCAGCGAGCGCCGATGGGGACGATCGCGTCCTGGCGAATCTCATCGTGCGCGAGGCGGACCGGCTGAGCCGGCTACTCAGCGAGTTCCTGGACTTCTCGCGGGTCCGCGCGACGCGGTTCGAGCCGGTCGATCTCCACGAGATCGCGATCGCCGCCGCGCACGTCGTGCGGGCCCATCCGGACTGCCACCCCGACACCGAGCTCAGCGTGGAAGGGCGGAGCACCGTGCTCGATGGCGACGAGGACCTGCTCCACCGGATCATCGTCAACCTGATGCTGAATGCCGTGCAGGCCGCCTCGGCGCCGGTGCACGTGAGCGCAACGGTCGGGCTCGCGCTCCAGAGCGACGTGCCCCGCGGCACCGGCATCGTCCAGCCGATCCGCCTTCAGGTGCAGGACGATGGCCCGGGCATCCCGGAGGACATCCGGGAGCGCCTGTTCCAGCCGTTCGTCAGCGGCCGGCCCGGCGGTAGCGGGCTCGGTCTCGCGATCGTGCAACGAGCGGTTGACGCCCATCGCGGGGTCGTGACTATGGACTCCGCGCCGGGGCAGGGCACTACCTTCACCATATATATGCCCGCCAAGTGGACGGCAGAGGACGAGATATGAACGCTCAGCCATCGCTGCTCATCGTGGACGACGAGTCCGGCATCCTCGACACCCTCCGGATCCTGCTCCGGAAGGAGGGGTTCGACGTCACGACGGCCCAGGGCGGGAAAGCGGGGCTCGAAGCGATCCGCACCGGGCAGCACGACATCATCCTGAGCGATGTCCGGATGCCGCAGGTGACTGGGCTCGACATCCTGCAGGCCGCGCGCGAGCAGGATCCGATGACTCCGGTGATCCTCATGACCGCCCAGGCCTCGCTGCAGACTGCGATCGGGGCCGTCAACGCGGGCGCGTTCTATTACATCCAGAAACCGTTCGCGAACGACGAGTTGATCGCCATCGTCCGGCGAGCGGCCGATTTCCGCTCGATCCGGGTGGAGAACAAGCAGCTCAAGCAGGAGATCCGGCGCCGCGATCACGGGGGCTCGACCCGGCCCATCGGCAAGTCCCGGCGGTTCGTGGAAATCCTGAAGCTCGCGGAGCAGGTGGCGCCGACCGATTCCACCGTCCTCATCGGGGGCGAGAGCGGCACCGGCAAGGAGGTCGTCGCGCGATTCATTCATAACCTCTCAGACCGGTCCGAGGGTCCCTTCCTCAGCATCAACTGCGGCGCCCTGCCCGAGAACCTGCTGGAAAGCGAGCTCTTCGGGCACGTGAAGGGCTCGTTCACCGGCGCGGTGCGGGACAAGCAGGGGCTCTTCGCCGCGGCCCGGGGCGGGACCTTCTTCCTCGACGAAGTGGGCGAGATGCCTCCGTCGCTGCAGATCAAGCTGCTCCGGGTGCTGCAGGAGCGGGAAGTGATCCCCGTCGGGGCCACCGAGGCGATTCCGGTGGATGTGCGGATCATCGCGGCCACGAATCGCGACCTCGAGGAGGAGATCCGCCGTGGCACGTTCCGCTCGGACCTGTTCTACCGGCTGAACGTCATCGCACTCGACCTTCCCCCTCTGCGCGATCGGCGCGACGATCTCCTGCTGCTCGTGGAGTCGTTCCTGCAGGGGATGGCGACCGAGGCGGGCGTGGAACCCAAGGCGCTGTCGGCGGAGGCCCTGGACGCGGTGATGGTGTACGACTGGCCCGGGAACGTCCGCGAGCTGGAGAACGCGCTCGAACACGCCGTCGTGCTCACGCGCGGGAGTCTCATTGAGCCGCAGCACCTGCCGGAGCGGATCACCCGGCGCCGCAAGGAGCCGCTGGTGGCGGACCGGTCCTACCGGAATCCCACGCTCGACGTGATCGAGCGGGCTTACATCATGTGGGTGCTTCAGGCCGAGGGTGGCAATAAGACCCGGGCGGCAGAAGTGCTCGGAATCGATCCGTCGACGCTGTATCGGAAGTTGAGCCGCTACGAGGAATCCACGGCGCCCGCCGCGGGGTAACCGGCGGATACCGACCGATCACCCGCGATCGGGCCCCGGGCCCCGGGCCCCGGGCCCCGGACACCGGATTGATTGCCGGTTCGGAGCATCGCGGCTTGCGACGGTCAACACCGGGTGTTGCTGCCCCTCCGGAGGGCCCCGGTCTGTATTCGCACCCCTCCGAACCATCCCCTCTTGCAAAATCCCCTTGGCCGGGCTTGCGGCTGATCGTGCAAAGCGCCGTGCGGATTATTGCAACTGCTTGCGTATGATGGAGTTAAGGTCGCCCATCCTGGGGTGGCATACTCGTTGCCTTTCCCGCTGTCGGGTAGCATCCCGTAGGGACCGATCACGGTCAGGCAGCAGTGTGGCAATCCATCATTCGGAGGCGGGACCATGTTCAACCGCAAGGGCTTCACCCTCATCGAGCTGCTGATCGTTGTCGTGATCATCGGCATCTTGGCCGCGATCGCCATTCCAAAGTTCGCGAGCACCAAGGAGAAGGCGTACCTGGCGTCCATGAAGTCTGACCTGCGCAACCTCGCGACCACCGAGGAAGGCTTCTTCGCGGACAACCAGATCTACACGGCCGTCGCCGCCTCGAACGTCGCGGGTGTTGCGACGCCTGACCCGGCCACCGGCTTCGTGCCCTCGGCTGGTGTGACCATCACCGCGTCGCTGTCGGGTAACGGCTGGGCCGCCCAGACCACCCACACGGCGACCGCCAAGACCTGCGACATCTTCCTTGGCGATGGCGCGACCTCGCTCGGTAACGCGACGGTCGAAGGCGAGCCGAAGTGCACGCCGTAAC
>DASTCF010000095.1:0-6052 GCA_035711365.1 Gemmatimonadales bacterium
ACCCCCGACCGGCCGCCGTCACCCGCGCTATGGAGCCTGGTTGATCATCAGGTGCGCGTACGGTGTTCCGGCCCACATGATCCAGGTGCCGTCCTGCTTCGGTGTGGTTGAGAAGCCGGTGGCCTTCGCATCGTAGGGCCAAAAGATCATCCAGTGCGGCGGCGAGTCGACGAATTTGTGACCCGGGCCAGGTTCGACCCAGGGATCGGTGGCGCTGATGTCGCTCCCGCCCTGCAGCATGTAGCCCAGGCCGGGCGAGGTATTCTTCGGCTTCGGATCCCTCGCGATCCACGATTCGAGGAAGACCATGCCCTGCTGGTCCACGCACATTGGATCCTTGCCGGGCGTCGTGGGGTGATCGGGCAGGCAAGTGAAGCCGTTAGTCCCCGGCTTGAGTTGCATCATCTTGCCGTCCGGTCCCGCGGCCACCACGGCGGCGTCCTTCGCGATGTTGGCCGGTGCAGCAGCCAGCGCGCTCTGGATGAGCAGGTCCTTGTCGGGTGCCTGCGCGCTGAGGGAGGTACCTGGGAGAAGAAGGAGGGCACTGCCGAGGAGGGGCAGGGTGAGGTGAATGCGTCGCATGGGAGTCTCCCGCAAGAGAGTGCGGCGGAGGGCGGTCCGCGCGATCGCGCGGCGTCACGTCGCGAAGGGCCCGGGAGGGGTCCTGACGGAGGCGAATCTCTGGAGATTCGCACCAGTCGTCAAGATATTCCCGCTGCCCATCTGCCCATCTGCCCATCTGCCCATCTGCCCATCTGCCCATCTGCCCATCTGCCCATCCGCTAGAACGCCATCTCCCCCGGCTTCCCCTGGCTCACCGCCACGATCCCATCGCAGCGGGCGCATAGCGCGCCCTGGTCGTCGCGCACCTCTGCCGTGGCGAAGACCAGGTTCGGTCCGGCCCGCACCACACGGCCGATGGCTTCGACACTCCCCCCATGAACCGGGCGCAGAAACTGGATGCTGAGCTGAGCCGTTCCGGCCCGCCGGCCGAAGGTCCGGAGCGTTCCCGCGAAGCCCACGGCGGCGTCGCAGAGCGCGGCGATCACCGCGCCATTCACCGCCTCGGTGCCCATGCCGCTACGGTGGTAGGCCTCCAGGCGTGCGATTCGGACTCTGACCGCATCCGGGTCCGTAAAGTCAGCGGTGGCACCCATTTGCAGCATCGCGGGGAGCTGGGAAATTCGGGCTCCGAGGGCGGCCAGATCGGCGGGGGAGAGTGGGACTGTCATTTATGCTCCGTGGGGCATATATTTTGAGACTGAGTTTTCTCGACCCGTGGAGCCCGGATTGGCCGGTCTCAGGGTAACATTGTTAGGCAGGGTTTGTGGCACGATCTTCCAGACGACGCAGGAACAGTAGCACCTCCACCGCGGCTCTCATTGCCGCTCCCAGTTTCCGCCGCTCCACAGGACGCTCGTATTCAGGGCATCGTGATTGGCTGCTCCAGCAACACGGCTCGGTCTGCGCCTATTGCGGCACGGAGACTCCCCAGGACACCATCACACTCGATCACGTGCGGCCCCGCAAAGGTCAGACGGCCTACGACCGGCCTGACAACCTCGTGCTCGCCTGCCGTGACTGCAATGCCGCGAAGGCCGACACCCCGCTGGTGGCCTTCCTGATGCAGCGCCGTTCGCGCGGTGTCTTCCTCCTCCACTATGGTGATCACCTCTCCGAGCCGCTCAAGGAGCTGGCCCGGAAGGCATCGGAGCGACCGATCCTGCCAGCGTAGAAGGCGGGGAAGTAACAACGGAGGGGCGCCTTGATCGGTGTCCCTCCGTCGCATTTGCATTACCGCTTTTCCACTTTCCGGCTTTCCCGCCTATCCCACCGCCTCCCTCACGATCCTCACCTGCTCCGCCGCGTGCGCCGTCGGATACCCTTCCGCCGGGCTCGCCCGGTCCGGCCGCCCGACATAACGGAGTACGCCCCACGCCGGCAGGATTTCCTCGAGTCGCGGCTGGACGAAGCTCCACGCCCCCATGTTCCGCGGTTCTTCCTGCACCCACACGATTTCCTTGGCGGCCGCCTGGCGGGCGAGGATCTTCTTGAGCTGCTCGCCGGGGAAGGGGTACAGCTCCTCCAGGCGGACGATTGCGGTGGGGCGGCTCGTATTCGCCGCGGCGGCCGCGAGTTCGTAATACAGCTTGCCCGAACAGAGCACGACCCGCGTCGCTCCCTTCGGCGCGTCGGGAGCCTCGAGCACTGGCCGAAAGCGCCCCGCGGTGAAATCGCCCACGCGCGAGGCCGCCGCCGGCAGGCGGAGCAGGCTTTTCGGCGTCATCACCACGAGCGGCCGCATCCGGGCGTCCCGCGCCTGCTGCCGGAGCAGGTGGAAGTACTGCGCCGGAGTGGTGCAGTTGGCGACCCGCAGGTTGCTCTCCGCGGCGAGCTGGAGAAACCGTTCGAGACGGGCGCTCGAGTGCTCCGGCCCCTGACCCTCATAGCCGTGCGGCAGCAGGAGCGTGAGTCGCGTCCGTTGCCCCCACTTCGACTGGCCTGCGGCAATGAACTGGTCGATGATCACCTGAGCCCCGTTCGCGAAGTCGCCAAACTGGGCCTCCCACAGCACCAGCGCCTCCGGCGCGGCCACGCTGTAGCCATACTCGAATCCGAGCGTCGCGAGCTCGGAGAGCGGGCTGTTGTGGATTTCGAGCGGCGCCGCCGCGCCCTCGAGCCGCTGGATCGGGGCGAAGGCCTCCCCCGTTTCGGTATCGTGCAGGACGAAATGCCGGTGGCTGAACGTGCCACGTTCGGTGTCCTGGCCGGTGAGACGGACCGGAATGCCTTCCAGCAGCAACGAGCCGATGGCCAGCCCCTCCGCATGCCCCCAGTCGATCCCGCCGTCGGCGATCTCCTGACGCCGCCGCTCGAGCTGCTTCGCCAGCTTCAGATTGACCGCGAATCCATCCGGCCAGGAAAACAGTTGCTCATTGAGCGCGATCAGGAACTCCTGCGGTAGTGCCGTCTCGACGTCGGAGGACGGAGCGCCGGAAGAATCCGCTGGCTCCGGGCGGTCGGGTGGGGCCGTCTTCATTGCCTGCTGGATGCCGACCAGGCGTTGATACGCCTGCTCCGCCTCGGCGTCGGCGTCGGCCTGACTCACCACGCCCGCCTGGACCAGCGCCGAGGCGTACTGGGCCCGGACCGTCGGCAGATCCTTGATCCGGGCGTACATCGTCGGCTGGGTGTACGCCGGCTCATCCGCCTCGTTGTGCCCGTGGCGGCGATAACCGACCAGGTCAATGAGCAGGTCACTGCGGAACCGCGAGCGATAGGCCATCGCGAGGCGGGCCGCGGAAAGGCACGCCTCCGGATCGTCCGCGTTGACGTGGATGATCGGGATGTCGAATCCCTTGGCCAGGTCCGACGCGTAGCGCGTGGACCGCGAGTCCCGCATGTCGGTCGTGAAGCCGATCTGGTTGTTGGTGATGAGGTGGATCGTTCCGCCCGCCCCGTACCCCGCGAGATTGCCGAGGTTGAGCGTCTCGGCCACCACGCCCTGGCCCGCGAAGGCCGCATCACCGTGAATGACGACCGGGACGACCGACGTCGGGTCGTGGACCAGCGCCGCTCCCTTTCGTGAGGTCTGCCGGGCGCGGGCGCGGCCGTCGACCACCGGCCCGACGAACTCCAGGTGGCTCGGGTTGGGCAGCACGCTCACGCCGATCGTCTTTCCGCTCGGCGTGCGCCGCTCCCCCTCCGCTCCGAGGTGGTACTTCACGTCTCCGGTGCCTGCGTCGGGCTCTTCGGGGTGCTGCTTGTGACCCTCGAATTCGGCGAGGATCGTCTCGTAGGGCCGGCCGACGTTGTGCACGAGCACGTTGAGTCGCCCTCGGTGGGCCATCCCAATGACAAGCTCCTGTGCGCCCTCCGCCGCGGAGAGCTCGATCATCGTGTCGAGCATCGGCACCAGGAGGTCCACGCCCTCGATCGAGAATCGCTTCTGCCCCAGGTAGGCCTTGTGCAGGAATCGCTCGAACGTCTCGACTTCCGTGAGCCGGGCCAGGAGCGCCCGCCGCTCCGCGGCGGTGATCGGCTGCCGGTATGCGCCCGACTCGATCGCCTCCCGGAGCCACACCCGCTCCTCGTGATTCGAGATGTGTTCCACCTCGTAGGCCATCGTGCCGCAGTACGTGTCCTGCAGCCGGGGCAGGGACTGGGCCAGCGTCGCGCCCGGCACCGCGATCCGGAGCACAGTCGAGGGGATGCGGGCCATCACGTCGGGCGTGAGGCCGAGGGTCGCGGGATCGAGTGCCGGGTCCCCGATCGGCTCGCTTCCCAGTGGATCCAGTCGGGCCGCGAGATGCCCGTGAGTCCGGAAGGCCTTCACCAGTCCCATCGCCGCCGCTACGTGCTCGAGCTCGGCCCGCGGCGCGGTCGCGGAAACCATATGAGCGGGGGCGGGCGCGGCAGGCGAAGTGGCCGCCGTGGCCGGCAGCTTCACCCCGAGGCTCGTGGCGATGCCTGCGAAGAATCCCTGCTCACCGGAGAGCAGTTGCTCGATCGTCCGGAGGAAGCTCCCCGACTCCGCGCCCTGAATGACGCGATGGTCGTAGGTGCTCGTGACCGTCATGACCTTGCTGACGCCGAGTTCCTTGATGCGCGTGGCCGGCATGGTGGCGAACTCCGGCGGATGGCCGATCGCCCCGACGGCGATGATGCTGGCCTGACCGGCCATCAGGCGGGGAACCGACGCCACGGTGCCGAGTCCGCCCGGATTGGTGAGCTGAATCGTGCCGCCGGTGAAATCATCCGGCATGAGCTTGCTGGTGCGGGCCTTCTCGACCAGCGCCTCGTACACCTGGTGGAAGCCTGCGAAGTCGAGGGTCTCCGCGGCCTTGATGACCGGGACGACCAGCCCCCGGGTGCCATCCTTGCGTTCCATGTCCACGGCGATACCGAGACCCACATGGTCGGGCGTGACCCGATGCGGCGCGCCGTCGAGCATCGCCAGGGTCTGGACCATCGACGGATGGGCCTTCGCGGCCTGGACAATCGCATAGCCGATCAGGTGGGTGAACGAGATCTTCTCACTGCGGCCCGCCGACTTGAGCGCGTCGTTGAGATCGCGCCGGCGGGATTCGAGCGTGGCCACCGACAGTTCGCGAAACGTCGTGGCGGTGGGGACGGTGAGGCTCTCGTTCATGTTGGCGACAAGCCGGGCTGCCGGTCCCTTGAGGGGCACCGCGCCAGCGGAGGGCTGGGCTACGGCAATCGGCGCAGCGGCCGGCGTCACCGCCTCCGCCGGTTCGCTCGCCCCGGGCCGCTCCGTGCCCTTCCCATTCGTGGGGAGCTCGCCGATCACTCCGCTCTCGAACAGCCGCTGCCACTCTGGGGCGACCGCGGTCGGATTGCGGAGATATTCCTCATAGATGGCCTGCGCGAATCCCGCGTTGGCCGTCTCGAACACGTTGGTATCCACGGACTTCTCCGGTGCCGCGGGGAGGGAATGCTCGCAGGCCCTCCCGGTCCTGCCCAACCGGCCCGGAATCTAACTGCGCCGGGAACCCGGGACAGGGCGCCGGGGTGTGCGGCAGGAGTCGGCTGGGGCGTCGTCCTATTGCGGCATTTACACCCCACCGCTATCTCCCTCAGGCTGGTTTCATTGAACCAGGCCTTCGGTACCTGTGAAAGGAGTGAGTATGCGAACAGTCTCCCGATTCCTGCTGGCTGCCGCGGTATTCGCATTCGCCGCTGCCTGCGGTGACGACGGTGGCGGGAATCCTGGCAACCCCGAGCCAGTCATCGCGAAGACCGCGACCAACAGCGGTGACGGTCAGACCGCGGCCGTCACCGAGGTGCTGCCCCAGGACCTTCGCGTCATTGTGACGCTCGACGGCCAACCCGTCGAGGACGAGGACATCACCTGGGCCGTTTCCGCGGATGGCGGCACCATCGCCCCGACGACCGCGACGACCGGCGCAGACGGCATCGCCTTCGGGGAGTGGACGCTGGGGACGAAGTCCGGTGTCTTCTCGGCAACCGCGACGCTTGCCGGCGCGACCGGCTCGCCGGTGACCTTCAGCGCCACGGTTCAGGCCGGCGC
>DASTCF010000096.1:0-3671 GCA_035711365.1 Gemmatimonadales bacterium
ATGCGGGACCACCGGAAGATCGTGTTCCGGGACGTGATCGAATCCGATCCGTACCGGGGCGAGGCGATATACACCGGAATGGGGGTCGGGCAGCAGTACATCGGCCAGACGTGGGATGATCGCTCCGTGAAGGTGCAGGGCCCTGCGCTGCTGGAGCTCAAGCGCACGGCGCGCGACCTGCTCCTGAGCCAGGGCATTTCCGAAAGCGAGCTCCCACGACCCTTCCAATCCCAGCCCGCGTACCTCGGCCCGGCACCGACCGATTCGTTGCCGCGTACTGCCAGGGCCCTCCAATTGAGCAACGGGACCGGGTATCTGCCCAAGCCGTTGAATGTCGGCAAGGCGCTCTTGTACTCGCTCATGCCGAAGGGATCTGTCATTAAGATCCCGGATTCCCTCTGGAATTCCTTCCTGTACGGCGGGCTGCTGGTGGGCGCGTGCCTTCGGGGCGCGGAAGTCAGTATCGTGTCGCCGTCCAGGGTCAACGCGCCGAGCGACGCAGTTCCCACGCTGGCTAGGAACTGGGAGTTGATGAGCCGCCTGCTTATGGCGCGTGACTCGCTCCTGGGTGCCGTCGAAGAAGCCGGAGGAGAACTCTGGCTAGGCCTCTACACGCTTCGGGCGGACGAGCGCGGCTTCGCGAGTCGGGCGCAGACCTGGCTCGAACTGGTGGGTCGGACGGTACTACTGAAGGGCCTGCCGCCGTTTTACGACCTCGCCGACTCCGCCGTGGCCGAAGCGGCGGCTCGGCCGGGCCTGCCCGTCGATGATCCACCCAAGCTGCACCAGAAGGTTCAGTTCCTTGCCACTCCAGCGTATCGGTCGGCGATCAAGGGAGTGCCGGAAACTCGCAGATTCTGGAACGCATACCTGCGATACCGGGAAGCGACCTCCAACTCCGAGAACTCCGCGGATTCGGCCGCTGCGCTCGAGGCCGAGCTCGGGCGGGTTGTCGATCAGATCTACAGACGCGTCCGCGGCGTTCCGGGGGCCGCCGGCTACGCCATCGTCGGCTCGCAGAACCAGGACTACCGGGGAATGTTCATGGACGGTGAGGTCGCCATGGTGTTCTCGGGGCCGGAGGCGTTGGTCCCATTGCTGGACCTCGTGTTCCTCGAGGGGACGGCGACCGAGCTGACGGATAGGGCCCAGCTCGATAGCCTCCTGCCGCCGCCGAGTGAGTACCTGCGGCGCGTGGCCCGGGTCGGCAAGGACGGGATGTGACCCGGCGGTGCGCGGTCGTGCTCCTCGCGCAGGCCCTGTGGCCCGCCGACCTGGCCGCGCAACTGGGTGAGGTGCACGTCGGCGGGCTCGTGAGTTATGGCAGCGGGAGCGCGTACCAGGGCGGCGCGGGGCTGATCGGCGGGATCTCGGCGGGCCGGTTCGTCTACGTCGGTGCCCGATGGGTGTACTACACCGGCGACTCGGGCGTGGAATCCGACGGCTTCGATACCTTCTCCGTGGAGGACCGAGTCGACATCTTCGCCGCCGACGTCGGGTTGCAGTATCCGTTCGGACCCGTCGAGCTCGTCGGGGGCGTGACGATTGGCGCCCTGCGATTCTCCCAGCGCAGTTCGCCGATTACGGGGCAGGGCCCCGAGCCGGCGGGGTCCGAAATCGCCACGGAATTCCTGTTCGCTCCGAATTTCTCGGCCCAGTTCAGAGTGCTCCGGCTGCTGATCATACCTGAGCTCATGCTTCCCCTGTCGGGGTCCCCCGACCTCGCGTGGCCGGTGGACTACCAGGGCCCCGTCGTCTCGGTCCGCGTGGTCGTGCCGATCGAGGTGGATCGGATCCGGCACTGACCCCCCCAATCCCGCCCAGGCAATTCCCTTTTCCATTCCACCAGTGCAATGTATGGGCGGCCATTTTGGCCCAACCGTCTAACCGTGCCCGCGAAGGAGGGTCGTATGCGAGCCGTTCGAATGGGCGCTCTGACCATTGGCGTAGCCAGCATCCTGAGCGCCTGCCAGCCACCAGCAGATCATAGCGCCGCCGCGGCGGAAGCCGTCCGCGCGGCAGATGTTGCATGGGCGAAGGCATTCACCGACAAGGATGCGGCGGCAGCCGCGGGGTTCCTGGAGGCCGACGGCGTCATCATGGCCCCGAACGGCCCCGCCGTGAACGGACAGGCCGGCGCCCGCGCCATGTTCGAGTCGTATTTCGCATTGCCAGGTCTCACCGGCGCCTGGAAGCCGTCGAAGGTCGAAGCATCACGCTCGGGCGAGCTCGCCTACACATCGGGCACTTACGAAATGAGCGTGAATGATTCCGCGGGCAATCCGGTTCCGGATCGGGGCAAGTACGCCACCGTCTGGCGCCGGCAGGCCGACAGCACCTGGAAGGTCGTGGTGGACGTCTTCAACTCCGACCTGCCCCTCGCCGCGCCGGCGCCCGAGAAGAAGAAGTGATCCTGAGGACGAGGACGTAACTCGCAACACGGGAGTTCCTATGTGGTTCAACAGTCGCACTTTCCTGCTGCTGGGCTCACTGGGCCTCGCGGCGGTCGCACCCGCAGTCGGCCAGGCGCCCGCCGCCGCTCCGGACGCGATGCACGCCGTTGCCGCGGGCTCGATCGCCTGGGCGGATGCCGCAATCCCCGGCTTCGCGCCGGGCATGAAGATCGCCGTGATCGATGGGAATCCGGACGCGGCCGGGCCCTACACCGTTCGCCTCAGCTTCCCGGACGGCTACCGGTTCCCGCCGCACTTCCACCCGGGTGCGGAGAACGTCACGGTGCTCACCGGCGTCCTCCAGCTCGGAATGGGTGAGCAAACCGACGAGTCGAAGCTCAAGTCGTACGGGCCGGGCGATTATCTCTACATCCCCTCTCCCATGCCGCATTTCGGCGGGGCGAAGGGCAATACCGTCGTCCAGCTGCACGGGCAGGGACCGTTCGCCATCAATTTGGTAACCAAGCCGACGATGTAGGCGGGGAAGCGTCCCTCGCATGGCCCGGGTCTCCTTCACCCAGAACCTCGAGCGGCACGTCCAGTGCCCGCCGACAGAGGCCCCGGGCCGCACGGTGCGCGAGGTGCTCGACCGCGTCTTCGCGGAAAACCAGCCGGCCCGCGGTTTCATACTCGATGACCAGGGCGCCGTGCGGAAGCACGTCGTCATCTTCGTGGACGGCCGGCAGATCCAGGATCGCCGCCAACTCGCCGATCCCGTCGGCCCGGACGGCGAGATCTACGTGATGCAGGCCCTATCCGGAGGGTGAGTCCGCATGAGCCGCCTCTTCGTTGCCACTCGGAAGGGATTGTTCCGACTCGACGAATCCGATGACGGGAAGGGTTGGGCCGTCACCCCGCCGAGCTTCCTGGGGGATCCGGTCACGATGGTCCTGCCGGACCGGCGGGACGGGATGGTGTACGCCGCTGTCGGGCACGGCCAGTTCGGTGTGAAGCTCCACCGGTCGCGGGACGGCGGCGACTCCTGGGAGTCCTGCGTGGCGCCAGCCTATCCGCCCAAGCCGGAGGGGGTGGATGATCGGGACCCGATGCGTGGTACACCCATTCCCTGGAATGTGGAGCAGATCTGGGCCCTGGAGGCGGGCGGAACGGAACAGCCGGGGGTGCTCTGGTGCGGGACGATTCCGGGTGGGCTCTTCCGGTCGGCGGATCGCGGCGATTCGTGGGAGCTGAACATGCCGCTCTGGAACGAGCCCCGGC
>DASTCF010000097.1:0-3868 GCA_035711365.1 Gemmatimonadales bacterium
CGATACAAGAAATCAAGAAACTCCGCGACGCTCGGGAGCGACTTGACCGAATCGACGATCTGGAAGTGTTAAATGCAAAGGTGTGGCTGGAATCGACGACTGGTAAGCTCGACGAGGAAGAAAGACAGGAAATGTGGCAACTATTGGGTCAGATGCCGCCAGGGGTCACGACTCAACTTGAAAGACTCGGGATGCTCCGCGGGGCGTTTTGATCCGACTCGTCAAAAGTCGCTACGCTTGCCGATTCTTCCAGAACGGCCGCCCCGACCATCCGGACCGGCGCTCCTTAAGCGGAGGCCGGTCGGCGGAGGCCTGGAACGCCGACGTCTGCACACCTGTCGTGATGAGCCGGCGGACCGCGACGGACGACACGACCAACTCGACGATGTCCGGATCGAACTGGGAACCCCTGCATTTCTGTAGTTCGCCGATCACCACCTCGAGCGGCAGGCGCTTCCTGTAGGGCCGGTCCGTCGTCATCGCGTCGATGGTATCGGCGATCAGGATGATCCGAGCGCCCAGGGGGATGTCCTGCCCGGAGAGCTTGGCCGGATAGCCCTGTCCGTCCCACCGCTCGTGGTGGTACCGCACCGATTCCTGGATGAGCCCCCGGAACTTGGTGATGATTCCGACCAGCTCGGCGCTCCGCGCCGAGTGGGTCTGCATCAGGGCCGTCTCTTCAGCCGTGAGCCGGTCTTCCTTCCGCAGGAGCGGCGCAAACTCCTCGTGGATCTTGCCGACGTCGTGGAGCAGGGCGGCGGTGTGCACCACCTCAACTTCCTTGGCGGGCAGGCCCAGTTCCAGCGCAATGGTGCGCGAGAGCTGGCTCACCCGGAGGGAATGGCCGGATGTGTACGGATCACGGGCTTCGATGGCCTTGACCATCACCTCGAGCAGCTCCTCACCACTCTCCTGAAGCTGATGGTAGAGCCCGTACACGTGCCGGACGCCGACGATCGGCAGCACGACAGCCACCAGGCCGAGCGACCCGAATCCCCAGGTTGCCTCAAATCGGATGTAAAGCCACGCCAGGAAGAGTGCGATCGCGCTCGCACCGAGATCGTAACCCAGGACGCCACGCGTGTTGAGGTTCCAGACATCTCTGAAAGACCGCTGCTGGCTGATCGCGACGGCCCCGCTGACGGCGACCGAATTGACGATAAAGTACGTGGCTGCAAAGGCGAAGAACAGGAAGATGTCGCGCTGCAGCGCTGTCGAATCAACAGCTCCAGTCATCTGCAGGTAGGCCGGAGGCATCCCGCCGCCCAACAAGCGGTAGACGAGAAGCGCGACCATGACTGACAATGCTCGCTGGGCGGGGTTGAAGACCAGCTTGAGGCGATCAGTTCCGGCGGCGAGTTGACTCAAGGCTGTCGGGATCGCCGCGACGACGCCACCCCAGAAGCCTCCGAACAGGACTCCGGCGGCCACATGAATAACGAAGGAAGTTGATCCGGTCGCTTCGACCTTGAGCCGGGTCCAGCTCTGATCGAGCAGGAAAGCTACGAGGATGAAACTGCCCAGTGCCCAGAAGCCGGGGAAAGGCGAGCGTACATCCCATGCAAGCACTCCGACCACGAGCGCGGTCAGAGTGACGAGTGCAACGTACAGGAAGATCTTGCTCGGCTGGCGCATTAGAGTGGACCAGCAAAGGCGAGGGTCCCGAGGATCCTAGGCATTAACTCCAGTTCTGACCTTCAGCCAGGAACAGATTGGCTACGAACCGGACTGCGGCGGCAAGCCACGTAATCTGCAGCATGAGCGTCACCTCCCTCCGGTGTTTATCAGGGGGATGGTTGGCCTCGCTACGGCCGCCCAGACGCTCCGCTCTCTTTTTTCCGCTCGCCTCAGCTCTTACCCTGGATCTCGGGTCCCCTGCCCCGCCGTTCTCCCTCCGCTAAGTGGGATCCACCATCCGGCCCTGTCCGCTAGCGCGGCCGGCGCGCTTCCGTCCATCGGTTCGTCGCGTCGAGCACGGCAAACACCGCCGCGCGCTCCGCGCTTTCCTTGATCTGCGCGGTGCCCGTCAGGATCAGCGCCTCGCGCCCCCCCAACCCCTGCACCGCCACGAACACGAATTGCCGGTCGAACGCGTCCACGATCTTGGCGCCCTCGAGCGCCACGCTCGATTCCTTGAGCAGCCGGTCCAGCACCGTGACCGTCGCGCGCGCCGCCGCTTCCACCCGGCTCCGCGGCGTGTCGCTGCTCTCCTCCTCCGCCGATTCCGTGATCCCCGAGAAACTCAGGCTCACGCTCAGGGATATCCTATGCGGCCGGTGGCCGGGCGCAACCTTGAGGTCCTCGAACAGGACCGCCCGGTGCAGCGCCTGCTCCCGGACCTGCTCCTTCTCCAGCGCCTCGATTGGCTTCACGTCCGCCGTCTGCGCGATGCTGATCTTCCGGTGGTCGATCCGGAGGCCGAGCTGCGCCAGCAGCGCGGACTCGATGTTCCGCACCAGCTGCTTGGGCGCCAGCCCCGACTGGGCCAGCACGTGGACTTCGCTCACCTCGCCCAGCGGCGTGGTGACCACCCGCGCCGAGAGGATCCCCTCCAGGCTCGTGAGGAGGTTCTCCGCGCGACGCACCCCCCAGGGGTCAGGCATGTCGGGGCCGAGCGTCCCGCCCGGCGGCGTCATGCGCCCCTGCTGGTGTCCCTCGGTCGACTTCGCGGAATGAAAGGCCATTAGCGTGATCCCTTGAGCCCAAGGAAGCCCACCCGGATCGCCGTCAGGCGACCCCTTCGTTTGCCACGATGTTCCGGCCCGCATTCTTGGCCTGGTAGAGCGCCCGGTCCGCGGTCACCAGGAGATCGCCCTCGGTCGGCACCGCCGGGTCGAACTCCGCGAGCCCCACGCTCGCCGTCACCACCCCGACCGGATACCCCAGCCGCCGCCCCACGCCCTCGATCCCCGCCCGAAGCGCCTCGGCCACCCGCCGCGCGCCGTGGATGTCCGTCCGCGTGAGGATCACCACGAACTCATCGCCGCCGTACCGCGCCGCCAGGTCCGAGGCGCGGACCGCATCGTGGATCTCGGCGGCCGCCGCGCGGAGCACGATGTTGCCCGCCTCATGGCCGTAATCGTCGTTCAGCGCCTTGAAGCGGTCGAGGTCGATGAACAGCACCGCGAACCCCTCGCCACTCCGCTTGCTGCGCTCGATTTCATTGGTCAGCCGGTCCCGCAGGACCCGGAATGTGGCGAGACCCGTGAGCTCATCCACCGCCGCCTCCTTCGACGCCTCCTCCGCCCGCCGCTCCTGGTAGGGCGGACACTGCCGGAGGGTCGAGCGGCCCACCGCGGCCGCCTGCGCGAACTGGTGACAGGTCGCGAACCCGCACGCGCCGCAGTCCCACGGCCGCCCGTTGGGGCCGGGGCCGATCGCGTCGAGGATGCTCGCCACCGCCGCCGCGTCCGCCTTGACCCGCCGCGGCTGGATGTCGAACACCGCCCCGACGCTGAACACCACCCCCTGGTCGACGATCGGCTGCAGGCTCCGCGGCGGCTCCGCACTCGCCACCAGCGCCCGGCGCCAGTAGAGCTGGTCCCGCGGGCCGAGCAGCGGATGGTCGAGACTCCGCTCGTACGAGAGCAGGTCCACGAAGCCCAGGTCGAGCCGGTCCACCGCCACCGCGCGCGCCAGCGCGGGCAGGTGGCGGAGCCCGCGAAGGACCAGGAACCGGCGGCCGGTCCTTCGCACGTCCTCGAGCATCGCGAGCGGCAGCCCGCCAGCCGCGCTCAGGTGCCGCCGCCGCTCCTCCGGAATCCGCCCGAAGAAGTCCGGCTGCTCCAGCACCTTCACCCCGCGCAGGTGGAAGATCCGCTCGAGATCCTCGAACGTGATCGTGGCATCGAGCTCCGGAGAGCCCCGC
>DASTCF010000098.1:0-54387 GCA_035711365.1 Gemmatimonadales bacterium
TTCCGGACCTACGACCAGGCCGTGGCACTCCGGGCGGTGACGAGTCGGGATGGCATGACGGCGGACTGGTTTCCGTTTCCGGCGGAGGCGCTGGGGCGGATTTCCAACCGCATCGCCAACGAGGTGAAGGGCGTGAACCGCGTCGTGTACGACGTGAGTTCGAAGCCGCCGGCGACCATCGAATGGGAATAGGCCGAAGCTCTCACGCCGCCGGCCGGTAGCGCTCCACGAGCCCCGCCGCAATCCGTTCGGCATTTGCCAGAATCGTCAGGCTGGTGTTGACCGCGAGGGAGGACGGAATCGCGGCGCCATCGGTCACGTACAGCCCCGGATAGCCGAACACCTCGCCGCGGGCGTCCACCACGCCCCGTGCCGGCGCGTCCGCCATCCGGCAGGAGCCGGTCTGGTGGGCCGTGGAGAAGTGCAGGCCCTCCTGCGTCATGCCATGACGATCGATCGCGGGGGTCTCCACCAATCGGCAGCCATTCCGCTCGAGAATCGATGCCAGCAGCTGGTAGATGTCGCGCTCGTAGCGCTCAAGCTCCCGGGAGGGTTCCATCTCGAGCTGAGTCCGCCCGCGCGCATCCAGTCGAATCCGGGCGGAGGGCGGGGTGAGACCCAGGCTGACCAGGGCGATCATCCGGTGGCGGACATGCCGCATCAACGCCACGTGATCCTCTCCCCACCAGTCAGGGCGCCGCGGCAGGCCGGCGAGGCGCAGGCGAGCCGCGGCGATCAGCTGCACCGGCAACGGCTTCACGGCAAAAATGCTGATGCCATGCGACTCGAGGAACTCGTAACTGATCATTCCGGGATGGGAACGGCCCTGGAACATGTCCCCCTCGGGAAAGCTGTCCGGCAGGATTGCGGCGGCCTTCACGCTCCCGTTGAAGGCCACATTCCGGCCGACCTGCGTGCTCAGACGCGGGAGCGTCTCACCGGAGGCCAGGAGCAGCCGTGCCGTGCCCACCGTTCCACCGCCGAGGATCACGATCCGCGCCCGGTATTCGACCTCCTCGCCCGGGCCTTCCCCGACGCGGCAGCGGACGAGATACCTGTAGGGCAGGGACGTGTTCGACCCGCTCCGGCGGCGGGCTCGAGGCAGCCGGGCGATCGAAAGCGCTTCGATTCCGCAAAGGATCTCCGCCCCTGCCGCTACGGCCTGCGGCAGGTAGTTCACGTGGAGTGACTGCTTGGCCCCGTAGATGCATCCCGTCACGCAGTATCCGCTGCCGAGGCAGTTCCGCACCGCGTACCGCGCGCGGTCACACGAGTAGCCGAGTGACTTCATCATAAGGGCGAACACCTGCCCGGACTTGGGCACATCGCGCTCGGCAATCTGCTCGACCCGGAGCATCCGCTCCGCGATGTCGTAGTAAGGGTCGAGGTCCGCGCGCGTGAGGCCTGCCGGCCACAACCGGCGCCCCTCACCGTCAACCTGCTCGAACGCCACGGTCGGAGCCCTGAGTGAAACCATTTCGTAGAACCCGGAACCACCGCCCAGCGCCTCCGCGTATGTCAGGCCCAGGTGATCGCCGCTCAGCCCCTTGAGGTACCGCAGCAGGTACTTGGGATCCTGTGTCTGCCGGAACGCCTCCCCGCCGGGCCCGATCCTGGGTCCTTTCTCCAGAATCGTGACGGACCATCCCGCCTGGGCCAGCCGCAGCGCCGGAGCCGCGGCCCCAAAACCTGAGCCGATCACGAGCACATCCGTCAGTCGTGTTTCCATTCTGCGACTCCTTACGCCGGGTTTCCGTCCGCCGTGAGGCTGCGGGTGCGGAAGCGTTCGACCTCGGGATGGGAAAGGGAGGCCGGAATGGGTGGCTGGTACCCTCCCGGAAAGTTGATTAGCGGCGAGCCCGCGCGGTCATCGTGCACGCCGCCATACACCGAGATCTGGGTGAGGAAGACCGCGCCGGTATAGAGCCGTCGCGTGATCGTGTCGGCGTCGAGGCCGTCCTGAATCACCATTCGGCGCTCTCCGGGCTGAAGGTCCCGAAATGACCGGTGGAAACGGCTTTCGGCACGGCGATCGAGGTCGCTGGCGAGGAATGCCGCGTACGGCGCGATCGGATAGAAATCGTCCTGGAGTACCCGAACCGCCGGGTGCGGGCCCTGGGGCAAGCCCGGGGTCACCGTGTGGACGAATGCGGTCAGGGTGCGATCGGTCAGTGACTGATCGTGATCGAATTCGGACGGATAGGCCTTGAGCACCAGCCGGACGGGCGCACAGGCCCCGGCCGTGATCGCCATCCCGCCGAGCACGAGGCGCCGCAGGACTTCACGGCGGGACAGGTCCAATGACACGGGGTGATTCTGGTCGGAAAGCACGACACCCTCCTTGGGCTGTGTGGAGGGTGTCGAGGGAGGGTCAAGCGAGCGTCAAGGCCGGCTCATACCCCCTTCTCCGCGAGGAGCTTGAAGAACTGGTCCGGCGTCTCGAGGTGGGCCAGGGCTTCACCGACCCCGGGTTCCTTCGCAAACTGGGCAATCTTGCCGAGCACAGGCAGGTATTGGTTGGAGACCTCGAGGGGTGGGGCGACGATGAGGAAGAAATCGTGCACCGGCCGCGTATCGATCGCCTGATATTCGATCCCGGCGGGCGAGTGGCCGTAGGCCAGCCGAAGGCGGGGGATCACGAGCGAACGGCAATGCGGGATGGCGATTCCCCGACCGACGCCCGTGGAGCCGAGCGCCTCGCGGCGCTTGAGGACTCGAAGCAGGGTCTCGGTGGCGCGATCGTCCGGATGAAGCAGTTCGACCAGCTCCGACAGTACGTCATCCTTGTTCCTGGCGGCGAGATGAAGCTTGACGGCGTCATCGCTGAAGAAGTCGCGAAGGAGCATGGTCCGATCGGCGGTGAGGGAGGACGGGCCGGGAGCCCGCGGTGCGGCGCCGCAAACTAACGGGCGCTCCGGAGCCGTGTCAAACCCTCATCGTTGCTCAGCTTAGCTCCGGACGGTAGTTTTCCCTCATGCGGCTGCCATATCTCTCTGCCCACGATTTCGCCCTCGTTCTGGCTCCGATGGCCGGGGTCTCCGAGGCGCCCTTCCGTCAGCTCTGCCGCCGGATGGGTGCGGACGTCGTTCTTTCCGAGTTCCTCTCGTCCGAGGCGATTCGCCGCCGGATCAGGAACACCCTTGAGGGTGCGGAATTCGAGGAGTGCGAGCGGCCGATCGGCATCCAGATCTACGGCGCGGATCCGGAGGCCATGGCCCAGGCCACCGCCCTGATCACCGAGCATTACCGGCCGGAGTTCATCGACATCAACTTCGGTTGCCCCGTGAAGAAGGTGGTGCAGCGGAATGGCGGCTCCGGCTGCCTTCGCGATCTGGGGATCGTCGACCGGATCATTCGCGCGTGTGTTGCCGCAACCCACCTGCCGGTCACGGTCAAGACGCGAAGCGGCTGGAACGACGATTCGCGGGATCCGGTCGGCATCGCCCTCCGGATGCAGGACGCCGGCGCGAAGGCCTTCACGCTGCACGCCCGGACGCGGACCCAGATGTTCAGCGGCCGGGCCGACTGGGACGAGATCGCCCGGGTGGTCGACGCGCTCTCCATCCCGGTGATCGGCAACGGCGACATCCAGAGCGCCGAAGACGTCGTCCGGATGAAGAACCACACGCGCTGCGCCGGCGTCATGGTCGGCCGCGGCGTATTCGGCAATCCCTGGCTCTTCCGCGACGCGCGCGCGCTCCTCGCCGGCCATCTCAAGCCCGGTGCACCCTCCCCCGCCGAGCGATTCCGGGTCGCGCTGGAGCACGCTCGCCTCGCCATCCGGCTTCAGGGCGACTCCCGCAAGACGGTCATGGAGTTTCGCAAACACCTGGGGTGGTACACTAAGGGGCTGCATGGCGCGAGCGACCTCCGCCAGCGGCTTTTCCAGATTGAGACCATCGCCGAGGCGGAGGCCATCTTTCTCGAGTATCTCGCGCCGGTGGCGCAGGTGGCGTGACCCCCGAGCGCCTGGCATCCCTGCTGGCGGACGTAGCTTCGGGGCGGCTGGCGGCCGTGGACGCCCTGGCTCGCCTGACCCATTTCCCCTCCGAAGAGCTCGCGTTTGCGACCATCGATCATCACCGCGCGCTCCGGCAAGGCCAGCCCGAGGTGGTCTTCTGCAGCGGCAAGACCGTGGAGCAGGTGGTCAGGATTTGCGAGCGCCTGGCGGCGGCCAGCGGAACGTTCCTCGGCACCCGGGCGTCCGAATCTCAGGCCTCGGCCCTCACTGCGGTGTATCCCCGCCTCGAGTGGAATGCGCTTGCCCGTACGGTGTACCTGCCGGCGGAGCCCCGGCCCACGCCCACGGGTCGTGGCACGGTGCTCGTGGTGTGCGCCGGCACGAGTGACCTCCCGGTGGCGGAGGAGGCGGCCGTCGTGGCCGAGGCATTCGGGAACTCCGTGGCGCGGCTCGCCGACGTGGGCGTCGCGGGCATCCACCGACTGCTCGCCCAGGGTGACCGGTTGCGGGAGGCGTCGGTGATCATCGTGGTGGCCGGGATGGAAGGAGCGTTGCCGAGCGTCGTTGGCGGGCTGGTGCGGGTGCCGGTGATCGCGGTGCCGACCAGCGTTGGCTACGGAGCTTCGTTCGGCGGTCTGGCCGCCCTGCTTGGCATGCTCAACAGCTGTGCGTCCGGCGTCACGGTGGTCAACATCGACAACGGCTTCGGTGCCGCCGCCGCGGCCTCGCGGATCAATCAGGGATAGGGGCGACATGCAGCGGACTGTCCTGCGAGTCGAGGAACCGCGATTCGAATGGTTGGATGTCGTGAATCCAGGCCGTACGGACCTGGAAGACCTGGCGGCCGCGCGGGGGCTGCACCCTGCCGCCGTCCAGGACTGCCTCGACCCCGAGCACCTGCCGAAGTTCGAGAAGCACAGCGGGATCACGTTCGTCATCGTGCGCGCGGCCGATGCGGAGGCGGATGCCTCGGCCGTGACCGTGCAGCAGCTCACCAGGAAAGTGGCGATCTTCCTTGGCCCCGGCTTTCTGCTCAGCATTCATCGGAAGGATCAGCCGTTCCTTCTCGAGCTACAGGAGTCGTGGTCGGAGCGCACGAACGCGGCAACGCCCCAGAGCGAGATTCTGGTTGACCTGATCGGCGCTGCCATTCGCAGCTACGACCGGCCGCTCGACCAGGCGGAACGGGTCATGGACGAGTTCGAGGAGGCGCTCTTCGATGGCAAGCGGGGCGACGTGGGCCTGGAGCAGATCCACATCGTCAAGCGGCGGGTCACGGTGATCAAGCGGATGCTGTGGCAGACACTTGGGGTGGTCCAGAGGCTGAGCCCGCCCTCGGAGGGTCAGGGCCCGTGGTTCCAGGATCTGCGGGAAAACGCGGAAAGCAGCTACGCATGGGCCGACGAGATCTTCGACAACCTCAACAACCTGCTGATGATCCAGCTGTCCCTGGCATCCCACCGCACGAATGAGGTGGTCCGGGTGTTGACCATCTTCTCGGCATTCTTCCTGCCACTCACGTTCATCGTGGGTGTCTACGGGATGAACTTCGATTTCATGCCCGAGCTCCGGTGGCACCTGGGCTATCCCGCAGTGCTCGCCGCCATGCTGATGGTATGCGTGGCGATCTACGCATGGTTCCGGCGGAACGGGTGGCTGCGGTGACCGGCACCCTGCTCCTGCTCGCCGCGGGTGTGCTGATCGGCTTTGGCCTCTCGTCGTGGCGGCGGCGACCCCCTGGCGCCACGGCCAGGGCGATGGTCCACGCTGCGACGCCTCACCTCCTCCCGGATCCCGCCCTGGAGTGGCTCCGGCGGGCTTCCGGGGCGATGGCCGTGTGGGCCGTCGAGGCCCCCACGGGAGGGACAGGGCAGGCAATTTTCCAGAGCAGCGATCCCGCGACGGGACCGGAAGCCGCCGACCTCGAGGCAATCGAGGGCCGCCTCGCGGGTCTGCGGGACAAGGACGGGGCCGGAACCGAGCGGCTCGACTCGGGCACCCTGCTGTACCACGCGGCCGGTGGCACCGTGGTCGCGATGCTGTTGCCGGCAGCCGCGGACGGGGACCGGCTCGCGCGAGCGAAGGAGGACCTGGTCTTCCTGCTCGACGGGGTCGCCCGCCGGCCGGTTCTGCACGATCTGGCGCAGGTGCGGGCGACCCCGAGCACCGAGAGCGTCGGCAGCATCGGAATGCGGCTCGCCTATCAAATCGAACGGATCGTGAATGATGAGGCCATAGTCGCACTGCGGGAGCCTGCCGGCGTCCGGATCGTGGGGGTGTCGGGACTCGGAGATCGCCGCTTGCTCGAGAGCGTGCTGCCGCCAGGGGCCGTGCTATCGCAGGTGGCAATGGGCGAAAGCGAGGAGACCGAGGTGGAGGATCCGATCGGGGGTGTCGTTGCCGACCGGCGCCGGCATGACCGCAACGCGCGAGTACTGCCGATCATCTTCCACGGGCAAGCGCTCGGCGCCGTCGCCTATCGCAACCCCGCGGGAGCGGCGGTGCCGGGTCCCGTTCTCTTCGAGGTCCAGGAGGCTGTGCGGGAAGCCGGACCTCGCATCGATGTGGCCACCCAGTTGGCCACCCGGCAGGAACGCGCCACGAAGGACCCGTTAACCGGCCTCAGGAACCGCCGCGGGCTCGACGACCAGCTCTCGATGATCGGGGCTCAGCGCGGAACACTCATCGCCGCCGATCTGGACCGGTTCAAGCTGCTCAACGACACCTTGGGCCACGCGGCCGGTGACGCCGCGCTCGTCCATTTCGCGCGGGTCGTCCTCGAGCAGATCCGCGGCGGGGACGTGGCAGCCCGGGTAGGCGGGGAGGAGTTCCTGATCTGGCTGCCGGGCACTCCTTTGGAGGAAGGCAGCAAGGTGGCGGAACGCATCCGTCGCCGGTTGGGCACGATGCCTTGGGATTGGCAGGGGCGCTCGTGGCCGCTCTCCTCATCCTTCGGCGTCGCTGCCTGTCCGGAAACCAGCGCCAGCCGGGAGAACCTTGCCGGACAGGCAGACGCGGCGCTGTACGAGGCGAAGCGAGGGGGGCGGGACCGGGTGGAAGTGTGGCGGAGGAAGCTAGGACTGAGGACTGAGGACTGAGGCCCGAGGACGACGATTTCGCCCTCAGTCTTCAGTCCTCGGTCCTTGCTATCCGAGGTCTCTAACTGTATGGTTATTGTACACCCGGGGGCGATCGGCTTCGACGGGTTGGAAGAAGGAATCGTAGCGTGCCCAGGTCCAGGTTCCTGGATAAACCATCTGGAAACTACCAAACGCCAACACTGAAATGGCGCTGGCTGCGTAAGCTGAGCTAGGCTCGCTCTACGCACCTCCGGACAGTTGAGCCCGCCTGGGGCGCTTCTGGTCGGAACTCAAATCCGGGCTGGTTGCTCGTGGTCCTCCGCCGCGAGTGGCGAGATCTCAGGAGGTCGTTTTCGGCAAGGTCGGTTCCTCACCGGGCCGGGGACAAGCAAGAAGAGGAGCCTACGCACGTAGACGCGGTTCTGGATCCACACTCGGACCAGGGTTCGATTCCCTGCGCCTCCACTGACAGCAGGACTGTGAAAAAAGGACCGAGGACTGAGAGGGTGCGCCCTCGGAGTCCTCGGTTCTTTGACTTGCAGGGTCCTCAGTCCTCAGTTCTTGATCACTTCAGTTCCGTCTTGCGGATCTTTTCCTCCTGCTCCGCCCGGAACCGGCTCAGCTTCTCCGCCAGTCCAGCGTCGCTTCGGGCCAGCATCGCCACCGCGAAGAGGGCCGCATTGTGCGCACCGGCCTCGCCGATGGCGAATGTCGCGACCGGGATGCCGGCCGGCATTTGAACCGTGGAGAGCAGCGAATCCATTCCCTGCAGGTGTTTGCCGGCCATGGGCACGCCCAGGACGGGGATCGTCGTGCCGGCCGCCATCACCCCGGCAAGGTGCGCCGCCCCGCCCGCTGCGGCGATGATGCAGACCAGGCCGCGCCCCGCGGCAGACTTTGCATATTCGTGCGCCAGCACTGGAGAGCGGTGGGCTGACAGCACCCTCGCCTCGTAAGTGACGCCGAAGTGCGTCAGCCGTGATGCCGCGAGTTGCATCACCGGCCAATCGGATTCGCTTCCCATCACGATGCCGACCAGGGGCGTCATCTCAAACCGTCGCTTTCGTGCGGTCCATGGTGCCGCGCTTGGCCAGGGCGGCCTGGGCGGCGGCCAGCCGGGCAATCGGGACCCGGAACGGGGAGCAGGAGACGTAATTCATGCCGAGCGAATCGCAGAATCCGATGGCGGCCGGCTCGCCGCCGTGCTCGCCACAGATTCCGAGCTTGAGGTCCTGCCGGGTCCGGCGGCCCAGGTCGCAGGCCATTTGGATGAGCTTGCCAACCCCGGCCTGGTCCAGGACCTGGAATGGGTCGTTGTCCACGATGCCGTTCTGGAGGTAGTACGGCAGGAACCTCCCTGCATCGTCCCTGGAGAGACCCCAGGTGGTCTGGGTCAGGTCATTGGTGCCGAACGAGAAGAACTGTGCCTCTCGCGCGATCTCATCCGCCGTCAGCGCCGCCCGTGGCAGCTCGATCATCGTGCCGAGCAGGTAGGGCACCGTCAGCTGGCGTTCGCGGAAGACCTCCTCCGCCACCTGGCGGATGACGAGGGCCTGCTTCCGGAACTCGACGACGGTGGCCGTGAGCGGAATCATCACCTCCGGCTGGACCCGCCCTTTGCGAGCCGCTACGGTGCAGGCGGCCTCGAAAATGGCCCGGGCCTGCATCGCCGTGATTTCCGGGTAGAGAATGCCCAGCCGGCAGCCGCGAAGGCCCAGCATCGGATTCACTTCGGTCAGGCCGTCCACGATTCGCTGCAACTCCTTCGGTTCCTTGCCCATCTCCCTGGCCAGCTCCGCGACCTCCGCGGCAGCATGCGGCAGGAACTCGTGCAGCGGCGGATCGAGCAGCCGGATCGTGACCGGGTAGCCCTCCATCGCGCGGAAGATCGCCTCGAAGTCCCCGCGCTGCATCGGCAGCAGCTTCGCCAGCGCCTTCCGCCGCCCCTCGGAATCCTGGGCGACGATCATCTCCCGCATCGCCGACAGGCGGTCGCCCTCGAAAAACATGTGCTCGGTGCGACAGAGGCCGATTCCCTCCGCGCCGAAGTCGCGCCCGCGGTGGGCGTCGGCGGGGGTGTCGGCGTTGCACCGGATTCGCAGGGTACGGACCTTGTCCGCCCATCCCAGCATCCGTTCGAAGTTTCCGGACAGCTCCGGCTCGACCAGCGCCGCGCGTCCCGCGAAGACGCGCCCGGTTCCGCCGTCGAGCGTGATCCACTCTCCCGCCTTGAGCGAGCGGCCGTTCACGCTGAAGCTGCCCGCACTCTCATCCACCTGGAGGTCCTGCGCCCCGGCCACACAGGGCTTCCCCATGCCGCGCGCCACGACCGCCGCGTGCGACGTCATCCCGCCCCGCGCAGTGAGAATGGCCTTGGCGGCCACCATGCCGTGAAAGTCTTCCGGGGAAGTTTCCCGCCGCACCAGGATCACCGCCTCGCCCTGCCGGCCCAGCTCCTCGGCACGATCCGCGTCAAAAACGACCGCCCCGGAGGCGGCCCCCGGTGAGGCCGGAAGGCCCGTGGTGAGGAGATCCAGCTCTGCCTTCGGATCGATCATCGGGTGAAGCAGCTGGTTGAGATCGTGAGGCGGGATGCGTGCCACCGCCTCGTTCTCGTCGATCAGGCCCTCCTCGACCATCTCGCACGCGATGCGTACGGCGGCGTGTCCGGTGCGCTGTGCGCGCCGGGTCTGCAGCATGTACAGCTTGCCGTGCTCGATCGTGAATTCGAGGTCCTGGACGTCCCGGAAATGCCGCTCGAGCGTCCGGGAAACGCGCTCCAGCTCGCCGTAGGCCACCGGAAGCTGCTCACGCAACTTGGCGATCGGGGCTGGATCCCGGGAACCTGATACGACATCCTCGCCCTGGGCATTGAGGAGGTACTCGCCGTACAGGGTGTGCTCCCCGGTGGACGGATCCCGCGTAAACGCCACGCCGGTCCCCGAATCCTCGCCCAGATTGCCGTAGACCATCGTGACGACGTTAACCGCGGTGCCCAGGGAGTCCGGGATCTCGTGCAGTTTCCGGTAGTCGGTCGCCCGCTTGGTGTGCCAGCTCTCGAAGACGGCTTCGATGGCGCCCCACAGCTGCTTGGAGGGATCCTCCGGGAAGGGCTTGCCCGTCGCTTCCCGGATATGCGCCTTGAAGGCCGCGACGAGCGCCTGCAGATCCTCCGCCGGCAGGTCGATGTCGCGAGCGGCCTTCCGCAAACGCCTCTTGTCCTCAAGCATCTGCTCGAACGGCTGCTTCGGCAGGTCGAAGACCACGCTGCCGTACATCTGGACGAACCTGCGATACGAATCCCACGCGAATCGCGGATTCCCGCTCTGGCGGCTCAATCCCTCGACAGTCAGGTCGTTCAGGCCGAGGTTGAGAATCGTCTCCATCATCCCGGGCATCGAGACAGCCGCGCCGGAGCGTACCGAGACGAGCAACGGGTTGTCCGTCCCGCCGAACTGGCGCCCCGCGGCCGCCTCGAGGCGCTGGAGCGCTGCGTCCACCTGGTGCACGAGGCGGGGCGGGAACTGGCGCGATTCCAGGTAGGCGATGCACAGGGACGCCGCGATGGTGAAGCCGGGCGGCACCGGAATCCCGATATTCGTCATTTCCGCGAGCCCGGCGCCCTTGCCACCGAGCAGGTCCTTCATGGCGGCGGTGCCGTCGGCGCGGCCCTGGCCGAAGAAGTAAACGAGCGGCTGAGTCATCCCCGTGGTCATACGGTGCTCGTGGACAAGGGGGCGGCGTGGCGAAGCTGGATGAGATTTTCCGGCACGGACGTGGGATACTGCCCGGAGAAGCAGGCGTGGCAGAACCGGTTCGCCGTCCCGGCCGCCCGGAGCATCCCTTCGAGCGAGAGATAGCCGAGTGTGTCGACGCCGAGGAAGTCCCGGATCTCCTCCAACGAATGCGTGGCCGCGATGAGCTCCTCGCGAGTCGGCGTGTCGATGCCGTAGTGACAGGGTCCGGTGATGGGGGGGGACGACAGGCGGAGGTGCACCTCGCGGGCCCCGGCGGCCCGGATCATCTGGACCAGGCCCTGGCTGGTGGTCCCGCGGACCAGGCTGTCGTCCACCACGACGACCTTCTTGCCGTGAATGACGCCGCGGACCGGGTTGAACTTGATCTTCACCTTCGCGACCCGCAGCGCCTGCGTGGGATTGATGAACGTCCGCCCGACATAGTGGTTCCGGATCAGGCCGTGCTCGAGCTTGATGCCCGAGACTTCGCTGAATCCCAGCGCCATCGCATTGGAGCTGTCGGGCACGCTGAACACGACATCGGCGCCAGGCGCCGGGTGTTCCAGGGCCAGCTGGCGCCCGGCCTCCCGGCGCACCCGGTCGACCGACTCGCCGAAGACCGTGCTGTCGGGGCGGGCGAAGTAGATGAGCTCGAACACGCACCGGCTGATCGGCCGGGGCCGGAGCGGGGCGAGGTTCTCGATGAGCCCGTCGGTGATCCGGACAAACTCGCCGGGCTGGAGCTCGCGGAGGACGGTCGCCCCGACCAGGTCGAGCGCACAGGTCTCGCTCGCGGCGACAATGCCGCGCCCCAATCGGCCGAGCACCAGCGGGCGGAATCCGCGGGAGTCCACCACCGCATAGAGTGTGCGCCCGACGCCGATGACGAGGCTGTACGCCCCCTCCACGCGCTCGAGCGCCGACCGGATCTGCGCCTCCGGATCCGGGGCATCCGAACGGGCAATCAGGTGAACCAGGACCTCGGTGTCGGTGGAGGACGTGAAGATGGCGCCCTGATTCACCAGTTCGCGCTTGAGCTCGGACGCGTTGGTCAGGTTGCCGTTGTGCGCGAGACTCAAGGCGCCTTGCCGGTAGTTGACGAGGCAGGGCTGGGCATTGGCCAGGACCGTGCTGCCGGCCGTGGAGTAACGCGTGTGGCCCACCGCAACGTCGCCGGGAAGCCGTCCGAGGACGTCGTCATCGAAGTTCTCAGAGACGAGCCCCATCCCGATCCGGATGCGCGCCTGCGTGTCCCGATCTATGGCGACGATGCCGGCGCTCTCCTGGCCACGATGCTGGAGCGCATACAGGCCCAGGTATGCGACCCTCGCCGCATCGGGAACGCCGGATACTCCGATGATGCCACACATGTTCAGGCTCCTGCCCGGTCGCTCAGGACTTCCCGCATCCGCCGCGGAATCGCGTCGAGGTAGATCGAGCGGAGCCGCTCGACCGGCCAGCTCAGCCGCTCACCGGGGAGCACGATCGCGAGCGCTCCGCCGGCAGGTGCCACCTCGCCCGCGAGATAGCCCCGAACTCCGTGCTCCGACAGCAGGGCACGAAGCGATTCGACCGCCTCCGCGCCGCAGGAGATCACCACGCGGCCATGGTCTTCGCCGAACAGCAGTTCTTCCGCCGCCACCGCCGGGGCATAGGTCCGAAGATCCACGATCGCGCCGAATCCCCGCTCGGCATACGGCCCGCCCATCGCCGCCTCGGCAAGCGCCACGGCCAGCCCGCCATCGGAGCAATCGTGCGCGGAACGCAGGAGCCCGGTCCCGGCCGCGGCGGCCAGCAGTCGCTGCAGTCGTGCCTCGGCCTCCAGGTCGACCGGGGCGGGTGTGCCGCCCACGAATCCGCAAAGCTCGGACCAGTAGGCCGAACCGCCAAGGTGTCCCGCCGTCGCACCGAGTATGATGATCCGATCGCCGGGGGACTGGAAATGGCTGGGAACCCGCGACTCGGCCCGCCGGAGAAGTCCGACCATCCCCACGGTCGGCGTCGGATCCACCGCCCCGGTCGGGCTCTCGTTATAGAAGGACACATTCCCACCGGTGACCGGTGTCCCGAATGCCCGGCAGGCGTCGCTGATTCCGCGACAGGCTTCGCGGAATTGGAAAAACACTTCCGGCTTCTCGGGGTTTCCGAAGTTAAGGCAGTCGGTTATGCCGAGAGGCACAGCGCCCGTGCAGGCAATGTTCCGCGCCGCCTCCGCGACGACGGCCTTGCCGCCCTCGTATGGGTCGAGCGCCACGAGCCGGCTGTTGCAATCCACAGTAACCGCGAGCGCGAAGGGCTCCCCGTCCACCCGCAGGACCCCTGCATCTCCACCGGGACCGATGACAGTAGAGGTTTGCACCGTCGAGTCGTACTGCTCGAACACCCACCGCTTGCTGGCGAGGGACGGCACATCGAGCAGCGCTTCCAGCGCGGCGGCCGGCGTCAGTTGCGGGCGGCGGCTCGGACGCGCCCGCCGGCGTGTGGCGGCGGCGGGTGCTTCCCGTGCCTCCGGAGTGTAGATCGGGCAGTCCTCCACCAGGCGCTGGCCGGGGATCTCGGCGGCCGTGAGCCCGTTGTGCTTGACGCGGAACAGGCCGTCGTCCGTCACGTGCCCGATCGGCGTGGCCACGAGGTCCCACTTGGCGCACACCGCCTGGATCTCGGCGACGCGGTTCGGCTCCGCCACCACGAGCATCCGCTCCTGGGATTCCGAGAGCAGGATCTCGTACGGCGTCATTCCCTCTTCACGCGTCGGGACCAGCCCGGTGTCGATCTCGACCCCCACACCTCCGCGCGCCGCCATTTCGGCGGACGAGCTGGTCAGCCCCGCGGCGCCCATGTCCTGAATCGCGACGATCAGCCGGGACGTGATGAGCTCCAGGCTGGCCTCGAGGAGCAGCTTTTCCGTGAAGGGATCGCCCACCTGCACCTGTGGCCGCCGGGCCTCGCTCTCCTCCGACAGTTCCTCCGAGGCGAAACTCGCGCCGTGAATCCCGTCCCGGCCGGTTCGCGCTCCGACCGCGAGCAGCACGTTGCCGACGCCCTGGGCGCGCGCGGTGATGAGGTCCGTCTCCCGGAGAATGCCCACGCACATCGCATTCACCAGCGGATTGCCGCTGTATCCCGGGGCGAAGTCCACCTCACCGCCGAGCGTCGGGACCCCGACACAATTGCCGTAGTCACCGACGCCACGCACCACGCCGCCGAAGAGGTAGCGATTCCTGGCTTCCGTGAGCGGGCCGAAGCGCAGGCTGTTCAGCATGGCCACCGGACGGGCGCCCATCGTGAACACATCGCGCAGGATCCCGCCCACGCCGGTCGCGGCGCCTTGATAGGGCTCCACGGCGGACGGGTGATTGTGCGACTCGATCTTGAAGGCCACCGCCCAGCCATTCGGCAGGCGGAGCACGCCGGCATTCTCGCCGGGGCCCTGGACCACCTGGGGTCCGGTGGTCGGGAATCGCTTCAGCACCGGCTTCGAGTGCTTGTAGGAGCAGTGCTCCGACCAGAGGGCGGAGAAGATCCCGAGCTCGGTGAAGGTCGGCTGCCGGCCGAGAAGCGTCACGATGCGGTCGAACTCGAGGTCGTTCAGGTTGTGCTCCGCCACGACGTCCGGTGTGACCGGACGCTCTCCGGGCAGGGCCTCAACGGGCGCGGTCATCAGGGCTTCGCCTTGCGGCCGCGGAGCGTGGCCGAGATATCGTGGAAGACGCGGCCGAGGAGCGTGCTGTCCTCATGCGCCACGATGGCGTCGACCTCGTGGGCCTCCAGCCATATGCCCTGACACTGGGGACAGCGCTCCACCGTGACGCCGTGAAATACTTCGCTCACGAGATCGTATCCGTCCTTCGGGCACTTATGGTAGTGGAGGCGGCGCTCGGCTTCGGCAGCAGCCTCGATCGCCCGGCGCCGCTGTTCCTTCAGGAGTTCGGCTTCCTGGCGGGCGAAGAACTCCTCTTCGTTGTGGCTTGGCTTGTCGGTGCTCATCGATTCACTGGTCGTCTAAGGGTTCGCGCGGCCGGCGCTCGCTGGAGCCCACGCCACGAGGGAACTGAAAAAGCCGGCGCCAACATCGCTTCCCATCACGGCTTCGGAAGCCCGTTCGGGATGGGGCATGAACCCAACCACGGTACCGGCCGGATTGCAGACGCCGGCGATGTCGGCGACCGAGCCGTTCGGGTTTTCGCCGCGGGTGTAGCGCAGTACCACGCGCCCTTCCGCCTCGAGCATCCGGAGCGTGTCGGCGTCGGCCACGTACCGGCCGTCTCCGTGCGCGACGGGAATCCGCAGTTCCGTGCCCCGCGCGTAGGTGTTGGTGCAGACCGTCTCCGAGCGCTCCACCCGGACCCAGACCGGCCGCGACACGAAGGTGAGGCGGTCGTTTCGCATCAGCGCGCCGGGCAACAGCCCGGCCTCGCACAGGATCTGGAACCCGTTGCAGATCCCCAGGACCGCTCCGCCGCCGGCCGCGTGCCGCTGTACGGCCTGCATCACGGGACTGAAGCGGGCGATGGCCCCGGCGCGAAGGTAGTCGCCGTAGCTGAATCCACCCGGGAGGATGACCACATCGGCCTGCTGCAGGCTGGTGTCGCGGTGCCAGAGGAAAAACGATTCGGCGCCCGCCCGGCGCGCCGCATGGAGCGCATCCCAGTCGCAGTTGCTGCCTGGAAACCGCACGACCGCGACCCGGACCATCAGGCATCCACCTCGACCGAATAGTCTTCTGTGACCGGATTCGCGAGCAGGCGATCGCACATCTGCCGGGCGGCCGCCTCCGCGCCTTCCGGCGAGGGCGCGTCAACCTGCAACTCGATGGCGCGGCCGATCCGTACGCTCCGGGCCGCGGCGAACCCCAGCGCGGCCAGGGCGTGTTCGACCGCCTGGCCCTGTGGATCGAGCAGGCCTGCGCGAGGCACGACGCGCACGTGAACGCGGTAACTCATCGGTGGTGCTCCTCCGGCCGGTCCGGGGCCTCATCAGGCGGGGCGGCACGGGTCATTGGAACCGGCCCGCCGGCGATGTCATTTCGCTCGGCAAGGCCCAGGATGGTCGTCCGCGCCAGCCCAAATGCAAGGTAGACGAGGCCGAGGGGGAACAGGAACTGCGACGGTGCGAGAATCGCACCGGCGAGCACCCCAAGATGAACGGCGAGGCCGAGGAGTCCCCGCACGGAACGAAATCCGATGGCGGGGAAGCGTGGGTACTTCACGGTGCTCACCATGAGCGCCGCGAGAACCAGCATCAGCACCACGAGGCCCTGCTTCTGGAGGTCCAGATAGGCCAGGGAGACCTGGTACCAATGGGTCTGGCTGAACGGGTAGTACACAGCGAGCGTCATCCCGGCCGACGGGGAAGGGAGGCCGGTGAACCACCCTGGCTTGTCGTGGCCAGCGGAAGTGATGTTGTAGCGAGCCAGCCGGACGGCGACGGCCACAACGTAGATGTAACAGATGACCCAGGCGAACTTCCCCGCGGAGGCGAATTCGAGGAAGTACATGATCATCGCCGGTGCCACGCCGAAGGAAATCACGTCGATCAGCGAATCCAGCTCCGCGCCGAATCGGGTTCCCGTCTTCGAGAGCCGGGCGACTCGGCCGTCGAGCATGTCGGCCACGCCCGCGAAAACGACGAACCATCCGGCCCACGCGAAGTTGCCCTGCGAGGCCCAGATGATGGCCCAGATCCCGAAGAACAGGTTGCCGAGCGTGAACGCGCTCGGGATGACCACCACAACCCCCCGTATCGAGGGGCGGCGGAACGGCCGTCGGTGTTCCGTCATGGCCACTCCGCGATGATCGTCTGGCCCGCCCGGGTGATGGCGCCCTCGGCGACCGCTACCCGTACCGAGGGCGGGAGAAAGACGTCCACCCGCGAGCCGAAGCGAATGAGCCCCATCCGGTCCCCCTGGCGCACGGCACTGCCGATCCCATGATCGGTGACGATGCGCCGGGCGATGAGTCCCGCGATCTGGCGCACCAGCACCTTGCCCCTCGGCGTTTCCAGCCCGATCGACGCCTGCTCGTTCTGCAGGCTCGCCTTTTCCGTCGCGGCGTTCAGGAACTGCCCCGGTTCGTAATGCCGATGGGTGATCGTTCCGTCCACCGGATACCGGTTCACGTGCACGTTGAACACGTTCATGAAGATCGAGATCCGTGTGACCTCGGTGCCATGAAACGTCGGCTCGTCGATCGGTCGCACGCTGACCACGCGGCCGTCCGCGGGTGCGATCACGATCCGCTCCCCGCGGGGGCCCGCCCGCACCGGGTCCCGGAAGAAGGCCAGGACCCAGACCGCCACCGGAAGCCAGAGTATCGCCGCGACGGGCCACCCCAGCGCGAGGCACACCGCCTCAAGGGCCAATGCGAAAAGAATGAACGGCACGCCTTCCCGCGCGAAGCGAATCACGCGTTGTCCTCGAGCGGGCGGCCGGTGATGCGCTCGAACGCCTCGAGATACCGCCGGCTCGTCTCCTGGACCACCTCATCGGGGAGGCGCGGCGGCGGAGCCTCGCCGTTCCAAAGTCCCTTCGTCTTCAGCCCGGCCAGGTAGTCGCGCAGCGGCTGCTTGTCGAAGCTGGCCTGCGGCCGCCCCGGCTCGTAGCGATCGGCAGGCCAGAACCGGGAAGAGTCCGGCGTGAGCACTTCGTCGATTAATCGCAGCGCGCCATCGTTGTCACGCCCGAACTCGAACTTGGTGTCGGCGATGATGATTCCCCGGCTGGCCGCATGCGCCCGGCCCGCCTCGTAGATCTTCAGGCTGGCGTCCCGCAATGCACCGGCCTCAGCGCGGCCGAGCGCGTCGGCGACCGCACTGAAGGGGACGTTTTCGTCGTGGCCGGTTTCCGCCTTGGTGGCCGGGCTGAAAATCGGCGGATCGAGCCGGGCGCTCTCGACGAGGCCTGCGGGAAGCGCCTCTCCAGCCAGCGTGCCGTGCCGCCGGTATTCGGCCCAGGCGGATCCCGAGAGATACCCGCGGACCACGCACTCGAACGGGATCGGCAGGGTGCGCCGGACGAGCATGGAGCGTCCGGCTACCTCGGACCGGTACGGGGTGAGGTCCGGGAGCCGGTCCAGAATCCGGTCGGTAGCTGCCGTCACGTAGTGCGACGGAAGCACGCCGTGCAGGTGTTCGAACCAGAAGGCACTCACCTGGGTCAGCACGGCACCTTTCCGGGGGATAGGCTCGGCCATCACGACATCGAACGCGCTCACCCGGTCGCTGGCGACGAGCAGCAGGTGTTCCGCATCCACTTCGTACACCTCGCGTACCTTGCCGCGCCGGAGCAGGGGCAGGGGGAGCCGGCTTTCCACGATCAGGGTCATACCCGTACCTCCGCTGCGTCCGGCGCTGCTGCGAGCGGCCTGGCCTCGGCCACAAGGGGCGTGCAGTACTCGTCGAGGAATTCTCCTACCTGCTGCTCGGCCCTGCCCGTGTAGCGCGCGGGATCCAGCTCCGCTCGAAGTGCGGCCGCCGGAATCCCCGCGAACGCGGGATCGGTGGCGAGCCGTGCCATCAGGTCGTTCGGTTCACCGCGCGACACGGCCTCGCTTGCCACCAGGCTGTGCCGGCGCACCACTTCGTGGAGCGCCTGCCGGTCTCCCCCGGCCGCAACGCCGAGCATCAGCCAGCGCTCCGTGGCCATGAACGGCATCTGGGCATCGACGTGCCGGCGGATGACGTCCGGCCGGACCTCCAGTCCGGCGACGATGTTCGTCGCAAGGATCAGGATCGCGTCAGTCGCCAGGAAGGCCTCGGGCAGTGAAAGGCGGCGGTTCGCACTGTCGTCGAGTGTCCGTTCGAGCCACTGGTTCGCGGCCGTGTGCGCCGTGTTGGCCTGCAGGGAGATGACGAATCGCGCCAGCCCGCCGATCCGTTCCGACCGCATCGGATTCCGCTTGTATGCCATCGCGCTGGAGCCGATCTGCTCCGCCTCGAACGGCTCCAGCAGCTCGCCCTCGTGCTGAAGCAGCCGGAGGTCCACCGCCATCTTGGCGGCCGACTGGGCGATCCCGCTTAGCGTATCGAGGATGACGCTGTCACCTTTCCTCGAGTAGGTCTGGCCGGTCACCGGGTACGTCCGGTCGAGTCCCAGCCGGGCTGCCACCCGGCGGTCCAGGGCTCGCACCTTCTCCTGATCGCCGTTGAAGAGCTCGAGGAACGACGCCTGGGTACCGGTCGTTCCCTTGCAACCGCGGAGCCGCATGGTCTCCAGGCGGTAGCACAACTCCTCGATGTCGGTGCAGTAATCCTGCATCCACAGGGTTGCACGCTTGCCGACCGTCGTGAGCTGGGCAGGCTGAAAGTGTGTGTAGGCCAGACAGGGCAGGTCCGCATGCCTTCGCGAGAAGCCCTCCAGCGCCGCCACGACCGCGATCAGCCGGCCGAGGAGAAGCCGCAGGCCCTCACGCATGACGAGAAGGTCTGCGTTGTCGGTGACGAAGGCGCTGGTGGCGCCGAGATGGAGGAACCCCCGCGCGGCCGGGGCCTGGTCCCCGAAGTGGTGGACGTGCGCCATCACATCGTGGCGGAAGCGCCGCTCGTACTGCGCCGCGGCGGCCAGATCAACGTCATCCAGGTGGGCGCGCATCTCGGCGAGTGCAGCTTCGGGGATATCCAGGCCGAGCTCACGCTCCGATTCCGCCAGCGCAAGCCAGATCCGGCGCCAGAGTCCAATGCGGTAGGGCTCGCCCCAGAGCCGCTGCATCGCGGGCGACGCGTAACGGGTGCCGAGCGGAGAACGCCAGCGGTCGTCGGTCATCGGTTGGTCAGGTCGGAGTAAGCAATCTGTCCACTGCGCTCGATCCAGAGGCGGAATGTCTCGCCCGGCCGGAGCTCGTTGAGCAGGGAGCCAACGTCCGTGGCAGTGGCGACCCGGCGGCGGTCCACGCCGAGAATGACATCCCCTTCGCGGAGGCCCGTCGCCTCGGAAGTTCGCGGCGCGATCCGCACGATGAGCGCACCCTGGTCGCTCTGGAGTCCGCGCTCGGATTGAATGGCGGGAGTGACGGACACGAGCTGGAGGTCGCGAAGCACGGTCACCCGCTCGGCGGTGAGGGTCGGAAGGTCGCCGGACACGAGCGCCACGGTACGAACGGCAGTCGAACCCGGGGAGCGCACCTGCAACTGCACGACTTGACCCACCTTCATGTCGAGCTTGACCGATTCCCAGTCCAGGTGGTTGCGCAGCGGGCGTGCGCCGGCCCGAACCAGCACGTCGCGGACGCGAATGCCCGCCTTGGCGGCCGGGCCTCCCGGCGCGACGGCCGTCACCGACACACCGTCCGTTCGACGCCAGTCCTCGGCGGAACTCGCGGCGGCCACGTCCAGGCCGGTCCAGGCACGGCGGACGGATCCATTCGCGAGGATGTCCTCCGCAACCCTGAGCGCCCGCTCGATCGGAATGGCGAAGCCGAGACCGATCGAACCGCCACTGCTCGTAAGGATCGATGAATTGACGCCCACCACTTCGCCCAGAGCATTGCAGAGGGGGCCGCCGGAATTCCCGGGGTTGATCGCGGCGTCAGTCTGGATCATGTCGAGGTACAACCCGGCCTGTTCCTCAGAAGGCAGGATGTTCCGCCCTGTGGCGCTCACGACCCCGGCGGTAACGGTCGGCTCGGTGTTGCCGAGCAGGTAGGCATAGGGGTTCCCGAGCGCGACGACCCACTCGCCCACCATCAGATCGGCGCTTTGCCCGAGCGCCACGGTCGGGAGGGCGGACGCCCCGCGTACGCGCAGGACCGCAATGTCCGCGATCGGATCCGAGCCGTCGAGCGTCGCCGGATATTCGGTTCCGTTCGCAAGCGTGACGACGATCTGGCCGCCGCCTGCGACCACGTGCTGATTGGTGAGGACGACCCCGTCCGGCCGGATGAGAAATCCGGTGCCGAACTCGCGAATCGTGCGCGATGAGCCCCGGGGGACGAAGAGCAGGTCCCACGGCGTTCTTGGGTTGATCCGCTGGCGCGAGGTGACGGTGATGGAAACGACAGCAGGCGAGGCGCGCTCGGCGGCGGTTACAAGAGCGGTGCGGCGGCTGTCATCGAGCGACGCAGCGCGACGCTCGCCTTGGGCGGAAACTGCGGCCGGCAGCAGGAGGACGACGAAGCCGAGGCGGACCGCGCGGCCTGCGACGATGCGGTCGCGCGTGGCGCGGGCGGCATCGGCGTGGCCGGAGCGGTGCATCATCGGGCGTCCCCTGCGATATCGTCGAACGCTTCGGCCGGGTACAGCGCCGAAACGAAGTAAAGTCCCTCCGGCGGCGCCGGCGGGCTCGTCTCGCTGTTGTCCTCGCGCGCGAGCAGCGCGGTCATGTCCGCGACGGGGCGGCGGCCCAAACCCATGTCCACCATCGTGCCGACCATCATCCGCACCATATGGTGGAGGAACCGATCCGCGGCGACGTGAAAGCTGCAACCCCGGCCGTCGGCCCGCTCCCGCCACTCCGAGAGCCGGAGCCGGCACCGGTAGTGCGGTTTGGGCTCGCCCTTCGCCGCGAACGCCCTGAACTCGTGCTCCCCTCGCACCGCAGCGGCCGCCTCCTGCAGGGAGGTCCGATCCAGGTGCCGACCAAGCGCCCACTCGTACGGCCGGCGGAACGGCGACTGGGCGGCCGGGTCCAATCCGACGTCGTACCGGTACTCGCGCTCCAGCGCGCTCTTTCGGGCGTGGAAACCGGCCCGTGCCACCCGAACGTTCTCGACCCAGCAGTCGCGCGGAAGCAGTGCATTCATCGCGCGTCGGACGGTCGGAGCCTCCCAGCTTGCCGGGAGTGAGAAACTGACTCCCATTCCTTGCGCGTGCACTCCGGCATCGGTCCGACCCGCCGCGTGAGCCACGACTCGACGTCCGGCCAGCCGCTCAAGCACCCCTTCGACCTCGCCCTGGACCGTCCGGCCGACGGCCTGCCGCTGCCACCCGACGAAGCGCCCCCCGTCGTAGTGCAGCGCGGCGAAAAAGGTGCGACTCATCGGCCCGAAATGTATGCCTCCGGAGACCCCCGAGCAAGCCGCGCAAATCCTTGTCAGAATTGACAAAAGCCCACGCGGTGGAGTACCATTTTTTGCCCTCGTGCGGTCCTGCATCCGGGCCCCGGTTCGAGCCCTTTTTCCCCACACCGTGACGAACCTGAGCACCCCTCTCTCGCTCGCGATCCGCAGGCTCGCGCTTGGCCAGTCCCTTTCGGTCGAGGAGACGGCCGCGGCCTTCGACCTCATCATGCGGGGCGAAGCGGATCCCGCCGCTTGCGCCGCGCTGCTGATGGGCCTTCGCGTGAAAGGAGAAACCCACGAGGAGATCGCGGGGGCGGCGACCGCCTTGCGGCGGGCGATGATTCCCGTGCTCATGCCCGACGCCGAGGGCCTGGTGGACACGTGCGGAACCGGTGGTGGGCGCGTCGGCACACTCAATATTTCGACCGCAGCCGCCTTCGTCGCGGCGGGGGCCGGCGCGCGCGTCGCGAAGCACGGGAATCGGAGCCACACTTCAAGATCCGGATCCGCGGACGTGCTCGAGGCACTCGGCGTGGCCATCGACGTTTCCGCCGCACATTGTGCGCGGATGCTGGAGGACTCCCGGTTTGCCTTCATGTACGCACCGGCCTTCCACCCGGCCATGAGACACCTCGGCCCCGTGCGCCAGAGCCTTGGCACCCCCACCGTGATGAACCTGATCGGCCCGCTCGCCAATCCGGCGGCCGTCCGCCATCAGGTGCTGGGCGTGGCCGACCGGGCGCGAGCGCCCCTGCTCGCAGCCGCACTGTGTCGGCTCGGAACCCACCACGCGCTCGTGGTGCACGCCGACGTCGGCATGGATGAGATCAGCCCGATCGGACCTACCAGTGTGTGGGAAGTGCGCGAGCGATATGTGCAACAGTGGAAGATCTGGCCCGAGGACTTCGGGTTGGCGGACGGCGATGTGGCATCTCTGGCCGGAGGGGAGCCGTCGGAGAACGCGCGCCGCATCGAGTCGTTGCTCGAGGGACGCGATAACGGTGATGCGGCGGTCCGATCCGCGGTGACGCTGAACGCGGGCGCGGCCCTGTACGCGGCCGACCAGGTGGCAGACTTCGGGGAAGGGGTGGAGCGGGCTCGCGACGCGCTGGCGTCCGGCGCAGGCGCCGAGGTCCTGGCCAGGGTCCGGGCGGTCAGTATTTCCGGATGATTCCGACGACGACGCCCTGAATGAGGACGTCACGCTCCTGGAATCGCATGGGCTGCATGGTGGCGTTGGCGGGCTGGAGCCGGATCCAGCCGCCGGTCTCGCGATAGAACTTCTTGACGGTCGCCTCGGCGCCGTTGACCAACGCGATGACCATCTCGCCGTTCTCGGCCGTCTGGCGCCCGTGGACGACGACGAAATCGCCGTCTACGATGTGCTCCTCGATCATGGAGTCGCCGCTCACCTGCAACGCGTAATTGGGGCCGCGACGGGGCAGCATGCCGTCCGGCACTGCTATCGACTCGCTGTGCATCAGCGCCTCGATCGGCGTGCCCGCCGCCACCCGGCCCAGCACGGGGATCTCCGTGGCCACCGCCGTACCACGCGGCGGGAGGACCTCGATGGAACGGCTCTCATTGTAGGCGCGTCGGATGTAGCCCTTTTGCTCCAGGTTCGTGAGGTGTTCGTGCACGGTTGCCAGAGACTTCAATCCGTAGTGCTCGGCGATCTCCTCGAAGCTCGGGGCATAGCCGTGCTGCTGGATGTGGGCCTGCAGGTAGGTCAGGATGTCCTTCTGGCGGCGGGTGAGCGGCATGGTGCGACCCCTGCGCTGGTGACCGAAGAGAGCCCGAAGTAAGCTACCCGAAGACGTCCCGAAGGGCAAGATGGCATCGACGCTCCACCGCATTCTGGCCGAGACTCGCCGCGGGCTCCCCGAACTGTGGGGACGTCGCGCGGAGCTGGAATCCGCCGCGCTGGCGCGGCCGCTCCGGCGCCCGTTTTCCGCAGCCCTCCGGGGTCCGACCGTCGCGGTCATCGGAGAGCTTAAGCGGCGGTCACCGAGTGCCGGGGTGATCGCCCCCGCGCTCGACCTTCCCAGGCAGGGGCGAACCTACGCGCAGCATGGCGCATCGGCGATTTCGGTGCTCACCGACGCCGCGAATTTCGGCGGTTCCGTGCGGGATCTGGCGGCCGTCGCGGATGCGGTATCGCTGCCGCTGTTGAGGAAGGACTTCATCCTCGACGAGGTGCAGGTCATCGAAGCACGTGCGGCAGGCGCCTCGGCAGTCCTGCTCATCGTGCGTGCGCTCGGACCTGAGAACCTGCGCCTCCTCCTCGACCGCGCACACGAATGGGGACTCGAGGCGCTCGTGGAGGTGCACGAGACCGACGAGTTGGAGGTTGCGCTGGATGCCGGGGCCCGCGCGATCGGCGTCAACAGCCGCGACCTGCGCGATTTCCGGATCGACACCGCAACGGCCTGGAAGCTGCTGGGGAGAATTCCGCGGGAGGTGATCGCCGTGGCCGAGAGCGGCATCCACGACGCCGAGGGCGTGTCGCGGGCAGCGACGGAAGGCGCCGATGCCGTCCTGATCGGCACGGCCCTCTCGGCCAGCCCCGATCCCGGCAGTCTGATGGCGACTTTGGTTGGGATTCCCCGCTGTGCGCGTTGAGGTCAAGATTTGCGGGCTGACGCGCCCGGCCGACGCAGCGGTGGCCGTGGCGGCTGGGGCCTCTTACCTTGGAGTGGTGTTCGCCGGCGGACCCCGTGCCGTGAATCCGGGGCAGGCGCGCGCGATCGTCCTGGCCGGCGCGCCCCTGCCGGTGCTCGGCGTCTTCGCGGGTCAGACCGTCGAAGAAATCCTTCGTGTCTGCCACGCGGCGGGCCTTGCCGGTGCGCAACTGCATGGCGCCCACGTCCACGCCGATGCCGCCCGGCTGCGCCGGGCAGGCCTTCTCGTGTGGCGCGTGGTGCGGCTTGGCTTCGAGCCGCCGGGCCCGACCGTGAGCGCGGCGGCCGAGGATGCGGATGCCGTGCTGATCGAACCCTGGGTGAAAGGGCAACTCGGGGGAACCGGCCAGGCCCTCGATCTGGAACAGGCCGGAGCGGCGCGGGCGGCACTGGCAGGACACCGGATGGTGCTTGCGGGCGGCCTCACACCCGAGTCGGTCGGCGCCGCGATCCGTCGCGTCCGTCCTGACATTGTCGACGTCAGCAGTGGCGTGGAATCCGCGCCTGGGCGAAAGGATGCGATCCGGATCCGTGACTTTCTGGAGGCGGTGATTGGCCACGACGCTCCCGCCTGAGCGCGCGGTCGCCGGGCGCTTCGGTCCCTATGGCGGCCGCTACGTCCCCGAGACGCTCATTGCTGCGCTCGAGGAGCTTGCGCACCTGTACGATGGCCTGCGCGAGGATCGCCGGTTCTGGACCGAGTTCGACGAGATTCTCCGGACCTTTTCCGGGCGCCCCACGCCGCTCAGCGACGCCCCCCGCCTGGGCGCGGAGGTTGGTGCACGGCTGCTGCTCAAGCGCGAGGATCTCAATCACACAGGCGCGCACAAGATCAACAATACCGTCGGCCAGGCGCTGCTGGCCCGCCGAATGGGAAAGCGCCGGATCATCGCCGAGACCGGCGCGGGGCAGCACGGGGTGGCGACCGCGACCGTCTGCGCGCGGTTCGGCCTCGAATGCGTCGTGTACATGGGCACGGAGGACATCGCCCGTCAGGCGCTGAACGTGTACCGGATGCGGCTGCTGGGTGCAGAAGTCGTCCCGGTCGACTCCGGTACCCGGACGCTGAAGGACGCGACCAACGAGGCGCTTCGCGACTGGGTGACCAACGTGTCATCGACCCACTATATCATCGGGTCGGTTGTCGGACCGGATCCGTATCCTCGCATGGTGCGCGATTTCCAATCGGTCATCGGGCGCGAGACCCGCCGCCAGGTTCTCGATCAGTGCGGGCGGCTGCCGAAAACGGTCGTGGCCTGTGTGGGGGGTGGGTCGAACGCCATCGGGATGTTCTCGGGTTTCCTGGACGACGCGGAGGTCGAGCTGGTGGGCGTTGAGGCCGCCGGGGAGGGACTTGAGTCGGGTCGGCACGCCGCGACGCTGCTCGCGGGCGCGCCGGGCGTGCTGCACGGCTGCCTCAGTTACCTGCTGCAAGACGCGGACGGCCAGATCTCCCCGGCGCACTCGGTGAGCGCCGGGCTCGACTATCCGGGCGTGGGACCGGAGCACAGCTGGCTCCGGGACGCGGGCCGGGTGCGTTACGACGCCGTCACGGACGAGGACGCGCTCCACGCCTTCGAACAGATGAGCCGGCTGGAGGGAATCATTCCTGCGCTCGAAACGGCGCACGCGATCGCGTGGCTGCTCCGGACCCGCGGGCAGTGGGCGACAGGGGACCCGGTGGTGTTGTGCCTGAGCGGACGGGGCGACAAGGATGTCGCCCACGTGGCCGCGCTCTCGGCGGGGGCGGTGTGACCGCGCCGCCGGGCCCCGAACTCGTCCTCCCGCCGTCCCAGATCGAAGAGCTGATCCGGACGCTGGGAAAGGCCCAGCGCGCGTTCCAGATGTACCTGCCGAACAATCCGATCTATCATCGCGCCATCGAGAACCTGCGGGCGGCGTTCGCTCCTGTGTGGTCGGCGACCGATGAGATCACGCTGGTGGTCGCGGAGACGGATTTCGTCTGGGAAGACACAGTGGTGTACCACCAGATGCACAAGCCGGAAAGCCTGGCGTGGGCCATGTACAAGGACGGCCTCCGGACCCTGACGCTCCGTCGGGGCGTGGAGGAGAGCGAGATCGTCCGGTTCCTGCAGGTGCTGAACCGGGTGAAGATCCTGCCAGCGGATGCGGCGGATGACCTTCTCACCCTCCTGTGGGAGCAGGATTTTCAGCTCGTGCAGTACCACTTTGCCGAATTCCTGGCTGATGTGTCCGTCCCGGGGCCTGAGCACGGCGAGGGCGCACCGCCGCCACCGCCGGACTCGGTCCGGAGCGAGATTCAGCAGGAAACCGCCACCGCGCGGGAGGAGCAGGCCGCCCGGCCCAAGGGAGTAGTGGACGTCGAGGAATTCGACTCGACGCTTTACTTCCTCGACGAAGCGGAAATCGCCTACCTCGCCGAACAGGTCGAGCGCGAATACACGCGCGATCTCCGGGTGTCCGCGATGAACGCCATGTTCGACATCTTCGAAGGCCAGGACGACATCGAGGTGCGCGACGAGGTGCTCGACGCGGTTGAGGGGCTCTTCCCCGGCATGCTTAACGCGGGCGACTTCCGTACGGGCGCATCGGTGCTCCGGGAGGCGCGGGCACTCTCCGCCCGCGTGGCGGGCCTCACGGAGACTCAGGCCGAACGGCTCCGCCTGTTCGACCGGCAGCTGAGCGAACCCGGAATTGTCAGCCAGCTGCTGCAGTCGCTCGATGAGGCTGCCACCCGCCCCAGCGATGACGATGTGCGCGAGCTGCTCCGTGAGTTCAGGCCGGCGGCGCTCGAGACGCTGGTGAACTGGTTCCCGAGACTCACCACCAGCCAGGTGCGCACGCTCGTCGAGCAGGTCATGGAGCGCCTCGCACTGGCGCACACCGCCGAGGTGCTCCGCCTGCTTCGGGAGCAGGACTCGGAGGCGCTTCCCGGCGTCGTGACTCTCTGCGGGCGTTTGAATCTCGAGGGCAGTGTGCCCGGATTGATCGACGTGCTGGGCCATGCCGACCCGGCGCTCCGCCACGCCGCGGTCGACGCGCTGGCGCAGATCGGATCGGCGGGGGCCCTTGCCGGCCTGGATCGCGCCATCGGAGATGAGGAGCGGGGCGTCCGGCTCGCCGCGGTCAAGACCCTGGGAGCCCGTGGGTACAAGGGAGCACTGAAGCGGGTCGAGGAGGTCGTTCTCGGGAAAGGCCGGCGGGATCTCGACTTCAACGAGCGGCGTGCATTCTTCGAGGCCTACGGATCGATCGCCGGCCCGGCCAGCATCGCAGCGCTGCGCGATCTGCTCGAGGCGAAAGGCCTCTTCCGGCGGAAGCAGAGTCCGGAAGTGCGCATGTGCGCCGCCCTGGGCCTCGGCAAGGTGGGAACCCCGGAGGCTCGCGCCGTGCTGGAAGCGGCCGCGAACGACAAGGACCGCCAGGTGCGCAACGCGGTGACCGCCGCTCTCCGCGGAGCGCCGGCGTGACGGCATCGCGTGCCGCGGGGGCCCCTGGCGGCGGGGCCGAGGAGGGCTTCCTTCGCCACGGGGGCCGGGGGCTGCTGCTCACGTTCTACGCCGCGCTTCGGAGCCTCAAGCTGTACCCGCTCGAAAACGCGACGGTCCAGAAGGCGCTCGACGACCTGCTGACCGCGACCCTGCACCTTCTGGCCGAAGAAGACCAGGTCGATGTCCGACTGGCCGGCGATTTCATCTTCGTGAACGAAACGCGGCTCCGCCTCGAGCTGGACAACTACGCCTCGTTCAGTCAGGTGCTGGCAATCCTCCGCGCCTTCGACATCGGGACGCTCCGCATCCGGCAGGGGGTGGAACGACGGGAATGGCAGGTCTTCCTGAGCCTCCTGCTCAGTCTGGCCACGCGCGACGACCAGGGCGACCGGTACGGGGAGCTGCTTGAGCGGCTCGCTCGGGCGGACGTCCTGCATCTTGAGCTCGAGCCGCAGCAGGAACGCGAGGACGCCGAGGACCAGCAGCAGGCCAGGGAGGTCGCGAAGCGCACCTACGCGCAAAGCGTGGCCGTCACCAAGGAGGTGGTGAACAGCGTCCGGATGGGGCGCACCGCCAATCTCAAGAAGGTGAAGCGCGCGGTGCAGCTGGTCGTGGACCAGGTGCTCAACAACGAGACCTCACTCGTCGGCTTGACCACCATCCGTGACTACGACGAATACACATTCACCCACTCCGTGAACGTCTGCATCTTCTCGGTCGCCCTGGGCAGGAAGCTCGGGTTCTCCAAGCTCCAGCTCTACGACCTCGGACTCGCCGCCCTGCTCCACGACATCGGCAAGGCGCGTGTCCCGGTGGAGGTGCTGAACAAGACATCCGGCCTGGACGAGGATGAATGGCGCGTAATGGCCCGGCATCCATGGTTCGGCACGCTGACCCTGTTCAGTTCCCGGCGGTACGATGAGACACCCTACCGGGCGATCCTGGTCGCGCACGAGCACCACATGAAGGCGGACCTCACCGGCTATCCGCGGGCGATCCGGCCCCGCGAGCTCGGGATCTTCTCGCGCCTGGTCGCGGTGGCCGATGGCTTCGACGCGGCGACGACGCGGCGGAGCTACCAGACCGTCCCGCTGCAGCCGGATGCGGTGCTTCGCGAAATGTGGGACAATCCGCGCCGGGGCTACGAACGGGTGCTGGTGAAGGCGCTCATCAATCTCATCGGCGTGTACCCGGTGGGCACCTGCCTCATCCTCGATTCGCTCGAAGTCGCGATCGTCTCGGCCCCGAATCCGGACCCGACGCTGCTCAACCGTCCACTCGTCCGGATCGCGATCGATGCCAACGGGGCGGTACTGCCCCCGCCGGGCGTCTCGGCCGACCTCTCCGAAGGGGCGCCGGGCGGCGGCTTCGCGCGCTCGATCGTCAAGGTGACCGATCCTTCACGGTATGGCCTCACCGTCGGCGATTACTTTGTCTGACTCGCGGAGGCATGACGCCTGGTCGAGCATGCGACGGCCCGGGCAGTCTGCGCTCATCCCGTACCTCACCGCCGGCCACCCCGACGCCACGACCAGCCTCGCCGCGCTGCAGGCCGCCGACGCTCTCGCGGACGTCGTCGAGGTCGGGGTGCCGTTCAGCGATCCGCTCGCGGATGGCCCCGTCATCCAACGCGCATCCTTCCGGGCCCTCGAGCAGGGGATGACGCTTGCGGGGACTCTCGATCTGATCGCCCGCGCACGACTGACCAAACCCGTCGTGCTCTTCAGCTACCTGAACCCGGTCCTTCGATACGGAGTGCAGGCCCTGCTTCGCGATGCCACCGCCCTCGGTGTGTCCGGGCTGCTGCTCACCGACCTCCCGCTCGGCGCCGATCCGGAGATCGAAGCGTCGCTCGAGGCCAGCCCGTTGGACCTCATCCGACTCGTGGCACCGACCACGTCCGAGGAGCGGCTCCGGCGAATGGCGGCGGAGAGCCGTGGATTCCTCTACCTGATCGCGCGACTCGGCGTGACGGGCCGCCGTGACGAACTGCCCGACGGGCTGGCGGAGTCGGTCGCCCGGGTCCGTCGGGTCACTCCCCTGCCGATCGCCGTCGGATTCGGCATTTCCTCGCCCGCGCAGGTGCGGGCGGTGGGCGAACTCGCGGACGGCGTGGTGATCGGAAGCGTCCTGGTGGAAGCGCTCGAGCAGGGAGGCGTCAAGGCCATGGAGCGCCTGCTCGCGGCCTGCCGGGGCGCCCTGACGGAGACCGTTCCCGCGGAGGCCGCGCATGGGCGTTGACATTCAGCGGCTCCTGAATGGATACGCCCGGGTCCTGATCCTCCTCGGCGGGGCGCTGACCGCGGTCGTGCTGGTGACCGACCGCCGGTGGCTCGAGGCGCCGCTGGTGACACTCGCGCTGCTCGTGGCGGTCGTTGTGCTGCGCGCCTCCCCCGTCCGACTCAGCAAGTTCTCCTACCTCACCCAGCACGGGGTGGCCGCGCTCACCGGGGCGCTCATCGCCGCCCCATCGCAGGTCGTCGCGGCGCTGGCAGGCGGGGTGTATCTCGTGGACCACCTCTGGCTCCGGAAACCGGTCCGGGCGGGGTTCGTGAACAGTGGGCGCGAGACTATCGCCTTCCTGGCCGCCTACGGTGCCTACGCCACCGTCTGGCGGCTGAGCGGCTCGCCGCCACTCTCCATCGATTTCCTGCCCGCCGGTTTCACGCTGATCGGGTTCTACTTCTTTACGACACGCGCGCTCTTCTACTTCACGCTGCTGGTACGTGCCAAGCTGGAAAGCGAGGAGCGCCTGCTCATCCTCCGGTACGAAGTCGTGGCCTACTTCCTGACCCTGGCGGCTGCGGGCGTGATCGTGGGGTCGGTCCGGGCGCTCAGTCCGCCGGGGTGGGGCGCCGTGCTGGTCGTGGTGGGCGTGTTCGGCCTCCTGACGAAGCGAATTCTCGAAGAAGCCATCGCGGCGGAAGACCTGAACAAGGTTCACCTGATGGAGTCCTCGATCACTGCGAACGTCACGCTGGCCGCGTCCTTTTCCCAGATCGAACGCCTCGCCCACCGGCTGCTCGACTGGGGCGACTTCCGGATCTACCGCACATGGGAAGGTGATCTGACCCTGACCTACCGGGGCGAGATCGGCCGTGCGAACCGCAGTGAGGTGCCGTCCGAGCTCGAACCGCTGCGTCAGCAGGCGGTGGCGACCGCAGCGCCGGTCGTCGTCCACGATACCCGGCGTGACAGCCGGTTGTTGACCATGGTGGACCCGGAGGCCCAGAGCCTGGTGATCCTGCCCCTGATCTCGGGCGAGGAGGTCATCGGCACTCTCGAGCTCGAGCACCACAAGCGCCACATGTACCGCACACGGGACCTCGCTGCCATGGCGACCCTGGCGGGTCAGGTCGCCACCGCAATTCACATCGCGGAGCTCCGGCGCCCGCTGGTCACGACGATCGAGCACATCGGCGAACAGGTCGCTGCGCTGGCGCGGGCAACGGAGTCGATGCGGGCCTCGGCCGACGCGCTGACTGCCGTCTCGAGCTCACTCGGGTACGGGCTCGCGGAGCAGGACGCGTTCGTGGCCGCTGGGCTCGAGGCCACGGAGGCGCTGGCCAGGAGCTCGGCCGGGATGGCGAGGCAGGGGAGGCTGGCCGCGAGCTCGAGTGTGACCGCAGCGGAGACGGCGGCGCAGAACCGGGAGTCGATCCGTGACGCGATGCGCCGCCTGGTCGAGCTCAAGGCGTTCGTGGGGGAGGGATCCCGCCAGGTGGCCGCGCTCGCCGGGGTGACACAGCGGATCAGCGGATTCATCGGTTCCATCCGGGAGATCGCCGACTTGACGAACCTGATTTCGCTGAACGCCGCGATCGAGGCGGCCCGCGCCGGGAAGGACGGAATGGGCTTCGCGGTTGTGGCATCCGAGGTGCGGGACCTCGCCGAGCAAAGCGCGGGTGCCGCTCGCGAGGCGGGCGGCCTGCTGATGGCGATTTCCACGCAGGTCACCGAGCTTGCCGGCCAGATGGCGCGCGGGGAAGAAACCGTACGCGGCGTCGAACACCTGGCCGAGTCGGCGGCGAGCGCGCTGGAAGACATCGTGGTGTCGACGCGCGAGGCCGGCGGCAACGCGCAGAACATCGGCCGAACCGCCGGGCTGCAGGAAGAAGCGTTCGCCAGGCTGCAGGAGCAGATCGGGCATCTCGCAGCCGTGTCGGCACGGATCCGGGGGGAGACCACGACTCTGGCCTCGCAGGCGGGGCAGGCCGCCAGCGGGCAGGCGGAGCTCGAGGGCGCGATCCGCCAGCTGGAGCAGGTCGCGACCCACCTTCAGGCGATCGCCCGGCACTTCACCATCGGAAGTTGAAGTGCAGGCGGAACGCGTGGCGGTGGCGCTGGGGAGCAACCTCGGGGACCGGGCCGCCCACCTCGCTTCGGCACGTGCGGCGCTTGCCGGGTTGCCGGAGACGCGGGTCGTCGCCGCATCCGCGATCGAGGAGACGGCGCCGCTGGGCGCGCTTCCGCAACCGTCCTACCTCAATCAAATGGTGCTGTTGGAGACCACGCTGACACCTCGCGCCCTCCTGGAGGCATGCCAGGCCATCGAGCGCGCGGCAGGACGGGTTCGCGGGGAGCGATGGGCCTCGCGAATCATCGATCTGGACATCGTCCGCTTCGGCGACCGTGCGGTCGCGGAACCCGGACTCACGTTACCTCACCCGGAGCTTCCCCACCGCGTCTTCTGGCAGCGCGAACTGGCGGAAGTGCTCGCCCATGACGGCTGAACCACGCGCGCTCACCACGCACGACTTCCTGGCGATGAAGCAAGCCGGGAAGAAGATCGTGTCGCTCACCGCCTACGACGTGCTGACCGCGCGGCTGCTCGACGAGGCTGGCGTGGATCTCATCCTGGTCGGCGACTCGGTGAATCAGGTGGTGGCCGGGCGCGACTCGACCCTGAGTGCGACGCTCGAGCAGATGATCTATCACGGACAGGCAGTGCGCCGGGGCGTGAAACGCGCACTGGTGGTGATCGACCTGCCGTTCCTCACCTACCAGGTCACCATCGAGAGTGCCATCCGGAACGCGGGCCGTGCGCTCCAGGAAACCGGCGCGCAGGCCGTGAAGCTCGAAGGGGGTGTGGCGATGGCCGCGACGGTGCAGGCGTTGGTCGAACGCGGCATTCCCGTGATGGGCCACGTCGGCCTGACGCCGCAGTCGGTCCACGCGCTCGGCGGATACCGGGTCCAGGGACGCGGCGATCAGGCCGCCGAACGGCTGCTGCGGGATGCCCAGGCACTCGAGGCGGCGGGGGCGTTTTCCATCGTGCTCGAGCTCGTGCCGGCGGCGCTGGCCGCGAGCATCTCCCGGGCGCTCACCGTGCCGACGGTCGGCATCGGGGCTGGGGCGGGCTGCGACGGGCAGGTGCTGGTGCTGCCAGACCTGCTCGGCCTCAACGAGGGCTTCAGCCCGAAGTTCCTCCGGCGCTACGCCAACCTCGCCGGCGTCATCAGGGACGCCGTGCAGGCGTATGCCGCCGACGTGCGCGAGGGGCGGTACCCCGGCCCCGAGCACGGGTTCGACTGATCCATTCCGCCATGCTCGAACTCACGTCGATTTCCGCCCTGCGCGGCTGGGTGGCTGGACAGCATGCCGCCGGAAGCCGGATCGGCTTCGTCCCCACCATGGGTTTCCTGCACGAAGGCCACCTGCGCCTTGTGGACGAGGCGCGCCGCCGGACCGATGCGGTCGCCATGAGCATCTTCGTCAATCCGCTCCAGTTCGGCCCCGGTGAGGATCTTGACCGCTACCCCCGGGATCTCCCGCGCGACCGCGGGCTCGCCGCCGGGCGCAGGGTCGATGTGTTGTTCGTGCCGGAGGCGGCGACGATCTACCCGCCGGGTGCCGAAGTCCTGGTCGTGCCCGGCGCGACGGCCGACCGGTGGGAAGGCGCCACGCGGCCGGGACATTTCACCGGGGTGTTGACCGTCGTGGCGAAGCTTTTCCACCTGGTCACTCCCGATGTCGCGTGCTTCGGACAGAAAGACATCCAGCAGGCAACGCTCATTCGGAAAATGGTGCGGGATCTCGACTGGCCCGTCGAGATCGTGGTGGTGCCCACGGTCCGGGAGCCGGACGGGCTCGCCTTGAGCAGCCGGAACGCGTACCTCAGCCCGGAGGATCGGCAACAGGCCGTCGGTCTCTCGGCGGCGCTTCTGGCGGGACGCGACGCGTGGACAGCCGGCGAGCGCGGTTCCGCGCTCCTGGAGGCCGCGATGCGCGCCCGCCTCGCGATGTTTCCGGGGGTCCGGCCGGAGTATATTTCCCTCGTCGAACCCGAGGCGCTCGAGCCGGTTGCGGAGGCGCTGCCGGGCACGATCGTCATGATCGCCGCCCGGGTCGGGTCGACCCGACTGATCGACAACATCATCCTGGGCCAGGGGCTCGCATGATGCAGCGTCACTTGATGAAGTCCAAGATCCACCGCGCCACCATCACGTCGGCGGATCTTCATTACGAGGGTTCGCTCACCGTCGACGAGGACCTCCTCGATGCCGCGAACCTCATGCGATACGAAGAGATACAAGTCGTGAACGTGAACAACGGCTCCCGGTTCACGACGTATGTCATTCCCGGGCCGCGCGGCTCGGGTGTCATCCAGTTGAATGGTGCCGCCGCCCGGCTGGGAGTTCCGGGAGATCTCGTCATTCTGATCTCCTATGGGCTGTTCGAGGAGTCCGAGGCCGGGCAGCATGTTCCCACCGTCGTGTTCGTCGACGACCGCAACCGTCAGGTCCGCCCGCCGCTCCGCGCCGAAGGCTGATTCGGTGTCCGCTCCGCTCGGCACCAACGCTGTCCCTGCCGCCCTGCGGCCGACGCTGCCCCCGTGGGCGGAGATGAGCGCAGAGCGGGTGGCCCATGTAGAGCGGGTGGCGGCCCTCGCCTTCGGCTGGGCGGAGGCGATGGGAGTGCCGGACCCGGAGCGGAACCGGTGGCTTCGCGCGGTCTGGCTGCACGACGCCCTGCGGGACGCCGGGATCGAGACGCTGTCCACCTGGGCGTCGAGCTCGCCGGGCCCCGTCGAGTTATGGCATGGGCCCGCGGCGGCGGCGCGCGCCAAGGCCGAGGGTGAAACCGACCGGGGCGTGCTCGATGCCGTCCGCTATCACTCGATCGGCTTGGCGGAGTGGGACATGGTCGGTCGCGTGCTGTATTGCGCGGACTATCTCGAGCCGGGGCGGACGTTCGACCCGGATACCCGCCGCGAGCTGGCGGGGCAGTTCCCTTCAGATTCCTCCGGTGTGCTTCGCGCGGTCGCCCGTGCCCGCCTCCACCACCTGATTCGCTCCGGCTGGCCCCTTCCCGAGCCGACGGTACGCTTTTGGAACAGTCTCTTCGGAGCCGGATCCGCCGCTTCGGTCTGATCGCCGGCGTCGTCCTGCTTTCCCTGATCCTCGCACTCGTCGTGCGGCCGGACGACACGGCCCGCCCCGATCACGCCTACCCCATCCCCGGTGAGCGCAATTCGGTCCTCGTCGAAGTCCTGAACGGCACGAATCGGCCCGGGTTGGCGAGGGTCGCGACACGCCACCTGCGCCGCGCGGGCCTCGACGTAGTCTTCTATGGCACCGCGGACACGTCCGCCCTCGATTCGACCCTCATCATTGTCCGGCGGGGGGAAAGCGGCAACGGCCATCGGGTGGCCGACCGGCTCGGAGCTGGCCGGGTGCGCGTGGAGCTTGATTCGCTGCGCAGGGTCGACGTCACCGTGATCCTTGGGGCCGATTACACCCCGCCCGACGAACTCCACCCCTGACGCAGCCCGATCACGACATCCATCACGTTGGTGCCGGTCGGTCCCGGTCGGATGAGCGCCCCCGCTGCGTCGAGCGCTCGATACGCATCGTGCTGTTGGAGGTCCACGCCCGGGTCCCGTCCCGCAGCCGCGACCCGCTGCCAGGTCTCGCCGTCGATGAGCGCACCCGCCGCATCGGTTGGACCGTCGCGTCCATCGGTGCCGGCGGCGAGGAGCGCCACGCCGGGAACTCCGGCCAGCTCCTCGGCGGCGGCGAGCGCGAGCTCCTGGCAGCGACCGCCCAGCCCGGCCGGTCCTTCGGTGAGCCGGACGGTCGTCTCGCCGCCCCAGACGAAGCAGCTGGCGCCGCCGCCGCCGCTCTTGAGGAACGCAGCGAGCCGTGTCCCCACCTCCTTCGCATCCCCTGCCAGGTCCGATGCGCCTGCCAGCACGGGAAGATCGAGGGCCTGGGCGCGAGCCACGACGCCGAGGAGCGCCCGCCGGTTGTTGGCGACGATGTGCGTCTCGACCTGGGCGAAGGCGGGATCTCCCGGTTTCGGTGTCTCAGGCGCTGCGCCGCCGGCCTGCGCCTCGAGCAAACGGCGAATCGACTGGGGCAGGGCCTCGAGCAGGCCGGCCTCGTCGAGCGTACGCAGGACTTCCGGGGCCGACCAGCCGTCGGGCGTGCAGGGCCCGGATGCGATGGTCGCCGGGTCGTCCCCGATCACGTCGGAAACCAGCAGCACGCGGACCGGCACCTGGGGGAGGGCGATGGCCAGACGGCCGGCGCCCCACCGGGTGAAGCGCTTTCGGGCTGCATTCATCACGCGAATATCGACACCGGAGCGGAGCAGCAGCTCCCAATACGCTCTGAACTCATGTCGCGGGACCCGAGGAATCGGCGCGCCGATGAGGCTCGAGGTGCCGCCGGAGAGCAGAACCAGCACCTGTTCCTGCGGCAGGACCGCGCGGGCAACTTCCGCAACCAGCTCCGCGGCTGCGAACGAGGCATCGCCCGGAACCGGGTGGTTTCCGACCGCCGCCCGGAGTCCAGGGTGCGGAGAAGCACCAGGCTCCGGGGCAACAAGCGCCCCACCCGCAAGTGACAGTCCCCGAGCCCGAACGGCGTCGACGGCGGCGCGCGCCATGGCGGGCGCGGCCTTACCGAGCGCGAAGATTCTCACCGGCCTGTGGGGCAGGAGGGGTCGCTTGGCGAGGTCCCGGGCCACCGCCCCGCCCGGCTCGGCCGCCGCCAGGGCGGCGCCGTAGAGATCGAGCAGTGTCTCGCGCACGCCGAAGTATGCGTTATTGCGACGGATCAGTCCAAGGAGCACCGATGCGCAATCGGCCGGTAGTCACCGTGACTCGTCGCCTTCCGGACGAGATCGAGGCGGAAATCGGGCAGTCATTCGACGCCCGGTTCAACCGCGACGATCGACCGCTCCCGGCGGCGCAACTCCGCCAGGCGCTATCGGACTCGGACGCGATCCTCTGCACGGTGACGGATCGATTCACCGAAGACGTGCTCGCGGCCGAGCCGTTACGTGTCCGCCTGCTGGCGAATTTCGGCGTCGGGTTCAATCACATCGATATGCGGCTGGCGGGTCGGCGGGGAATCCGGGTGACCAACACCCCCGACGTGCTGACCGACGACACGGCCGATCTCGCGATCGCGCTGATGCTTATGACGCTGCGTCGCCTTGGAGAAGGCGAGCGGCTCCTACGGTCCGGCGTCTGGCCCGGGTGGGCGCCGACGCAGCATCTTGGCAGGCGATTGACCGGAAAGGCCCTTGGAATCGTGGGGATGGGTCGGATCGGGCGGGCAGTGGCACGCCGTGCTGCGCTCGGCTTCGGGATGCGAATTCGTTATGCGGCTCCGACGGCCCTCCTGCCGGGCGAGGCCGCGGTCCTGGACGCAGAACGGGTGGACACTGACGAGCTGTTCGCGAGTTCGGATGTCGTCTCAATCCACTGCCGGGCGTCGGCCGAGACCCGGCACCTGGTAAACTCACGCACACTCGGCCGCATGGCGCCGCACGCCGTGCTCATCAATACGGCGCGCGGGGACATCGTGGACGAGGCGGCGCTCGCGGCTGCGCTCGAGGCAGGCCACCTGGCGGCGGCCGGGCTCGACGTCTATGAGGAGGAGCCGCGAGTCCATCCGGGACTCCTCCACCTCGAAAACGTGGTGCTGCTCCCGCATCTGGGCAGCGCCACGATCGAGACGCGTCTCGCGATGGGGCGTCGCGCGCTGGCCAACCTGGCCGCCTTCTTCGAAGGCCAACCGCTTCCCGATGAGGTCAGTTCGGAGGCCTGACGCCCACGGTCCCTTATCCGAACTGGGCGCGTTCCGTTGATCCCTCGAGGGCGAGCGTCGAGCTCTGACCCGCGGTCAGCACCTGTGTGACCTGATCGAAGTAGCCGGTCCCGACCTCGCGCTGGTGTTTGACCGCCGTATATCCCACTCCCTCCGCCGCGAATTCCGCCTGTTGCAGCACCGAGTAGGCCGACATGCCCTGTTCGCGATAGGCCCGCGCCAGCTCGAACATGGAGTGGTTGAGCGCGTGGAACCCGGCCAGCGTGACGAACTGGAACCGGTACCCCATCGCGCCCAGCTCGGTTTGGAAGCGCGCGAGGGTCGCCGCGTCGAGGTTCTTCGCCCAGTTGAACGATGGCGAGCAATTGTACATCAGCATCTTCCCGGGATGCGCGGCGTGGACCCCCTCGGCGAACCGCCGGGCCTCTTCCAGGTTCGGGGTCGAGGTCTCGCACCAGAGCAGGTCGGCATACGGGGCGTACGCGACGGCGCGGGCGATCGCCATGTCGAGCCCGTTCCGGATCCTGAAGTACCCCTCCGCGGTGCGCTCGCCGGTGAGGAACGGCCGGTCCCTGGGGTCGGCGTCGCTCGTCAGCAGCGTGGCCGAATCGGCATCGGTGCGTGCGATGATGAACGCAGGCACGTCGCAGATGTCGCTGGCCAGCCGGGCGGCGATCAGAGTGCGGATGAACTGCTGCACCGGAACCAGGACCTTCCCGCCCATGTGTCCGCACTTCTTCTCGGTCGAGAGCTGGTCCTCGAAATGAACCCCGGCGGCGCCGGCGTCGAGCATCGCTTTCATCAGCTCGAAGGCGTTCAGCGGTCCTCCGAAACCCGCCTCCGCATCCGCGATGATCGGCGCAAACCAGTACGTGGATCCCGCCCGCCCTTCCACGGAGTCGATCTGGTCGGCGCGCTGCAGCGCGTTGTTGATGCGGCGGACGACCATCGGCACCGAATTGGCCGGATAGAGGCTCTGATCCGGGTACATCTCCCCGGCCAGGTTCGCGTCGGCAGCGACCTGCCATCCCGAGCAGTAGATCGCGGGCAGTCCCGCTCGCACCTGCTGCATGGCCTGATTGCCCGTGAGCGCGCCCAGCGCCTGCACGTAATCCTGGGTCGTGAGGAGCTCCCAGAGTCGTTGGGCGCCAAGCCTGGCGAGCGTGTGTTCAATGCGCACGCTGCCCCTCAGCCGTTTGACATCGAGGTCGGTATAGGGTCGGGTGATTCCGGCCCAGCGGTCGGGCGGGGTCGTCGGACTGCCTTGCGGTGAGCGGGTCTTCATCACGAGGCTCCAGGGGATGAGGTCGTGTCCAGCAGGTCATAGGCTGGCAACGTCAGGAATTCGACAAACTCCGTCGCGGTCGACAGGTGGATGAAGAGCCGGCGTGCTTCCGCGTACCGTCCGCGTGTGAATCGGTCCGCGCCAATTTCCCTCTCGATTGCGGTCATCTCTTCACCGACGAACTGGAGGAACAGCGGCTCTGTCAGCCGGGCCGTCGAGCCGTCGGACCGCAGCAGGTCGACCCCGCGGTGCAGCCACTGCCACACCTGCGACCGGCAGATCTCCGCCGTGGCGGCGTCTTCCATGAGGTCGTAGAGTGGCACGCAGCCGTTGCCGTCCAGCCAGGCCTCGAGGTACTGCACACCGACCTTGATGTTGTGCCGGAGCCCGGCCTCGGTCCGGTCGCCCACAGGGACCTCGAGCAGATCGCGCGCCGTCACGCGCACGTCCGCCCTCGAGACGTGCAGCTGGTTCCGGTGCTCCCCGAGCGCGCGGGCGAACTCCTCCAGCGCAAGCGGGACCAGCGCCGGATGGGCGACCCAGGTGCCGTCGTGACCGTCGGCAGCCTCGCGCCGCTTGTCCTCCCGCACCTTGGCCAGGGCCGCCTCGTTTCGCGCCGGGTCGCCCTTGATCGGGATCTGCGCCGCCATTCCGCCCATGGCGAACGCCCCGCGGCGGTGGCACGTCTTGACGAGCAGAGTCGTATAGGCCCGCATGCAGGGCGCGGTCATGGTCACCTGCGCGCGATCCGGCAGCACGTGGCTTGCATCGGCCTTGAGCGTCTTGATGGTGGAGAAGATGTAGTCCCAGCGGCCGCAATTGAGTCCGACGATGTGATTCCGCAGGTCGTGAAGGATCTCGTCCATTTCGAACGCCGCGGGCAGGGTCTCGATCAGCACGGTGACCTTGACAGTTCCCGGCGGCAGGCCGAGCGACTGCTCCGCGAAGCTGATGACGTCGTCCCACCATCGGGCCTCGTGATGGCTCTGGAGCTTCGGCAGGTAGAAGTATGGACCGGTTCCCCGCGCCCGGAGCTCCCCTGCGTTGTGGAAGAGGTACAATCCGAAATCCACCAGGGCGGCAGTCGCGGGCGCGCCATCCACCTGCAGGTGCTTCTCGACCAGATGGAGGCCGCGGGGGCGCACCAGAAGCAGGGCGGTTCGGTCCGCGAGGCGGTACTCCTTGCCGCTGGCGGAATCGCGGAGCTGGATGGTCCGCCGGACCGCATCCATCAGGTTGGCCTGCCCGGCGATCACGTTCTGCCAGGTGGGGGCGAGGGAGTCCTCGAAGTCCGCCATGAAGACCTGAGCGCCGGAATTGAGCGCATTGATGATCATCTTGCGGTCCACGGGTCCGGTTATCTCGACCCGGCGATCCAGCAGGTCGGCTGGGATCGACCCGACGCGCCAATCGGACGCCCTGATGTCGGCGGTCTCCGCCAGGAAATCGAGGCGCTCGCTGCCCGCATCGAGCCGTCGCTGGCGTTCGGTGCGGGCGTCGAGGAGGGCGGCGAGTCGGGGACGGAACCGGCGCACGAGCGTCTCCACGAAGGCGATCGCGGGTGGGGTCAGGACGCGGTCCTGCGCGGTGGTTACTGGGGCCGGCGGCAGCATCAGCGGGGCCTCGACAGGGGTGGATCGGGCTCGGCGATTCAGTCAGACATGCACAATTCGGGCTCGTCTCCCCGTACGCGGCCTGGCTGAAAGTCGAGGACCGGAGGAACCACGCCCGTCAGCGGGGACATCATTTCGACGGGCACCGCGTCGATTCTGGTGCCGGCGAGACGGTGGAGGTCGCGTACGATCGCCTCGACATCGAGACCGAGGTAGCCGGGGAGGAAGGGCCCCAGCTCGGCGAGGGCCTTGCCAGCCTGGGCGCGGACTCCGGCGGCGTTCCCGCGTCGAACGTGTACCCAGGCGCTCGCATAGAGAATGAGCCCATGATAGAACCGGCTTCGCGTGGTGCGCCAAACCGCTTCCAGGACTTCGTGGCTCTCCCAATAGTCACCGGCGTTGAAGCAGTGTACGAAGGCCTCGAGGGCCGCCGGCGGCGCGGTCAGGCGTCGGCACCCGACTCGAGACGTGCTCGACGGCGCTTCGCTTCCATTTCGACCCGGAGCTGCCCGCAGGCCGCGTTGATGTCGAGCCCACGGCTCCGCCGCACGACAGCCTCCACACCCTGGTTCCGGAGCCGGTCGGCGAAGTCCCGGATTCGGACTGGTGGCGTGGGATGCAGCTCAGGCGCACCGCCCGGATGCAGCGGCAGCAGGTTGACCAGCGCTCCCGCGCGCCGGGCCAGCCGCGCGAGCTCGTCCGCGTCCGCATCCGTGTCGTTCGCACCACCGATCAGCACATACTCGAACGTGATCCGTTTGCGGAACGCCCTGGCGGCGGTGAGCACGTCGTCAAGGCTGTACTTCTTCTGGATCGGCATGATGGCCAGGCGCCGCTCCGGCGTCGGGGCGTGCAGGGAGATCGCCAGGCGGAACTGCTCCGGGCGTGCCGCGAGCTTCTCCATGCCGGGAATGATGCCGACCGTGGAAACGGTGATGTGCCGAGCACCGATCCCCAGCCCCTCGGTCGAGTTCAGAATGGTCAGGGACACGTCCACGGCGGGCCAGTTGAGCAGCGGCTCGCCCATCCCCATATAGACGATATTGGTCGGCTTGTCGGCCGGGTTCCGCAGGATGATTTCGCGGACCTGTCCCGCAATCTCGAAGGGCGTGAGATTCCGCCGGAATCCCATCCTGCCGGTCGCGCAGAATACGCAACCGAGCGCGCAGCCCGCCTGCGTCGAAATACAGAGCGTCCGGCGGGTGCCAGTCGGGATGAGGACGGACTCCACGGCTTCCCCGTCGTCGAGGCGCCACAGGAATTTCTGGGTGCCGTCTTGCGAAACCTCCACCGTTTCCGCTCGCAGGCGCGGCAGGGGGAACGACTGATCGAGATCCGCCCGAAGCGGGTCGGGCAGCTCGGTCGCCCCGTTCCAGGACGCGACCGGCGCCTCCCAGAGCCGCCGCACTGCCTGATCGGTGCGGTACCGCGGCAGCCCGTGCTCTGCCATCCAGCGGCCGAGCGCGTCACGAGCGGCTGCGGGAGTGAGATCCAGCACCGAGGAAACGATGGGGGGATGCGACATGGGACCAAAGATAGCGCGACGACCGGCCCGACCACGTTCGACCGGTAGCGGCGCACACCTCCCGGGTGGTCTAACCCGTTCTGTTTGAATTACTTGCCGCCCATTTTTCCCCGGGTTACGTTTCGGCCGAGCGTCCGATCCTTCGGGCGCGACTCATCCGCCCTCCAAGGATCCGGCCGCATGACGCCGACCGCCTATCGCACGCATCGCTGCGGTGCCCTCACTCGAGACCTCGCTGGCCGACAGGTGCGCCTGGGGGGGTGGGTTCACCGGCGTCGTGATCTCGGGGGCGTAGTCTTCATTGACCTGCGCGACCGCGACGGTCTCGTTCAGCTGTCATTCGATCCCCGGTGGAGCAGCGGCGACGTGATCACCCGCGCTGCCGCGCTCGGTCCGGAGACCGTCGTTCTGGTCGAGGGGGAGGTGGCGGTGCGGCCGGAGATCGGCCGTGACACCATGATGGCCACGCGCGAGGTCGAGGTGCAGGTCCGGACCCTCGAGGTGGTGGGACCCGCGGTCACGCCGGCCATTCCGGTGTCGCGAAAGGAAGGCGAGGAGTTGCCCGCGGAGGAACTCCGGCTCAAGCATCGGGTCCTCGATCTTCGCCGCCCGGAGCTCCAGCGCAACGTGGTCCTCCGGCACCGGCTGCTCCAGCGCTCACGCCGCACGCTGACGGACCTGGGGTTTCTCGAGATCGAGACTCCGATTCTCACGAAGCCCACCCCGGAAGGCGCCCGGGACTATCTGGTCCCGAGCCGGATCCACCCCGGGGAGTTCTACGCACTGCCCCAGTCGCCGCAGATCTACAAGCAGCTGTTGATGGTGGCGGGCTACGATCGGTACTTCCAGATCGCGCGCTGTTTCCGGGATGAGGACCTGCGTGCGGATCGCCAGCCCGAGTTCACCCAGATCGACCTCGAGGCGTCATTCGTCGGGCAGGAGGATGTGCAGGACGTCGTCGAACAGGTGCTGGTGGATCTCTGGGCCGAGGCCGGCCAGCCGGTCGATCGTCCATTCCGCCGGCTGAAGTATCGCGAGGCGCTCGAAAAGTACGGCATCGACAAACCCGATCTGCGGTTCGGCCTGGAGATCGCAAACCTGACAGCATTCGTGGGTGCGGACGCGGCACCGTTTGTTCACGAGGCGCTCTCGAAGGGCGGCCGCGCGCGTGGTATCGTGGCGCCACAGGCGGCCGACGCGAGCCGCAGGGAGCTCGATGCCCTGACCGCCGCGGCGCGCGACGCGAAGGCTGGCGGACTGATCTGGGCCCGGCGCACGGAGACCGGCTGGGAGGGGCAGGGCGTGAAGGCAATCGGGCAGTCGGCTCTCGGACGCCTTGGAGGGCGGCCGGGAGACCTCCTGGTTGCGGTCGTTGGCCCGGACCTGGTGACGTCTCCCGCGCTTCACGCGGTGCGGACGGCGCTGTCCCGACGCGCGGGTGTTGCGCCGGCCGGTACCCACGCGTTCTGCTGGATCGTGGACTTCCCGCTGTTCGAGGTCGATCCCGAGACCGGCGGCCACGTCCCGGCCCATCATCCCTTCACGGCGCCTCATCCCGAGGACCGCGAGAAGCTGGAATCGCATCCGTGGGAATGTCGCGCGCTCCACTACGACGCCGTGTACAACGGGAATGAGCTCGGGTCGGGATCGATCCGCATTACGGATCCAGCGCTCCAGCGGCGGGTCTTCGCCCTGCTCGACATCCCCGAGCCCGAGGTCCGGCGCCGTTTCGGTTTTCTGCTCGACGGGCTGGCGGCCGGAGCGCCGCCGCATGGCGGTTTCGCGCTCGGCTTCGATCGGATTACGATGCTGCTGGCGGGGGCGAGCTCGCTGCGCGATGTGATCGCATTCCCCAAGACGACCGCGGCGCGGGCGCTCTTCGAGGGCGCGCCGACGCCGGTGGATCCCCGGGACCTGGCCGCGTTGCACCTGGCGGTGACGGATGAGCAATAAGAGGTGAGCATGGTAAAAGGAGCCCCCCCTCGTGGCTGATGACGTCGCGCACCGGCTCAGCGCCGAGGGCGCCGATCCGCTGATCCTCGCCGGCGTGAACGACGCGAACCTGCACGAGCTCCAGCGGGCGCTGGGAGTGCGGGTGTCGCTTCGCGGCGATACGCTCACCCTCGGCGGTACCTCCGAACAAATTGAGCGGGCGACGCCGGTGGTGCAGGGCCTGATCGACCTGGCACGGATGGGCGAACCCATCGCGCCCGAAGACGTGTTCCGGATTGCCTCGGAGGGACCGGCCGGCGAGCCGCTGCCTCCGCCCACGGAAGGCAGGATCATCCTGCCCGGACTCCGCCGGGCGATCTCCGCGAAGACTCCGGGCCAGCGGGAGTACCTCAAGGCCATCAGCGCCTACGACATCGTCGTGAGCATCGGTCCGGCCGGCACCGGCAAGACCTATCTCGCGGTCGCGAAGGCGGTGGAGGCGCTCGCGCGGAAGCGCGTGAAGCGGATCATCCTGGCCCGGCCGGCGGTCGAGGCGGGTGAATCGCTCGGCTTCCTGCCGGGTGACATTCAGGCGAAGGTCGATCCCTACCTTCGACCGCTCTATGACGCACTTGAGGACATGATGCCGCACGACCGGGTCCAGAAGGCCCTCGAGTCGCGGATCATCGAGATTGCTCCGTTGGCGTACATGCGTGGCCGCACGCTGTCGGACGCCTTCATCATCCTCGACGAAGCCCAGAACGCCACGGGTGCGCAGATGAAAATGTTCCTGACCCGGCTCGGGGTGAACAGCCGGGTGGTCGTCACCGGGGACAAGACACAGATCGACCTGCCGCGCAGGGATGACTCGGGCCTGGTCCAGGTGGAGCGCATTCTGCCCGGAGTCGAGGGCATCGCGTTCTGCTACCTCCAGGACACGGACGTCGTTCGGCACCGACTCGTCAGGGAAATCATCCGCGCGTACGCGGAGGATCAGGGCGGCTGATGCTCGGGCGCTGGTTCCGCCGCCCCTCGGAGGATCCGGCGATTGCCGAAGGCGGGCGTGTGGCCTTCCACGCCGCGCGATGGGTCCTGCTGGTGGCCACGGCGCTCGCGATCCGCCTCGTCTTCCCGTTCCCCGTCGCCGGAACCGGCCGCGAGCTGGTCGGCCCGGTGCTGTACAACGTCCTCATGCTCAGCGCGTTCTGGGCGCTCCTGATGGTCTATCGGCGCGAGAGCTACGCGGATTTCCGCCAGGTGAGCTTCCTGGCCGCGCTGTTCGTGATTGTATCCCTGGTTGCATCCGCCTCGATCTCGCTGTTCCCCGGGCGCTACGAGCTCCTGCCGATCCCGCTGGCGGCGATGCTGCTCACGATGCTGTTCAACGGGCGGCTGGCGATGATCGCCGCCGTCGTGCTGGCGATGCTGTTCGCGGGCCAGTACGGGCTCCGGGAACCGTACGCGCTCTTCCCCGCGCTACTCGGCGGCATGGCCGCTGCTCTCAGCATCCGCAGCATCCGCGAGCGGAATCAGCTGTTCCCGGCAATCGGCTACATCTGGGGCAGTTACGTCCTCAGCACGACAACGCTGGCGCTGGTCTTCGGCACGGGAGCGTCCGCGATGCTGCAGAGTACGCTCGTGGGCGGTGTGACCTCCCTCCTCAGCGCCTCGGTTGCCCTGCTGCTCGTGCCGCCCGCCGAACGGTGGACGGGAATCACTACCGACCTGACCCTGCTCGAATTGTCGGATCTGGGGCGGCCGCTCCTCCACCGGCTCGCGCTCGAAGCGCCCGGGACGTTCGCGCACAGCATTCTCGTCGCGAACCTGTCCGAGGCCGCGTGTGACGCGATCGGCGCCAACGGGCTCCTGGGCCGCGTCGGATGCTACTACCACGACGTCGGGAAGCTGCACGCCCCGGGCATGTTCGTCGAAAACCAGGGCCAGGGCCCGAACCCTCACGACTCCATGAAGCCGGAGGAATCCGCGCGGGTGCTCCGCGAGCACGTGACGGCCGGAATCGCGCTTGCCGATGAGGCCGGCCTGCCCGACGCGCTCCGGCGCTTCATTCCCGAGCATCACGGCACGATGCCGATGCACTTCTTCCTTGAGCGGGCCCGCCGCGCGGGCACGGCGTTCCGCCTGGAGGACTTCCTCTACCCCGGGCCGCGCCCGCGGTCGGCCGAGACCGCGATCGCGATGCTGGCCGATTCCGCCGAGGCCGCGGTCCGCGTGCTCAACAATCCGTCCCCGGAACGCGTGCGCGCGGCCCTCGATCGGGTCGTCGCCCAGCGGATGTCGGAGGGCCAACTTGAGGAGGCGCCGCTCACGATGCGCGATTTCGAGCGGATCAAGGACGTCTTCGCCCGCATGCTTGGCGCCGCCCATCACGCACGGCCCGCCTATCCTTCGCCCGCCGCCGGATTTCTCGCAGAGGGTTTTCGTGCGCCCGGCAGCTGAGGTGGAGGTTCACGGCCGGGTCATTCCCATCCGGCCATCCGTGGTTCGGCGCGCCGTACGCGCGGTTGTGGCCGGGGAGCGCCGGCGGGCGGCGGTATCGGTGACGTTCGTGGGCCGGGAGGGTATGCGGCGCTTGAATCGCATCCACAAGGGCCACGACCGCCCTACCGACGTGATCAGCTTCACGCTCCAGGATCCGCGTCGTGGGCGCATCGGCGACATCTACATCTGCCGCTGGCAGGCCGCCCGGGAGGCCGAACGCCGCGGGATTCCCCTCCGTGAAGAACTGGTACGCCTCGTCGTTCACGGCACATTGCACGTGCTGGGACACGATCATCCCCCGCGCGCCGACCGCGAACGCTCCGCGATGTGGCGCCGCCAGGAGCGCTATGTGCGGAGGCTCGCATGACTGAAGCCCTGCAGCTCCTCCTGGCGCCACTGGCCCTCGTGGGGTTCACCCTCTGGGCGGCCTGGCTCGCCCTGGCCGCCGAGGCCGAGGTCGACCTTCCCCGGCAGTCCGACAACGCCGGCTCCGCGCGGGAGCTTCCGCTCGCCCGCCGGCTCCACGTGGCTCACCTGTCCCTCCTGGTGCTGGCGGGGGCCTCCGCGGCGACCGCGACGGTCTGGTGGGTGTGGCCTCCGGCAGGCGGGGGCATGCGATTGCTTCTCGCTGTGCTCCTGGTCTGGTTCATCGGGGACCTGCTGCCGCGGCTGCTCGCCGCCATCGCGCCCGAGCTCGCGCGGGTCGTCCGCCCGACCGCGGGTCCGACGCTCGGCATCTTCACCCCGGTGTTCCGGCTGGTGAGCTGGGCCGAGCGGAAGGGCGCGGCACCGGCCGTACCCGCGAAGCGAATGGGAGAGCCCGGCACGCGCGACATGCTGGTCGGGGTCTTCTCCCTGGCCGACATGACGGTGGCGGAAGTGATGACACCCCGGATCGACATCGTCGCGGTGGATGTCTCTGCGGAGCGTGAGGAGGTCATCGCGACGCTCAGGAGCGCCGAGCATGCACGCCTGCTGGTGTTCGACGGCCACCCCGATGCTGTCGTGGGCGTGGTCTATGCGAAGGACATGCTCGCGGGACTGGAGGACGAGCGGGCCGGGTCCGACTCCTGGCGTGCGCTTATCCGGCCGGCCGCGTTCGTGCCGGAGGGCAAGAGCCTGGGTCGACAGCTGCGGGACTTTCAACGGGGTCCAGCCCACCTGGCGGTCGTGGTGGACGAATTCGGCGGCACGGCCGGCATCATCACGCTCGAGGACATCCTCGAGCAGATCGTCGGTGAGATCCAGGACGAATACGACACCGATGAGGTCGCGCCGATCCAGCCAGCCGGTGAGGACGCCTTCCGGGTGCAGGGCGGCGTCGCCCTGACCGAGCTGGAGGCGCTGCTGGGCCATGCCTTCGGTCGCGACGACGTCAGCACCGTCGGCGGCCTCGTCCTGGCGGAGCTCGGGCACGTGCCGCGCGCCGGTGAGACCATTCTGGCCGACGGCATCGAGCTGCAGGTCGAGCACGTTGCGCGGCGCCGTGTCCGGCGCGTGCTGGTGCGTCGCGTCGTGCCGGCATGGGTGCCGTTGCAGCGGCCGGAGCATCCGGAATGACCTGGGCCGCCTTCGCGCTCGGACTCTTCCTGACGGTGTTTGGTGCGACCGCCGGAGCCGCACTCGTCTATGTGAGCCGCTCGGAACTCGCGCACGCGGTGGCCCGGCAGCTCAGGGGAACGTCCACCACGCTCGCCTGGCTGTCCCGGGTAGAGGGGACGCTGACCGCCGCGTCGGCCACCACCGCATTCGGGGTGGTGCTGCTCGGCGCGGCCTTCCCGGCGGTGTTCTCCGGCTCGGGGACGGCCGCGCTCGCCGTGATCCTCGGGCTCGTCGCCGTACCGTTCGTGCTCTTCAGCGGGTATCTGGCTCCGCGCTGGCTGACCGCGGCCCGGGCCGAGACCGTCGCCGCCATGGTGACGCCCGTGCTCGAACCCTGGGCGCGGATCGTCGGGTTGTTGCTTCCGGCCCGTCGGCTCTCCCGCGCGACGGAGTTCCGCACCCTCTGGCGGGAGGGCGCGGCCACCGGCCTGCGCGCCGATGAAGACCTGCGGATGATCGGCGGCGTTATGGCCTTCGCCGGGCGACCGGTGCGCGAGGTCATGACGCCGCGGACCGATATCGTCGCCATTCCGGAAGACGCCGACCTGCGCGACATTCTCGAGGTCTTCGCCCAGAGCGGGTACAGCCGCATCCCGGTGTATCGCGGCACCCTCGACGAAATTGTCGGGATGCTGCACGCGTTCGACCTGTTCAAGCTGCGGCCCGGTGACGCATTGCCGATCCGTCCGGTGGCGGTCGCGCCTCCGAGCCGGCCATCAGGCGAGCTGCTGCTCGATATGCAGCGCGATCGGCGACACCTGACCGTCGTCCTCGATGAGTTCGGCGGAACGCTGGGGATCGTCTCGCTCGAGGACCTGCTCGAGGAGCTGGTCGGCGAGATCTTCGACGAGCACGATCTGGCGCCCGGGGCGGGCTCCACGGCGCCTCCGGGAATGGTCGAACTCGACGGGGCGACACCGACAGGGGCTCTGGAGGAGCGTTTTGGCGTGACGTTGCCCTCGGCCAGGTCCGCCACCGTTGGCGGCCTTCTGGTGGAGCTGGCCGGGCGCATCCCGGCCGCCGGGGAGCGCTTCCTGTTGTTCGGCCTCGAAATTGACGTATTGCAGGCCTCCGCCACCCGCGTCGAACGTGTCACGGTTCGTCCGGGCCCGACCGTCGCCATTCCTCTCGCCCGCGAGACGCCCTGACGATGCGTTCCAAGACCCTCGACGCGCTGGTCGCGCTGGTCCGCACGGGCCGGCTCCCCGATTTCGTCGCACGGGCCCGTAAGCTCGAGCCGCCGGACCTGGCCGACGTGCTCTCCTCGCTGGATGAGGCGGATCGCCTCACCGCGGTGCGGGCGCTCCCGCCCGAAGTCTCGGGCGAGGCGCTCGTCGAGATGTCGGAGGAGGCCCACGCGGAGGACACGCTCGCCGCGCTCGCGCCCGCCCAGGCGGCCGAGATCGTCGAAGAGCTGGCGGACGACGATGCAGCGGACATCCTCCGGGAGCTCGATCCGGAGGCCCAGGAGCGCATTCTCTCCGAAGTGGAGGATCGGTCGGACGTCGAACGGCTGCTGAGCTACGACGAGGAGACTGCCGGCGGCCTCATGACGACCCACGTCATGGCCGTGACGGACACGGCGACGGCCGGAGAGGCGATCGAGGAAATCCGCCGGCTCTCCGGAGAAATCGAGACCTTCTATCAGGTCTTCGTGGTCGATGGCACCCGGCGCCTCGTCGGTGTGCTGCCGCTCAAGGATCTCGTGACCAGCCCGCCGACCCGACCCGTGCGCGAATTCATGGAGGAAGCGGTCCTTCACGTCACCCCGGATCTCGACCAGGAAGCGGTGGCCCGCCTCATGGCTCGGTACAACCTGCCGAGCGTGCCCGTGGTGGACGGAACCGGCCGCCTGCTGGGCCGCGTCACGTTCGATGACGTGATCGACGTGGTCGAGGCGGAAACGACCGAGGACCTCCTCAAGTTCGGCGGTGTCTCCGCCCACGAGGAGTTGAGCGCCCGGTGGACCGGGGCGGTGCGGAGCCGGTTGCCGTGGCTCTATGTCAACCTCGGGACGGCCTTCGCCGCGGCGTCCATCGTCTACTTCTTCTCGGACGCCATCCAGGAGCTGAAGTGGCTGGCGGTGTTCATGCCGGTCATCGCCGGGATGGGAGGCAATGCGGGGACGCAGGCACTGGCAGTGTCCGTGCGCCGCATCGCGCTGGGCCAGGTGCCGGAGGGTCAGGAGGCCCAGATCGTCGGGAAGGAGATGCTGGTGGGACTGGTCAACGGCCTTGCGAACGCAACGCTCGCGGGCCTGATCGGAACGCTGGTCGATGGACCCAAGTTCGGGTCGGTCGTGTTCTTCGCGATGACCGCCAACCTCGCGGTCGCCGGATTCGCCGGCGCGTTCGTACCGCTCTTTCTGCAGCGCCTGCGAGTCGATCCGGCGATCGCCAGCTCGATCTTCGTCACGACCTTCACCGACATGTGCGGGTTCTTCCTGCTGCTGGGGCTCGCCACGAAATTCCTGATGTAGCGAGCCCGGCGCGAAGCGGCCCGGTAAACTTGCCCATCTCCTTAGTTGGTGCGACTTTCCAGCATGCATCTGGATGCGCTGCTGAGCGGGCTCCTGGCACGCAAGCCTGCCGCGCTCGCCCGGGCGATTTCCATCGTCGAGAATGGCCGCGCGGGGTTCGAGCAATTGCTCGCCGCAATCCACCGCGACATCGGCAGGGCGTACCGGATCGGCATGACCGGGCCGCCTGGCGCCGGCAAATCCACGCTGACCGAACGGCTCGTGAGCGCCTACCGCGCACGGGGCCTGACGGTCGCCGTGGTCGCGGTGGATCCCACGAGCCCGTTCTCGGGAGGAGCGCTCCTGGGCGACCGGATCCGGATGGAGTCGGTCTCGCTCGATTCGGGGGTGTTCATCCGGTCAATGGCCACCCGGGGCTCCCTCGGCGGTCTCGCCATGACCACCCGGGAAGTCTGTGACGTCCTGGACGCCGCTGGCTTCGACCGGCTCATCGTCGAGACCGTGGGGGTCGGCCAGTCGGAGCTCGATGTGTCACGCATGACGGACACGAGCGTGCTGCTTCTCGTTCCGGAATCCGGCGACGGCATCCAGACGCTGAAGTCCGGGGTCATGGAGGTCGCCGACGTCTTCATCGTGAACAAGGCCGACCGCCCGGGGGCGGACAAGCTTCGGCAGGAAATCGAGATCACCCTCGGCATCCGCCAGGGTAACGCGTTCCGCCATGTCCGGGCCCACCATGGGGCCCGGGTGCCATCCGCGATCTCGCCTGCCCAACCAGCCGCCGAGGCGTGGGCCCAGCCTGTGCTCGCGACCGTCGCCGCCAAAGGGGAAGGCGTCGATGCGGTGGTGGACGCGCTCGAGCAACACCGCACGTGGCTGGAGAAGACCGGCGAGCTCCGCGAACGGCGCCGGCGCCGCCTGGCGGAGCGGACTCGCGAGGTGGTGGACCGGGCACTGGGTCACTGGGTGTGGGCGGAGACCCGCGCCGGACAGGCGATCAGTGAGCGGCTGGATGATGTCGAATCGGGGCGTGTGAGCCCCTACGAGGTCGCCGCCGCGATTCTCGACGGGATCAAGCAGGGAGCGAAGATATGAGTACAGCCGAAGCGGCCAGAGCCGCCGCGGAGCGGGAACGGGAGCTCGCGGCGCTTCGCGCGGAGGTCGCGGCCTGGCGCGAGCAGTACGGACGGCTGCCGCTTCGGGACGATTCCGACTTCACGTCGATCTCCGGCCGGCAGGTGGAGCCGGTCTACACTCCGCTCGACACCGCGCATCTCACCGCTGGCGGCGTGTTGCCCGGACAATACCCGTACACCAGGGCGATCCACCCCACGGGCTACCGCGGCAAACTGTGGACGATGCGGCAGTTCGCGGGATTCGGCACCGCTGAGGACACCAACGCCCGCTACAAATTCCTCCTGTCCCGCGGCCAGACCGGCTTGTCGGTCGCCTTCGACTTCCCGACGCTGATGGGCTACGACTCCGATCATCCCAGGTCCGAAGGGGAAGTCGGCAAGTGCGGCGTGGCGATCTCGAGTCTGGCGGACATGGAGACCCTGTTCGCCGGGATTCCGCTCGACCAGGTCTCGACCTCGATGACGATCAACGGCCCTGCCGCGATGGTGTTCTGTTTTTACGTCGCCGCGGCCGAGCGCCAGGGGGTGCCGATCGGGCAGCTCCGCGGCACGATTCAGAACGACATCCTGAAGGAGTACATGGCGCAGCATGCGTGGATCTTCCCCGCGGAGCCTGCGCTCAAGATCATCGTGGATCTCTTCGAATGGGCCGCGGAACACACGCCGAAATGGAATACCATCTCGATCTCGGGATATCACATCCGGGAAGCCGGCTCAACCGCCGTCCAGGAGCTGGCGTTCACGCTGGCCAATGGCTTCACCTACGTCGAGCACGGCCTGGCCCGGGGGCTCAACGTGGATGCGTTCGCGCCACGGCTGTCCTTCTTCTGGGACGTGCACAACGATTTCTTCGAGGAGATCGCGAAAATGCGGGCGGCGCGCCGCATCTGGGCGCGGCACCTTCGTGAACGGTACGGCGCGCGCGATGCCCGCAGCTGGATGATGCGGTTCCACTGCCAAACGGCCGGCGTCTCGCTGACCGCCCAGCAGCCGCACAACAACATCGTCCGCGTGGCGTACCAGGCGCTTGCGGCCGTTCTGGGCGGGGCCCAGTCGCTTCATACCAACGCGTTCGACGAAACGCTGGCCCTGCCGACGGAAGATTCTGTCCGCATCGCGCTCCGCACGCAGCAGATCCTCGCCTACGAAACCGGGGTCCCGAACGTCGCCGACCCCCTCGGGGGCAGCTATTACCTCGAGGCGCTGACGGACCAGCTCGAGCAGGAGGCGGAGGCCCTCTTCGCCGAGATCGACGCGCAGGGCGGGGTCGTCCGGGCGATCGAGTCCGGCTGGTTCCAGCGTCAGATCGCCCGCGCGGCCGCGCGCTTCCAGCAGGACGTGGAGCAGGGGCGCCGGATTGCGGTCGGTGTGAATGATTTCCTGGAGGATACCGAGGCACCGGTCGAGATCCTCAAGATCGGCGACGACGCGGAGCGGGTTCAGCGCGACCGACTCCTTCGCGTCCGCGCCCGGCGCGATCAGGGAGTGGTGGATCAGCGCCTGGAAGAGTTGAGGCGGGCGGCCGCCGAGGATCGGAACGTGATCCCCGCCATGCTCGATTGCGCCCGCGCATACTGCACTCTCTTTGAAATCCGGCACGTGCTGGAGACGGTCTACGGAAGCTACCGCGAGCCGGTATTCTTCTGACCCCGTCCGGCCGTCGGCCGGTGGAGGATATCATGGCCACCGCGACCCTCGCACGGTCGAAGAACGGTATCGGCCACCAGTTGGCCCGACTCAACGCCGTCCGCCCGGGCCGGCACCGGGTGGTGAGCTGCTACTTGAAGGTCGAACCCCGCGATCGGGTGCGTGGTAAGTACCTCATCAAGGTGAAGAACCGGGTGCGCGCGCTGGAAGAGGCGCTGCCTGCGCTCGGACTCGACCGCGAAGTGGAGGAGGCTGCGCGCCGGGATCTCGAACGGGTGCTGACCTGGCTGAGCCGCCCGGGCAACCTCCCGCCATCCCAGGGACTGGCCATCTTCGCATGTGGCCCGCTCAAACTCTTCGAAGCGGTGCCTCTGCCGAGGGTCCACCGGTCGCGCCTGGCTGTGGATCGGACGCCGCTGGTGCGCGAGCTTGCGGCAGCCGAGGACGAATTCGGCCGGATCCTTACCGTCGTCGCCGACCGGACTGCGGCACGCTTCTTCGAGGTGACGGCGTTCGGCGCGCGGGAGCTCGATGGATTGTCGGCCGGGGCGACGCGCGGCGGCAAATTCCGGGGCGACCAGGACGGGCCGGGGTGGGGCGAGCACTCCTACCACAACCGCATCCGGGAGGAGAAGCAACGGCACTGGGATGCCGTGGCGCGCCAGCTCTTCGCGCTCGACCGCCG